>JAJZXK010000083.1 GCA_021806565.1 Bacillota bacterium | reverse complement strand
AGCTGCAGAGCGAAACCGCGTCCTGCAGCCCGCCCGCCCCCGCACCCGCGCCCACATCCGCAGGGTCGAGGTACACCCACCCCGCGCCGCGCTCCTGCACGGCCGTGACGATCCGCGCCACGGACGGTCCGCCGCCGGCCAGTTCCGCCGCGGGCACGCGGTAGACGGCGACGGAGCCCCCGAGCCCCCGGCGCAAGGTGGTGGCGGCGGCGGCCCGGGCGCCGGCAGGACCGGCGTCGACGGCCAGCGTCCAGCCACTGCGGCGCCAAACGCGCAGCAACACCGCCAAGCCCCGCCGGCCCGCGGCGCCGCCGCCGGGGTTGGTGGAGGCCAGGGCCAGCGTGCGCACGGGTGCGGACGACGCGGCCAGGTCGGCGAAAAGGCCGCGCACCCCGGCGCCGCCCGTACCGGCCGCTGGCGGTTGCACGACGGGGACAGGCGCCAACCCTGTCTGGCGGGCGAACGCCAAGCCGGCCGGCCCGAACCCGAGGGGCAGGGCGCCGAGCACGGCCGGGGAGCGGCCGACGCCGATGGCCAGCGCGCCTCCGACCAATCGTTCACTGATCGAGGTCCGCGCCCCCAGGGCGACCCGCAGGCCGTCCAGGACAAAGTGCGCCAGGCGGGGGTGGTGGGCGCCGATCAGCAGGTAGGCCGGGTCCTGGGCCAGGCCGGACGGCCAGGGTGCCCCGGCGGCGCGGCGCAGGTCGCGCCAGCGGCCGCCGGCAATGAGGGTGAGGCGGCCCTGCGCCGCCAGACGGGCCGGGGTCTCCTCGGGCAGCCACAGGCCGCCCACCCCGGCGGCGCGCAGCGAAGCCGCCACCTGCGCCGCGGTCTTACCGGATCGCACCGCCAGGAGCCGCACGCCGCCGATCCCGACCGCCAGTTGCGCGCTACGGCCGGCCCAGCCGGAAACGACGCGGGCGGACACGGTCAAGAGCGCCGCCAGCAGCCCCGCCAACAGCAGCAGTCCGCGCAACCACGACCACGCCTCACCCGTCCGCGGCGCGCGCCGGGGGTTAGTCAAGCGGCCAAGCCCCAAGGGCCGGGGGTTGCCAGGGCCATGGCCTCATGGCCGCCGCGGTACCGACACCGTCGATGGCCGCCCCCTCCCCCCGGCTCACCCACCCCACCCCACGCCAGCTACCGCCTCGGCACCCAGCATACACCGCGCGCACCATGCGCTGGTGTCCCCCGGCGCGCGGCGGCAGGAAGACATCCGGTCCGTCCCAAAGAGCGGGGGCGGCGCATGGCCAGACGCCGGCGCAGCGGGCCCCGGCCGCGTTGGGTAGGTGGACGACGTGCGCGCCGCATCGGACCCGGCGCCGCGCCCCGCACGGGCGCGGGCGACCGCCGGTTCGGAACTGGAAGGCTTCAGCCTGCTGTGGCCCGGCGGATCCGGCAAGCGCGCCCCGCATTCCCTGGCGCCCACGACCTGCGCCGACCTCGACCTCGACGAGGTGCTGCGGGCGATCGCCGGCCGCGACCGCAGGCGCGAGGCGGCGGCGCGGGCCGTGCTCACCGCCACCGGCACCGACGCAGAGACGATCGCCTACCGCCAGGGCGTCCTGCGCGACCTGCTCGACCACCCGGAACTGGCCGCGCGACTCGGCGCCATCCTGCCGCTGCTCGCCGAACTCGGCCAGCCGCCCCAAGACGGCGCGGCGGACGACTGGGGCGTGCTGGCGTTGACGCGGCGCGCCACCGACCTGGCTCTGTATACGCGGGCAGTCGGAGAACTGCGGGCCGCCCTGCTGGAGGCGCGGCCGCGGGCGGAGGCGCTGCGCCGCCTGGAGGGCCTCTTGGCCGCGGAGACCGCCAGCGCCGACTTCCAGGCGGTCCTCGCCGAGCTGCCTTCCCTGCGCGAACAGCTGCGCCAGGGTGAATGCATCACCGTGGCGATCAACCTGACGCCGTCCTGGGAGCCCGAGTCGGCGTCCATCGTGGGCATCGGGCCGCGCAACGCCGGCAAGGGCACCCTGATCGGGCGGCTGTGGCCCGGGGCGCCCGACCAGACCCGGGGCGTCACGCCGCTGCGGCGGACCGGACCGGTCGACGCGCTACGCGGCGACAACGTCCTGTTCCGCGACCTGCGCTCCCTGCTGGAGACGGCGGCCGGCGCCGCCCTGTCGGCGATCTCGCGCCTGGCCGACCTGGGCGCGGCCAAGCTCTGCCATCTGGAATCCGAGATCGCCTTCTACCTCGGGGCGGCCAACCTCTGCCGCCGCGTGCAGGCGGCCGGGCTGCCTTTGTGCTGGCCGGAACTCGCCCCGGCCGCGGCCCGCGAGACGCGCATCGACGCCACCTACAACCTCGCCCTCGCCCTGCGGCTGCTGCGCTCCGCGGCGGACGGGCGGCACCGCCTGGTACCCTCCGACGTGCTCTTCGACGGCGGCCAGGGGCGCGTCTGGATCCTCACCGGCCCCAACCGCGGCGGCAAGACGACCTTCCTGCGGGCGGTCGGACTGGCGCACGTGCTGTGCGGGGCGGGGCTGCCGGTGGCCGGCACCAAGGCCGTGCTCAGCCCGGCCGACCAGGTGCTGACGCACTTCTTGGGGCCGGAGACGGCGGCGGCCGGGGAGGGACGGCTGGACGAAGAGGCGGAGCGGCTCGCGGCGGTCTTCGCCGAGGCGACGCCCCACAGTCTGATCCTGCTCAACGAGGTGCTGGCCGGCACGAACCAGCTGGAGGCCATCGCCCTGGCGACGGAAGCGGTCCAGGGGCTGCGCCTGCTCGGGGCGCGCTGCGTCTATGCGACGCACCTGCACGACCTGGCCCTGGCCGCGGACCGGATCAACGCCGCGGTGGCCGAAGCGGACAGCCCCGTGGCCAGCCTCGTGGCCGGGGTGCGCCCCCCGGGGGTCCCCGACGACGGGCCGGCCTACTGGATCGGCGAGGGCGCGCAGCCCGAACCGGAGCCAGACGACGGGGAGCCGCACGCCACCTTCCGGGTGGCGCCCGGCCCCCCTCAGGGCCGCAGCTTCGCCTCCGCCATCGCGCGGGCCCACGGGATCACCTTCGCGCAGATCCGGGCCAGGCTCCGTTCGCGCGGCATCGGCGGCGACACCGCCTGAACCGGGCGGGCACCGCCGTCAGACGTGCGGGCGCCAGGGAGCAAGGGCCTCGGCCACGGCGCGCACGGCCCGCGCGCTACCCATCGGGAAGAGGTGGATGCCGGCCACCTGCGGCGCCAGGGCCTGGGCCGTTTCGACCAACACCTGCAACCCGGTGTCGGGGCCGCCGCTTTCCAGGCGGCGGATGACGGAATCGGGCACCTCCATGCCGGGGATCGCGGAAAAGTGCCGGGCGCGCTCCGCATCGCGCAGCGGCAGCAGACCATACAGCACCGGGATGCCCAGGGACCGGCGCGCCTCCTCGAAGCGCAGCGCGCGTTCGACGTCGAACACCGGCTGCGTCTGGCAGAAGCTCGCCCCGGCCTCCACCCTTGCGGCGAGCTTGTCCAGCTCCCGCGGCAGATCCGCCGCGCCTGGGTTGGCGGCGCAGCCGATGGCCAGCGCGGTACCGCCTTCCAGTTCCCGGCCGCTCAGGGTGCGGCCGGCGTTGAGGGCCGCGGCCAGGCGGATCAACCCCAACGTGTCCATGTCCCCCACGGCCTTGGCCTCTGGCTCGTCCCCCCGCCCCGGGGGGTCGCCGGTCATCGTCAGCACGGCCCGCAGGCCGAAGGCCGCCGCGCCGAGCAGGTCTGCCTGCACGGCGATGCGGTTGCGGTCGCGCGTCGTCAGGTGGGCGATCACCTCAAGCCCTATCTGTCCGCGGATGGCGGCGGCCGCCGCCAGGCCCGCCATGCGCACCCGGGCCAACGAGCCGTCCGTGACGTTCACGGCGTCGACGAACGGGGCGAAGCGCTCCGCGCGCTGCAGCAGTGGCGCGAAATCCGGCGCGGTGGGCGGATCGATCTCCGCCGTCAGCACCAACCCCGGCCGCGCGAGGCACTCCGCCAGCGACGGACGCGAAGCAGCCTGCAAATGACGAACCCCCTCGCAAGCGTCACCGCCTGTTTCGCCACCGCGACGGCGGCGGCCTGCCGCCACCCGCCGCAGGGGGGCCGAAGCCGCGGCCGGGCAGACCACCGCGGCCCGGCCGGAGCGCACATCCCGCCAAACGGACCTGCGCGCCGCGCTGGGAACCCGACACCTCAGGCCACCGCGTTTCGACCGCGGGTGGCCGCGCGCGCAACGGGGAGGGGCGGTGGAGAGATGGACGAAAATGCGGAGAAATGGAATGGGAGCAGAAGAACTCTCTGGCCTCACCCAGCCATATTCCTCGGCAGCTTCGTCACAGCACCGCGGATACATTGAAATGCCCGGCACGCCTGATCAAGCGGTATCTCCTGAATGCACGGGTGGCATGTGGATTAACACAGCAGGAATTCGATCGATCCTGCTGAAACGGCGAACTCGATAGATTCGTCCACACCGTTCGCGTCACAGGTCTTTGGTCCACATGAGCCAAAGTCTTGGGGGGTGGGGATGTGCGGCGCCTGCCCATCGTTTACATCCTGGTGCTTTCCGGTCTGGCGGCGCTGGCGGGATGGTTGTACTGGCCCGGCGCGCCGGCGACGCGGG
This sequence comes from Bacillota bacterium, assembly GCA_021806565.1. GTDB lineage: Bacteria > Bacillota > Sulfobacillia > RBS10-35 > JAJYVN01 > JAJZXK01. Next base: position 12,092 of record JAJZXK010000083.1, on the reverse strand, counting down.
CCGCCCCGGCGGGGGGGCAGGTCACGACCATCACCTTCTGGAACAGCTGGACCAACGCGGCCGTCGTCGACAAGCTTGCGCAGGTGGTCGCCGCTTTCAACCGCACCCACCCGAACATCCACGTGCGGGACGTCTCCGGCATCCCGATGCAGCGGTTGCTGCTTTCCATCACCGGCGGCAACCCGCCGGACGTGGCGGTGCTGTATCCCGGCGGCACCCTGTCCACCTGGGTGAACAACGGGGCCGTGCGCTCACTGACCCCGTTCGTGCGGCAGTCCCATTACAACCTGGGGCGCTTCGTGCCGGCCATGGTGCGGCACGCCGAGTTCCACGGCCAACTCTACGCCCTGCCCTTCGGCAACGGCGCTTACATGCTGTATTGGAACCGCACCCTCTTCCGCCGCGCCGGCATCGCGGGCCCACCCGCCACGCTGTCCCAACTCGCCAGCGACGCCCGCCGGCTGACGGCGCGCGGCCAAAACGGCTACCGGCGCCTGGGCTTCATCCCGCTGATGGGCGGCGAGGGCTTCCCGCTGTATGCGCGGCTGTTCGGCGGCCACCTCTGGGACGCGCAACGCGGGCGCTTCACCATCAACAGCCAGGCGAACATCCGCGCCCTGACCTGGCTGGCGAATTACGTGCACGGCTACGGTTCCGCCCAGGTCGACAAGTTCGAGGCGGGTTTCGGCATCAACGGCGAGAGCCCGTTCTTCATCGGCAAGGTGGCCATGGAGATCACCGGGCAGTGGAACGTGTTCAACATCCACAACTACGCGCCCCACCTTTCCTACGGCGTCGCCCCCATCCCGTACTGGTCCGCCAACCCCGCCATGCGCAACTCCGACGCGCTACGGGGCAACTCGCTGATCATCCCCAAGGGGGCCCGCCACCCGCAGGCGGCCTGGACCTTCATGACCTGGCTGCAGACGGGCCAGGCCCCGGTGCTGGTGGCCAAGGCCCTGCAAAACATGCCGGCGGTGCGCAGCTACCTGGACAATCCGCAGTTGACCCGCATCGACGCGCCGCAATACACGAGCTTCCTCCACTACCTCCAGGGGCCCAACGTGGTGCCCTGGCTGCCGCCCACTCCGGTCACGGGCCAACTCGGCATCGTCCTGACCCAGGACGTGCAGTTGGCGCTGGACGGCCTGCGCTCGCCGCGGCAGGCGCTCGACCTGGCCCAGCAGACCATGATGCAGGCCCTGACCAACACCGCGCACTGAGGGAGGCGCCGGCATGCGTCGTCGAACCGCTATGTCCCGCCGTCAATGGCTCTGGGGGCTCGCCTTCGCGGCGCCCTGGCTGATCGGGTTGGTGGTGCTGGAGCTCTATCCGATGGTGATGTCCGCCTACCTCAGCCTGACCCAGTACCACGTCTTCACCGCCCCCCGCTGGATCGGCCTGCGCAACTACCGCCAGCTGTTTGCCGACCCCCTGTTCTGGCTGTCGCTGCGCAACACGCTCTTCATGGTGCTGGTCGGCATCCCGCTCAACCTGGCGACGGCCTTCGGCCTGGCCAACCTGCTCAACGCGCGGCTGCGGGGGGTGGCCGTCTTCCGCACCGCCGTCTACCTGCCCACCCTGATGCCGGCCGTGGCGGGCACCCTCCTGTGGATGTGGCTGCTCAACCCCGTCTACGGGCTGATCAACTGGCTGCTGAGCACCCTGGGCCTGCACGGACCCGGATGGTTTTCCAGCCCCATCTGGTCCAAGCCGGCCCTGATCGTCATGGGCGTCTGGGGCGTGGGCGCGCCCGCGATCATCTTCCTGGCGGCGCTGCAGGGCGTGCCGGAGGTGCTCTACGAGGCGGCGCGCATCGACGGCGCCGGCCGCAGGCGCCGCCTTTGGCACATCACCCTGCCGCTGGTGTCGCCGGCCACGCTCTTTTTGGTCATCACCGGGATCATCGGCACCTTCCAGCTGTTCACCTCGGCCTACGTCGTGACCGGAGGCACCGGCGGGCAGGACAACTCGCTGCTGTTCACGGTCGTCTACCTGTATCAGCTGGCCTTCACGGAACTGCGCATGGGCTACGCCTCCGCGCTGGCCTGGATCCTGTTCATGGTCATCCTGGCGGTCAGCGTCCTCACCTTCCGGGCCACGCGCCGGCTGGTCTACTACGAGGGCGGTTGAGGGCCGCGGCGGGAAGTGGGAGGTGCTCGCCGTAGGGCCGGCGGGTGTCGGCGACGACCCGACGAGGGGGATGGGGCGGATGGCTCAAACACGGACGACCGTCGTTTCCGCGCTGTTCGCGCTGCTATTGGTGGTCATCGGAGCGGTGTTCGCGGCCCCCTTCGTGTGGATGGTCCTCACGTCCCTGCAATCGTTGCAGCAGGTTTTCCACTTCCCGCCCAGCCTGCTGCCCCACGTCTGGGAGTGGATCAATTACCCGCGGGCGCTGACCACCATCCCCTTGCGCACCTACTTCCGCAACTCGGTCACCATCGCCGCCCTGAGCACGGTCGGCACCCTCTTTTGCGCCAGTACCGTCGGCTACTCCCTCAGTCTGGTGCGCTGGCCGGGACGCACCGCGCTCTTGTGGACCGTGCTGGCGACGATGATGCTGCCGTTCGCCGTGAAGATGATCCCGCTGTTTCTGCTCTATATGAAGCTGCACTGGGTGGGCGGCTTCGCGCCGCTGATCGTGCCGAGCTACATCGATGTGCCCTACTTCATCTTCCTCATGCGGCAGTTCTACCTGACGCTGCCGCGTGAACTGGCCGAGGCGGCCCGCGTGGACGGCGCCGGCGAACTGCGCATCTTCTGGTCCGTCATCCTGCCTCTGACCCGCCCGGCGCTGGCGACGGTGGCCATCTTCTCGTTCCTCTTCCACTGGAACGATTTCATGGGGCCGCTCATCTACCTGACCCACCCGCGGACCTTCACCTTGGCCCTGGGGCTGCAGGCGTTCCAGAACACGCACAGCACGCAGTGGACCTACCTCATGGCCGCGGCGACCGTGTTCACCCTGCCGGTGATCCTGCTTTTCGCCTTCGGCCAGCGCTATTTCACCCAGGGCATCGCGATCACCGGGATCAAGGGCTGACCGGAAAGCGCTGGGGGACGCTCAAACGCGGGGGACGCCGCCTGGCGGCCCCCCTCAGGCCGGAAGCAGGAGGCGGCCCAGTTCCAACGGGGTCTGGCAGAGGTGGTCGGCGCCGGCCGCCGTCAACTCCTCCACCCCGCCATACCCCCACAGCACCCCGATGGCGGTGGCGCCCCAGGCGCGCGCCCCCGCCACGTCCTGCAGGCGGTCGCCGACCACCGCCACCCGCGCGGCCGGCAGGCGCAGTCGGCGCAGCGCCTCGCCCACCAGCGCGGGTTTGTCGGAGCGGCGCCCGTCGAGGTGGCTACCGACCACGGCGCAAAAGGCCCCGGCCAGATCGAAGTGCCGCAGGATACGCCGGGCGTAGACACCCGGTTTGGCGGTCGCCACGGCCAGCGGCAGGCCGGCGCGGCGCAGTTCGGCCAGCAGCTGCGCCACGTCCGGATAGACGGTGTTTTCAAACAACCCCACACCGGCAAAACGTTCGCGGTAGGCGGCGATCAAACCCGCCACCAGGGCCGGGTCGCCGCCGGCCAACTCGGCGAAGCTCTCGCGCAGGGGCGGGCCGACAAAGCGCGTGAGCGTCGCGGGGTCCGCCGGCGCAAGGCCGTGCCGCGCCAGCGCATGGGCGATGCAGGCGGTGATCCCGGGGGCCGAGTCGGTCAGGGTCCCGTCCAGGTCGAAGATCACCCCGGCGAACTCAGAAGGCATGAACGCTGCAGTTCCCATCCGACTGGCCGGTGATGACGGTGGGGTGCATGCCGACGAACAGGCCGTGCTCGACCACGCCGAGCAGCGACTTGATCGGCGCCGCCAGCCGTGCCAGATCGGCCTCCTCGGGAAAGCGGCAGTCGAGGATGTGGTTGCCGCCGTCGGTGACGAACGGGTCGCCCGCGCCACCCCGGAGTTCGGGTGCGGCCCCGAGGGCCTGCAGGCGGGCGGCCGTGCCGCGCCAGCCGAAGCGCACCACCTCGACCGGGACGGGGGCATGCCCGCCCAGGCGCGCGACCCGTTTGCCCTCGTCAACGACGACGATCAGCCGCCGCGCCGCGCTGGCGACCAGCTTCTCGCGCAGCAGGGCCCCGCCCAGGCCCTTGATCAGCTCCCCGCGCGGGTCCACCTCGTCGGCGCCGTCGATGTCCAGGTCGAGTTCCGGCCGCTCCTCCAGGGTGGTCAGCGGGATCCCCAACCGCTCCGCCTGCAGCCGGGTCGCCTCGGAGGTCGGCACACCGAAGAAGCGCAGTCCATCGCGCAACCGGGCGCCGAGCGACTCCACCACCAGCGCGGCGGTGCTGCCGGACCCGAGGCCGACCACCATCCCGGGCTGTACTTCCATGGCCGCCCGCACCGCGGCCGCCGCCTTCTGCGCCGCCTGATCCAACGCCACCGGCCCACCCCCGCGCGCCCGTCTCCGTGGCCGCACCATTCGCCACGGACCGGCGCACGCCTGCACTTGCCATATACCCCCCACCGTATGCTACAATGCGCCAGCCCCGGGCATCCTGGGCCCGAGGCGGGGAGGGCTGGACGGGGTGGCACACGCGGACGATGCGGTTGCGGCCCAGAACGACGGTACAGAGATGCTGATCATCATCGGCTCGGGTGTGGCCGGTCTGACGGCGGCGGTGTATGCGGCGCGCGGGCGGCTGCAGCCGCTGCTCATCGAGGGTATGGAACCGGGCGGCCAACTGTCGTTGACCAGCCTGGTGGAGAACTTCCCCGGCTTCCCGGACGGCATCAACGGCTTCGAGTTGGTCGACAACATGCGCAAGCAGGCGGAGCGTTTCGGCACCCGCTACCGGTCGGCCACCGTCTCCAAGATCGACTTCGGCCAGAAGCCCTTCGCGGTCCACCTCGACGGGGAATCCGAGGTGCTGCGCACCCACGGGCTGATCATCGCCTCGGGGGCCCGGGCCCGCACCCTGGGCCTGCCAGGGGAGACCGAACTGTTCGGCCACGGCCTGTCCACCTGCGCCACCTGCGACGGGGCCTTCTTCAAGGGACGGCGGGTGGCGGTCGTCGGCGGCGGCGACAGCGCCATGGAGGATGCCATCTACCTCACCAAGTTCGCCAGCGAGGTGCATGTCGTGCACCGGCGCGACAAGCTGCGGGCGAGCAAGATCATGCAGGAACGGGCCCTGGCCAAAGACAGCATCCACTTCCACTGGAACGCGCACCCCGCCGCGCTCTTGCGCGGCGACGACGGCAAGCTGCGCGGTCTGCGCCTGGAGACCACCGACGGCTCCGGCAAGACCGAAGAACTCGCCTGCGACGGCGTCTTCTACGCGATTGGCCACGAGCCCAACACAGACATGCTCGGGGGCGCACTGCCCCGCGACACGCAGGGATACCTGACCGCGCACGGCGTCGTCAGCGACATCCCCGGGGTGTTCATCGCCGGCGACGTCGCCGACCACCACTACCAGCAGGCGATCACCGCCGCCGGCACCGGTTGCGCCGCGGCGATGGAGGCCGAGGACTGGCTCGAGGCCCAGGGCCTGCTGCGGGAGACCGCCGGCTGAAGCCCGGCCGGGCGGGCGGCGCCGCACGCGCCGCCCGTCATCCCCCGCGTTCCCGCTCCAGCAGGGCGGAGCACTCGATGTGCGGCGTCTGCGGAAACATATCGACCGGTTGCACCTCGCGCAGCCGGTAACCGGCGCCGCAAAGCAGTTGGACGTCCCGCGCCAGCGTCGCCGGATTGCACGACACGTAGACCACGCGCCGCGGACCGGCCTGGGCCACCGCCTCCAGCACCGGAACGGAGGCTCCCTTGCGCGGCGGATCGAGCACCACCACGTCCGGACGCATCCCGCGACCGATCAGCGCCGGCAGCACCGCCTCGGCCAGACCGGCGTGGAAACGCAGGTTGCGCATGCCGTTTTCGGCCGCGTTCCGCCGGCCGTCGGCGACCGCGGCTTCCACCTCCTCCACGGCGTGCACCGCGGCGGCCGTACGGGCCAGAAACAGCGACAGCGTCCCGACCCCCGCGTAGAGGTCGCAGGCCGTCTCGCCGCGGGAAAGCGCAGCCTGGCCGATCGCCGTGCGATACAGCGCCGCCGCCTGCACGGGGCTCACCTGGAAGAACGAGGGCGCCGAGACCAGAAAGCGCAACCCGTCGATCTCCTCGACCAGGTGGTCCTCCCCGGCCAGGAGGCGCGTGGTCCGGCCCAGGATCGCGTTACCCGGCGCCCCCTGCACGTTGTGCACCACCCCGACGCACTGGGGCAGGGCCTCCCGCAGGCGACGGGCGAGTTCCGGCCCGGCGGCGAACTCTGGTGCGGCCGTCACCAGCGCCAGCAGCAGCGTCGCGTTCCGGTGGCTGACCCGGCCGACCAAGTGGCGCAGGTCGCCGCGGCGGCTCCGCTCGTCGTAAGCCGACACCCCCAGGACCCCGGCCAGGCGCCGCGTCTCCCGCAGGGCCAGGTCCAGTAGCGGGTGCTGGATGGCGCACTCCGGCGTCTCGACGATCTGGTGGCTGCGGGTGGCGAAAAAGCCGGCCCGTAGCGGCCCACCGCGCTGGCGCGGCGGGGCGAAGGGCACGGCCATCTTGTGGCGGTAGCGCCAGGGCGGCTCCGCGCCGAGCACGGGCGCTACGAGCGCCTCGGGGTCGGCGACGTGGCCGAGTCTGCGCAGGGCCTCGACGACGATGGCGCGCTTCCACTCCAGTTGTTGCGGGTAGTCGATGTGCTGCCAGGCGCAGCCGCCGCAGCGGCCGAACACCGGGCAGGGCGGCGGCACGCGCCCCGGACCAGACCGCAACACCCGCCGCACGCGCGCGCGCAGGTGCCGCGCCGCCGCTTCGACCACCTCGACCTCGACGCGGTCCCCCGGAGCGGCCTGGTCGATGAACACGACCAGGCCGCCGTGCCGCCCGACCGCGTCACCGCCGGTGGCCAGGGACTCGACCTCGAGTTCGAAGCGCTCACCGATCGCCGCGGCCGCCCCCTCCCTGAAACCCCCCGCCGCCACCACCCCCCGCGGTTGTGTCGTTCCGGGAGCCGGTGCTAGAGTGCCCCGGGGGGGTTGGCCTTGTCCACACCCGTATTGCTCGGCCTGGTGCTGGGCGTGATGATCGTCGCCGCCGTGCTCTTTGTCCTGCTGGACCGGATGGCGGCCGGACTGGCGCGGCCCCCGGCCCACCTGGCCGGCGGGCGGCCGCAGCCGCAGGACGGGCGTCCCAGCGGGGACGGCGCCTGAGCGGGCTGCGCCGCTGGGGCGTCAGACCAGCCCGGGAAAGCCGAGTTGGCGCAGCGCCTCATAGACCCCGACCGCGACGGCGTTGCCCAGGTTGAGCGACCGCTGCTGCGGCCACATCGGGATCCGCACCCACTGTCCGGGATGGCGGGAGAGCAGCGACGGGGGCAGGCCGCTACTCTCTCTTCCGAACACCAGGGCGTCGTCCGGGCCGAAGCGGACGGCGGTATGCGCTACGGCGCCGTGCTTGGTGAAAAGGTGCAGCCGCCGGCCGCGCAGTGCCCGGTGGCAGGCCTCCCAATCGTCGTGCACGTGCAGTTGCAGGTCCCGCCAGTAGTCAAGCCCGGCGCGGCGCAGGTAGCGGTCCTCCAGGGAAAAGCCCAACGGCCGCACCAGGTGCAGGACGCTGCCGGTCACGACGCAGGTGCGCGAAACGTTGCCGGTGTTCGGCGGGATCTCCGGCTCCACCAGCACCACCTGCAGCGCCACCCACCCACCCCCGCATCCAGTCACGCACATCGCGCGCCCCGCTCCACGCACCGACTCGGGCCCGCTGGCGCGTGCGGACGGCGGAGCGGCGGGGGTCTGTCTGGGCAGGAAAGCCGCCCCCCACCGGCGTCACGGCAGCGCGGCCCTCAGTCCTGCAGAAAGAGGATCAGTTGGCTGCGGCGGAAGAAGCGCACCGCCAGCGCCACCAGCAGCAGGTCCACCACCGCCAGCGCCGCCACCGCGTGCGCCACCCCCGCCGGGGTCAGGCTGAGGGGCACCAGGTGCAAGGCCACCGGCAGCACCAGCAGGCCGGCGCTCAGCATGGTCACGGTGTAGGCGGGGCGCTGGTCGCCCACACGCATGGCGACGAAGCTGCCGACGGTGCCCAGGTAGACCCCCAGGAGCGGCACACCGGCCAGCAGTACGACCCGCCCCTGGACCAGGGCCAGGTAGGACCACTGCCAGGGGGCACCGGCGTCGCGCAGATGGAGCGCGATCAGTTGAACGGCCACAGTGAGCAGGGCGGCCGACCAACCGAGCACCGCCGCCATGATCACCTTGCCCCCGAAGATCGCGGCGTCGGAAAGGCGGCTGGCCAGCAGGGTCTCCAGCGTCCGGCCGGCGCGCTCGCGCAGCACGAGGTCCGGGGCGGCCTGGGCCGCGACCACCACGGAGGAAAACACCGCATACCCCAGCAGCATGACGGCGGCGATCCCCGGCGGCATGCCGCGCGGCCGGGTCAGCGTGGGCAGCAGGCCCATGATCAGCACGGCCATCACATAGATGCGCAGGGAGCGGCGGTTGCCGACGAGTTCGACCACCTCTTTCCACAGCATGGTCGCCAGGTCGGTCATGGCGCTTCGCCCCCCACGATGGCGAGGTAGGTCTCTTCAAGGGAGCGCCGCTCCGGCACGACGGCCTGCAGCCCGGCCCCAGCCGCCACCAGGGCCGCGACGACGCGCTCCACGTCCTGCGGCCCGGCGCACTCCAGGCGCGCGGCGGGCGGATCCCCCTCCAGCAGGCGCAGGTGCGCCCCCGCCGGCAGGGCGAGGTCGGAAGCGGCGGCGACGTCCAGTCGGCGTCCGTGGATGCGGACCGCGTGGACGCCGCCGTCGTTGCCCAGGCCCTCCGGGGTGCCGACCGCCACCAGGCGGCCGTTGCGCAGGATGCCCACCCGGTCGCAGATCCGCTGGGCCTCGTCCAGGTGGTGCGTGCACAAGAGGATGGTGCGCCCCCCCTCCTGGGCCAGGCCGAGCAGCAGATCGCGTAGCATCTTGATATTGACCGGGTCCAACCCGGAGGTGGGCTCGTCCAGGATCAGCAACTCGGGCTCCGCCAGCAGGGCCCGCGCGATGCCGAGCTTCTGGCGCATCCCCTTGCTGAAGCCGGAGACGCGGTCGGCGCGCCGCTCCCACAGCTCGACCCGGCGCAGGCCCGCTTCGGCGCGCCGCCGCCGCTCCGCCGGGTCCAGGCGGGCGATGCGGCCGGCCAACTCGAGGTTCTGCCAGGCGGTCAACCGTTCATAAAGCCCCGGCTGGTCAAAGAGCACACCGGTGCGCGCGCGCACCCGCTCACCGTCGGGCACCGGGTCCAGGCCGCAGACACGCACCGTGCCCACGTGCGGGCTCAGCAGCCCCAAGAGCAGCCGGACGGTGGTCGTCTTGCCGGAACCGTTCGGACCGAGCAGACCAAACACACTGCCGCGGTCGATCTCCAGGTCGAGTTCCGCAACCGCGGTCCGCGTTCCGAAGCGGCGAGACACACTCCGGCAGACGATCGCGGCCTCGCCCAACGCGCCACCACTCCCCGCCCACCGGATGGCGCTACACGCGCCGGGGCACCGCTTTCGAAGGTAGCACGCTCGCAATCCTGATACAATGACTCAGAGACCCGGAGATCGCGGTTCACGTCCGGGGGGATGTGCGGTGCCGGGATTCTGGGACGGCGTGCGCAAGGCAGCCATGACCGGCGCGACGCGCGTCGCCGTGCAGGCGGACGTGACGGTCCGGCGCCTGGAGTTGCAGCGGGCGATCGCGCGGCAGCGGCGCCAGATCGAAGAGCGCTGCCTGTCGATCGGCGGCACCGTGGTCGCCAACGCCCGCACGGGCACCCCTCCGCCCCCCGACACCCGCGACGACATCGCCGCCGTCGCGGCCGCGGAAGCCGAGATCGCGCGCCTGGAACAGGAGCTTACCTCCCTCGGCCAGGGCGCCCCCCTCGGCCCCGGCCTGCCGCCGACGGCCCCGGCCTGCCCCAACTGCGGCGCGCACGCCGTGCGCGGCGACCGCTTCTGCGGGCAATGCGGCGGTGCGCTCTCCCCGCCAGGGGAGTGAGCCGCGCATCTCGGCGCGGACGCCGCAGCCTCAGTCCCCCGCGAGCGCGGCCGCCCGCGGCGGGGCGGTCTCGAACTGCTCCCGATACAGCCGCGCATAGAGGCCTCCGGCCGCCAGCAGTTCGTGGTGCCGGCCGACCGCCTCGATGCACCCGTCCCGCATGACGACGATCTGGTCCGCCGCCAGCACCGTGGAGAGGCGGTGCGCGATCACCAACGCCGTGCGCCCGTCCAGCAGGTGCTCCAGCGCCGCCTGGACCTGGCGCTCGGCCAGCGTGTCCAGCGAACTGGTGGCCTCGTCCAGGAGCACGATGCGCGGGGCGCGCAGCAACACCCGCGCGATGGCCAGCCGCTGCTTTTCCCCGCCGGACAGGCGGTAGCCGCGCTCGCCGACCAACGTCTCATACCCCTGCGGCAGGGCCGCGATGACCTCGTGGATCTGCGCCGCCCGGCAGGCCGCCTCCAACTCGGCGTCGGAGGCCTCCGGCCGGGCATACACGAGGTTGGCCCGCACCGTGTCGTGCAGCAGGAACGGCTCCTGGGGCACCAGGCCCGTCTGGGAGCGCAGCGAGGCCAGTCGCAGGTCGCGCAGATCGGCGCCGTCCAGGGTGACCCGCCCGGCCGTCGGATCGTAGAAGCGCGGCACCAGGTGCATCAAGGTGGTCTTGCCGGCCCCCGAGGGCCCGACCAGTGCGACCAGCCGGCCCGGCGGCACCGCGAGGTCCACCCCGCGCAGCACCGGCTCACCCTCGTCTTCATAGCGGAAGACCACGCCTTCAAAGGCCACCGCCCCGCGCACGGCCTGCGGCGCGAGCACCGTCGGCCCGTCGCGCACCTCGGGCTCGCGGTCGAGCAGGCCGAAGATGCGCCGGAAGAGGGCGACCGACGTCAGCACGTTCACATGCAGTTGGACGAGTTGGCCGAGCGGCCCATACAACCGGCCGATCAACGCGACGAAGGCGACGATCGTGCCGAGCTGGATGCGGTGCTGGATGAACAGCCAGCCCCCATACCCGTAGAGTAGCGCGGGGCCGACGGCCGAAAACAGCCCGATCCACATGAACAACCAGCGGCCCGCCAGCCCCTGGCGCACCTGGAGGTCGCGCAGTTCGGCGTTGCGCGCCGCAAAGCGCGCGGCCTCCCGCTCCTCTCCCGCAAAGGCCTTGACCAGCAGCACCCCGCTGATCCCCAGCGTCTCGGCGAGTTGGCCGGTCATGCCGGCCAGATTCTGCTGGATACGCCGCTGCAGATCCTGGCGCACCCGGCCGACGCGCTGAGTCGGGGCCACAAAGGCCGGCACCACCACCAGCGCAAGCAGCGTCAGCCGCCAGTTGGCCGCAAACATCACGCCGACCGTCGTTGCGATGATCAGGACGTTGCTGATCAGGCTGACCAGCGTCGTCGTCACCACCGTCTGGATGGCGCCGACGTCGTTGGTCACCCGCGAGACCAGTTCGCCCGAGCGGGTGGTCGTGAAAAACCGCAGCGGCTGGGTGTGCAGGTGCTCGAACAGGCGCTGGCGGAAGTCCGCCATCACCCGCTGGCCGACCAGGTTGCTGAGGTAGTTCTGGGCGACGCCCAGCAGGCCGCTGGCCGCCGCGACCCCGAGCACGATCAGGGTGTAGCGCAGGACGAAGGGGAAGTCGTGCGCCAGGATGCCGCGGTCGATGATCTGGCGCGTCAACAGCGGCGGCAGGACGCCCAGCACCGAGGTGATCCCGAGCAGGACCACGATGCCGGCGCACGCCCCCAGGTAGGGCCGGAAAGACCCCAGGGCGCGCCGCACGATGTCGCGGTCGAAGCGCTCACCCCGCGCGAGTTCCCGGGCCTCCGGCGGCATGTGGTAGCCACCGGAACCACCAGACCACCCGCCGCCGCTCATCCCCATGCCCACTGGACCGGCCCCCCCGCCGCCAGCTTACGCCGCGGAGGCCCGGCACCCTGCGGCGCAAGCGGTCAACGCCGCCCCACGGCGCGGGCGCGCACGGCCCGCAGCCGCTCGCCCCAGGGGGCCTCGCCCGCGACGCCGGC
>JAJZXK010000082.1 GCA_021806565.1 Bacillota bacterium | reverse complement strand
TGCCCTTGGGGGCAGGCACTCCAAGCGGGGGCTGAGAGCCAGGATGGTGTACCAGGGCAGTCCCGAGCCCGGGAGAGCCTGGCAAAGGCCGAAGCAATGCATTCCAGAACCCCCCGGCTTTAGCCGTGGGGAGGTTCAGGGACGGTGGAGGCGCCCGGCCGAAGGAGATCATCCACTTCCGCTCGGTCGAGGGCAAGGGGCCAGGGAGCGGGCTGCGCTGGACGGACGAGGGGCTGATGGTGTGGGGCGACTTGGTGCTGAAGCCCGTCCTGCACCACCAGGACCCCGTGGTCCGCCACGCGCTCGGCTCGCGGATGAAGGAAGTACGTGCGCCTCGTTCGGCGCCGGGTGCGGTTGCGGACACGCTGGTACGTTCCACTGGTCTGCGAGGGCCGTCCGTACCGCAAGCCGAAGCACTCGATCGGCCGGGGCACCGTCGGTCTGGATATCGGCCCGTCCACGCTGGCGGCGGTTTCCGCAACGGACGCCCTTCTCACGGCATTGTGCCCGGAAGTAGAGCGGCCGGCGCGGGCGAGAAGGTGCGCGAAGTTGTTCCGCTCCTGGCGGGACTGGACGCAGGTCTGCGGGACACGGTGCTCAAAGCGATGCTGGTGTTCCTGTATGAGCGGGTGACGCTGCGGGGGTGGGCGCACGTGGCGGAGGTGATAGGTGCCATGGGGCTGCCATCGAAGCTGTGGGAGGATATGTACAACAAGGGTTGGGCCGAAGGCGCGGCCAAGGGCGAGGCCGAGGGCGAGGCCAGGGGCGAGGCCAGGGGCCGGGCCGAAGGCCGCCGAGCCGATGTGCTGGATGCGTTCGAGGTGCGGTTTGCGGCCGTTCCGGCAGCGGTTCGGCAGGCGGTGTCGGCGGAGAAGAACGAAGCGCGGCTGGCCGCATGGCATCGTGGAATCATCCGCGCGACGGACTTGTCCGAGGCGGTGCGCATGGTCATCGGCGGCTGATCCACGCCGTTTCGCGACGACACATGGCGGTGGCGGCGCTCCCTGCAACGGGAAGGCTGCCGCGGTTTGTGCATGTTGGACAGGCGGCGAGAACTTCGCGGGTCATCCTGGGAGTGCTCTCCATCTGTTATGGGTGCGCCGCGATGAAGCGCGCGGTACGCGGGGTGCGATCACTCGTTGGGGCCATCCGGCGGGATCCGGCGCCTGTTGCCCACACACGTTCCCGTTCGCATGATCAGGATGGAACGGGTGCGCGCAAGTGCGCGCGGTGGTCGCCTGAGAGCGAGGGAGGTCAATATGCCTGAACCGCCGCGGGAGATCAAGGACCACACGCTGCGGTTGGTGGCCACGCTTACCGAGGGGGCGTCGCTGAAGAGCCTGGGTGTGGAAAGCCCCCGCATGGTGCGGATCCTGGATAGCGTCGTGCCGGTGCTGGTCTCCGCGGCTGAGCGCACCGACGTCCTCTGCGAGGCCGAGGACGGGAGCATCTGGGACATCGAGTTCGAGATGGGCAGCGGCCACGGTCGGGTCGTGCCGTGGATCCGGTACCACCTGGCCGCGATGGAGCGGTATCCGGCCCGGCCCGTGCATACCGTGATTGTTTGGGGCAAGCGGCAGACGCCGTTGCCGCTACGGGCGGGCAAGATTAGTATGAAGGCCGATCAGGTATGCTTATCGAGCCGCAACGGCGATGCGGTGTTGCGAGGCTTGGTGTCACGGGGCCGACCGGTGGCAGCGGAAGAGGTGCCCGAGATTGCGCTACTGCCCTTGATGGGACTGAGTCCGCCATACGGCGAGAAGGTGCGCGAAGTTGTTCCGCTCCTGGCGGGACTGGACGCGGGTCTGCGGGACACGGTGCTCAAAGCGATGCTGGTGTTCCTGTATGAGCGGGTGACGCTGCGGGAGTGGGCGCACGTGGCGGAGGTGTTAGGTGCCATGGGGCTGCCGTCGAAGCTGTGGGAGGATATGTACAACAAGGGTTGGGCCGAAGGCGCGGCCAAGGGCGAGGTCAGGGGCGAGGCCAGGGGCGAGGCCAGGGGCGAGGCCAGGGGCGAGGCCAGGGGCCGGACCGAAGGCCGCCGAGCCGATGTGCTGGATGCGTTCGAGGTGCGGTTTGAGGCCGTTCCGGAAGCGGTTCGGCAGGCGGTGTCGGCGGAGAAGGACGAAGCGCGGCTGGCCGCATGGCATCGTGGAATCATCCGCGCGACGGACTTGTCCGAGGCGGTGCGCATGGTCATCGGCGGCTGATCCACGCCGTTTCGCGACGACACATGGCGGTGGCGGCGCTCCCTGCAACGGGAAGGCTGCCGTCGTTTGTGCATGTTGGACAGGCGGCGAGAACTTCGCGGGTCATCCTGGGAGCGCTCTCCATCTGTTATGGGTGCGCCGCGATGAAGCACGCGGTACGGTGGGTGCGATCACTCGTTGGGGCCATCCGGTGGGATCCGGCACCTGTTGCGCACGCACGTTCCCATTTGTGTCTTGGCCATCTGGGTAACCCTCAAACCCGTACCGCATGTGGACCTAGCCGGACAGCCAGAACACGCGTGCGATCTTGAAGGATGAGGCTTTGAGCCCGCGGGAGTGGGCGCCTGTGGCGGAGGTGTTAGGTGCCATGGGGCTGCCGTCGAAGCTGTGGGAGGATATGTACAACAAGGGTTGGGCCGAAGGCGCGGCCAAGGGCAAGGCCGAGGGCGAGGTCAGGGGCGAGGCCAGGGGCCGGACCGAAGGCCGCCGAGCCGATGTGCTGGATGCGTTCGAGGTGCGGTTTGAGGCCGTTCCGGAAGCGGTCCGGCAGGCGGTGTCGGCGGAGAAGGACGAAGCGCGGCTGTCCGCATGGCATCGTGGAATCATCCGCGCGACGGGCTTGTCCGAGGCGGTGCGCATGGTCATCGGCGGCTGATCGACGCCGTTTCGCGACGACAAGTCTGACGCACCTTCCGTCGCCTGAGTTCCGGAAATGCAGGTCGGCGTGCCGAGTGCCAACTCCCCGCAATGCGCTTCCCCTCGGCCGTCCGGGCCGCCGTATGCTGCGGGGTTCCGCGCTGGCGTTCCCTGGGGTCATGAAGTGGGCTGTCGCGCCAGCCGGCTCGGCGTCGCAGCCGCAGGGATCGGCTCGGTTGGGGTGAAGCCCGCCACCATGCCGACCTTGAGCGGGCACCACTACCGCACGGGCCTGCCGGTGCGGGTGACCTGGGAGGGCGAGTCCGTCCGCCGCGTGGACGCGGTGGCTGCCGGCGCGTGCGCCGACGGCGTCCAGATCGCGCCCGCCCTGCTGGACATCCAGTTGAACGGTTATGCGGGCCTGGACTTCTCGCGGCCGGACGGGCTGGAGCGGATCGCCGCCCAGCTCGCGGCCCTGGGTACGGCGCGCTTTTGTCCCACCGTGGTCACCGGCTCGCCCGAGGCGATGGCGGGGACCCTGCGTACCCTGGCGGCGGCGCTTGCCGCGGACGGTGGCCTGCGGGCGGCGGTGCCGGGGATCCACCTGGAGGGTCCGTTCATCTCCGGTCTGGACGGCCCGCGCGGGGCGCATCCGGCCGCCTGGGTCCGCGACCCCGACTGGGACACCTTTCAACGGCTGCAGGAGGCGGCCCGCGGTGCCATCCGCCTGGTCACCCTGGCCCCCGAGCGACCCGGCGCCGAAGCCTTCACCGCCCGCGCCACTGCGGCCGGGGTGCGGGTGGCCATCGGGCACACGGCCGCGGACGCCGGCGCCATCGAGCGGGCGGTCGGCGCGGGGGCGCGGCTGTCCACCCACCTGGGCAACGGCCTGGCGGCCCGGATCGACCGGCACGCCAACCCGCTCTGGCCGCAACTGGCCCGCGCCGAGCTGTACGCGAGCTTCATCGCCGACGGCCACCACCTACCGGCGCCGGCGCTGGTCGCGATGATGCGGGCGAAAGGGGAAGAGCGCTGCATCCTGGTCAGCGACGCGGTGGCGCAGGCCGGCCTGCCGCCCGGCCGCTACACCGGGATCGGCGGCGACCTCGTGGACGTGGGCGCGGACGGGAGGGTCACCCTGGCCGGCACCCCGTACCTCGCCGGCTCCGGCTTCCACCTCGCCCGGTGTGTCGCGCACGCGGCCCGGGTGGCGACCGGCCTCCCCGCGGCGGTGGAGATGGCCTCGCTTCACCCGGCCCGGCTGATGTCCGTTGCGCCGGGCGGGTTGGAGCCGGGGGCCGCCGCGCACCTGTGGGCCTTCCGGCTCGGCGGAGACGGTGAGCCGCAGACCCAGGCGACGGTGCGCGGTGGGCGGGTGGTGTATGGAGCGCCGGGCGGCTCGTGAGCCGCGGGGCCGGCCGGCGGGGAGCCGGGGTGGGCGGTGGTCCGCCCGCCCCGACATGGCTCCGGCATGGGACGGACAGCTCAGCTCAACTCAGGTCAGCGCTCCACCCCGGAGAGGTTGATCCCCTGGATGAACTGGCGCTGCGCCAGGAAGAACAGCACGATGCACGGCAGCATGACCAAGAGCGCCACGGCCATCAGGGTGTTCCAGGGCGTGACCAAACCGCCGGGGGAGTAGCCCTGGAGCTGTTGCAGCCCGAGGGCCAGCGTGTAGAGGGCGGGCTTTCCCAGGTAGATCAGCGGGCCGACGAAGTCGTTCCAGGTGGCGGTGAACGAGAAGATGACGACCGCTCCCAGGGCGGGACTGCTCAGGGGCACGATGACGCGCGTCAGGAGCCAGATCGACGAGGCCCCGTCCAGGCGCGCCGCCTCGTCCAGCTCACGGGGGATGGTCAGGAAGTACTGCCGCAGCAGGAAAATGTTGAAGGGGTTCGTGGCAAAGAAGCTGGGCACGGTCAGGGGCAGGAAGGTGTTCACCCAGTGCAGCCAGTGGAAGATGATGAAGCTCGGCACCAGGGTCACGACGTAGGGCAGCATCAGCGTGGAGAGCACCAGGAAAAAGAGGGTGTCGCGGCCGCGCCAGCGCAGGCGGCTGAAGGAGAAGGCGACCAGGGTGCTGCTCACCAGGGTGCCGACCAGGTTGACGCAGACGAGGAAGACGGTGTTGACCAGGTAGTGGCTGAAGGGCAGCACCGTCCAGCCCTTGGTGAAGTTGCTCAGGATCAGCGGGTGCGGTAGGAAGACCGGCGGGATGTGGAAGGTTTGCGCGGTCGTCTTCAAGGCCGTGTCGACCATCCACAGGAACGGCACGAGGAAACCCGCGGCACCGACCACCAGCAGCAGGATGCGTCCAGCGTGGACCCAGGCGCGCGCCGGGTTGCGCGGGCGCGCCGCCCGAAGGGCCCTGCGCTCAGCGGCGATGGTCGCCCGCATAGTATACCCACCTCCCGGAGAGCGCGAATTGGATGCCGGTGATCGCCAGCAGCATCAGGACCATCAGCCAGGCCATCGCGGTCGCCTGCCCGAACTGGAGGTACTGGAACGCCAACTGGTAGATGCGCAGGACGGCGAAGTAGGTGCTGTGCACCGGCCCGCCCCCGGTGAGCACGTAGGCGGGGATGAAGACCTGGAAGCTGCCGATGACGGAGACCACGAGCACGAAGAGCATCATCGGTGAGATCGCCGGCAGGACGATGTGGAGGAAGACGCGCCAGGAGGTCGCCCCGTCGACGCGCGCGGCGTCGACCAGCTCGCTGCGCACGCCCTGCAGGGCCGCGATAAAGAGCACGATCGTCGGGCCGATGCCCCAGACGCTCATCAGGATGAAGGCCGGCTTGGCCCAGTGCGGGCTGCCCAGCCAGAGCGGCCCCGGCAGCCCGATCGACCGCAGGAATTGGTCGATCAGCCCCGCCGTGGGGTCCAGCAGCCACCCCCAAAGCAGGGCGACCGCGACCCCGCTGGTGACCGCGGGCAGGTAGTAGATGGTGCGCAGGAGGCCGCTGCCGCGCGAGCGGAAGTTGAGCAGCATCGCGATGGACAGACCCAGCGCCAGTTGCAGCACCACGACGCCCATCGAGTAATACGCCGTGTCGTACATGGACACCCAGAAGGTGTGCGAATGCAACAGGTAGGCGTAGTTGGCCAAGCCGACCCAGTGCGCCTTGTGGATCAGATCGAAGCTTGTGAAGGAGTACCACAGCGACAGGGCCAGCGGTAGGCCGGTGAAGGCACAGAAACCGAGGATCCACGGGCTGGCGAACAGCCAGCCCCTGAGCGTTTCGGCCCGTGACATCGCCGTGCCTCCTTGCTCGCCTCGGGACGCGGCTGTGGCGGGTGGAAGCCCTCCCGCCACGCCGGGCTATCCTTGGAGGCGCTGTTGAATGAGCTTGGTCCACTTGGCCGAGGCGGCCTGCAGTGCCTGCGCCGGCGTCTTCTGCTTGAGAAAGGCGGCCTGGAACTCGGGTGTGATGGCGTCCCGGCAGGCGAAGAAGTTCGGGATGATCGGTTCGGTGCGGCCATACTTGCCAAGGATGGAAAGGAAATCCTGCATCTTGTACGAGGGGTCCTTGAGATACGCGCTGTAGGCGGCCCCGCTGGGCTTTTTCAGCGGCGGCATGCTGGTGAGCGTCTTGTTGTAACCGAGCAGGTTCTGCGGTTCGTTGAAGAACGACAGCACCTGCCAGGCCTCGTCGGGGTACTTGGTCTGCGTGGTCACACAGAACCAGTTGTAGAACTCGTTGATCACCTGCTTGACCTGGCGCGGCGGCGGCAGGACGCGCACCGAGGAAAGCTTCTTGGGCGCATACTCCGCCACGGCGGCCACGTCGCCGTCGCCCGCATACTCCATGGCGACCTTGCCCGTGGCGAAGACGGGTACGGTCGAGTTGGACGGCGTCATCTGGGTGCCGGGGGGCGCGATGGCGTTCAGGGTGTCGATCCACCACGTCAGGGCGGCGACCCCCGCGGAGGAGGCGAAGGTGGGCAGGTGCGTCTTGGGATCGAGCAGTTCGCCGCCGTTCTGCCAGAGCGCGGCGATGAAGTTCTGGTAGGACCAACTGATGTTGTACCCGAACTGCTGCACCGAAGACCCCTTGCGCAGCGTGAGCGAGGTCGACAGCGCGCGCAGGTCGCTCCAGGTCCAGGACGCCGGGATGTTCATCGGTACGTGCGCGGCCGCGAAGTCGTCCGTGCGCACGAGGGTGGCGCGCGCGTCGACCCGGGCCGGCACGCCGTAGCGCTTGCCCTCCCAGGTGACCGCGTTCCAGGCGGTCTGGCTGTACTGCGTCGACCCGGACCAGCCCTTGAGGTACTCGTCGATCGGCCGCGCGATCTTGAGTAGCGCCCAGTCGGCAACGAACTCGGCCCCGGATTGACAGAGATCGGGCAGGTTGCTTGCCGCCACAGCCGAGATGATCTTCTCGCTGAAGGTGGGGCCCCAGGGGATATTGGTCACGGTGAGCTGGATGTGCGGGTATTTTTGCTTGAGCGCCGGGTAGAAGCTGCTCTGCAGCCACTTGGCGGTCAGGCCGTTGTAGTCCGCCATCCACCAGGTCAGCGCCACCGGCGCCTTGCCGCCCTTGCCCGACGTCTGCGGCGGGGCTCCGGGGGCGGCACAGCCAGCGAGCCCCAACGCGGGTAGGCCGCCGGCGGCGGCAAGCGTGGCACCGGCGCGTAGGAGCGAGCGTCGACGCCAAACCCTTGGAGTCTCGGGTGCGAGGTGAGATCGGTTTCTCATGACGTCCGTCCCTCCCCAGGCTCGTCTTCCGATCCGACCGGCCCTCGACCAGCCGGGATGCGGCCTTCGTGCCGCGGGGGCGGATGCCCTGTCGGCGGGGGTACGCAGGGGGGTGGCAATGGCCGGTCGGCGCGGTGGGTGCCGGGTCGGCTGGGCATCCCTGGCGGCGCTGCCGTCGCCGGCCCGGAGGGCGGACGCCGCGCTCCCGGTCCGGTGCAGCCGGCGTGCCGGGCCCCTGTGGTCACCGGTCAAGTCGCCAGCAGGGCGGCCTGGGCGGCCACCTGCGGGTGGAGCGCGGCATCGACGCCGGCGGCGACGACCTTGGCCATGTCATCGATGAGCAAATCAATCTCCTTTGGGGTAACGACCATCTCACCCACGGCCTGGTGAAGGACCTGCGCGATCATCTGGCGCCGGTCGTCGCGGCCCAAGGCCTGGAGCGCGCGCGCCGCCTCCTTGTCCTCCACCGTGTTGGCGAGCAGTTCGATCGTGTCCGCGGCGATGGTGGCGGCGTGGACCACGGTCGGCACCCCGACCGCGATCACCGGGACGCCCAGGGATGCCTTGTCGATGCCGGCCCGGTGGTTTCCGACGCCGGAGCCCGGCTGGATCCCGGTATCCGAGAGTTGGATGGTGCGCAGGATGCGTTCGATGCTGCGCGAGGCCAGGGCGTCGATGACCACGACGGCGTCGGGGTGGATGCGGTCCACGATACCGCGGATGATCTCGCCCGTCTCGATGCCGGTAATGCCAAGGACGCCCGGGGCGAGGGCGGCGACGGAGCGCAGTTGTCCGCGCATGTCCTCGGGTACTTGGTCGGCCAGGTGGCGCGTCACCAGCAGGGCGGCCACCACCTTCGGGCCGAGGGCGTCGGGGGTCGCGTGCCAATTGCCGAGGCCGACCACGAAGACCTTGGCGTCCGGCTTGAGCGGCAGCAAGCGCGCGATCTCGGCCGCCAGGTGCCGCGCCACCTGCTCCTGGACCTCTGAGTTCCGCTGGCGCAGGTCGGGCGCGTCGATGGTGACGTACCAGCCGCGCGGTTTGCCGATCCGGCGTTCCCCCTCGGCGGTCGTGATGTGGACGCGGCTGATCGAGACGCGGCCGTGCCGCTCCTCTTGGACGTCCACCCCGCGGGGCCGCTGTTTCGGTTGGGCGTCCAGCGTTTCGATCGCGAGGTCGGTGCGGTGCGAGCGGGTCGGTGACGGCGGCACCGGAAGCCGCCGGAGTCTGGAGCGGGGATCGGTAACTGCCAAGCCGCGCCCCTCCCCAGGGTCTGGTCTCGACGTGTCGTGTTAGGCTGCGCCTGAGGTGGCACAGGGTATGCAGGGCGCCGCGCCGGGCCTGGCGGGCCCGCGCCGCGGCGCGGCCCGGATGCCGGCGTCCGGCACCGATGGAGGCAAGCCGGGCGGCTTCGTGGGGGTGGGGCGGTGTCGCGGGTGCGGGTGATTGCGGGCGCCCTGGGTGGGCGGTTGCTGCGCGTGCCGGGCGCCGGGACGCGGCCGACGTCGGGCTTGGTTCGCGGCGCGCTCTTTGCGGCCCTGGAGGTGCTCGCCGGCGTCGAGGCCGGCCGGTCGCCGCTGCAGGGCTGGCGGGCGTTGGATCTGTATGCGGGCAGTGGCGCCCTCGGCATCGAGGCCCTGTCGCGCGGCTGCGCCGAAGCCTGGTTTGTCGAGCGCGCCCCGGCCGCGCTGGCCGTACTGCGGCAGAATCTGGAGGCACTCGGCCTTTCGGACCGGGCGCATCCTTGCGGCTGCACGGTGGAGCGGGCGCTGGCCGGGCGCCTGCCGGGGCGCTTCGAACTGGTGCTGGCCGACCCGCCGTACGCCGCCGGCGTGGCGCGGACGCTGGCGCTTTTGGCCGCCGCCGGCACGGTGGCTCCCGGGGGGCTGGTCGCCCTGGAGCATGCGGCGAGGGAGGAGTTGCCCGAGCGGGGCGGAACATTGCAGCGTGTGTGGCAGCGGGCGTACGCGGCAACGGCCCTCACGGTGTACGCGGCCGACACGCGCGAGGGCTAGGAGGGCAACGTTGGGCACGGCCCTTTGTCCCGGCAGCTTCGATCCGGTGACCAACGGCCACATGGATGTGATCGAGCGCGCCTGCGAACTTTTTGAGCGGGTGCACGTCACCGTGTTCGTGCACGCGGACAAGTCCCCTCTGTTCGGTGTCGAGGAGCGGCTGGCGATGCTGCGGGAGGCGACGGCACACCTTCCCGGGGTGGTGGTGGCACAGGCCTCCGGCCTGCTGGTCGACTACGCCCGGCGCCACGGCATCCGAGTCTGCGTGCGCGGCCTGCGCGCCGTGTCGGACTTCGAATACGAACTGGCGATGGCGGAGATGAACAAGCGCCTCTACGGGGACCTTGAGACGATGTTTATGATGACGCGCCCCGCGTACTCCTACCTGAGCTCGACTCTGGTGCGCGAGGTGGCGCGCTGGGGTGGGGATGTCGCCGGTTTGGTGCCGGCGGGGGTGGCGGAGCGGTTGGCGCGCAAGTATGGGGGCCAGCCTTGATGAGCGGGCACGGCGGAGACGCGCGGGGGCGCGGGCATCCAGGGCGGGAGGGCCGGGACGTGCGGGAAGGACGAGAGGGAAGGGAAACCGACGTGGGGGAACAGGACCTGCTCGCGCTGCTCGACGAGCTGGAGGGGTTCCTCGCGGAGTCCGGTCGGATCCCGCTGACCGGCAGGCTGCTCGTCAACGAGCAGGAGGCGTTCGAGTTGATCGACCGTCTGCGGCAATGCATCCCGGAGGCCCTGCACCAAGCGCAGAAGCTCACGCGGGAACGCGAGCGCCTGATGAACCAGGCCCGCGAAGAGGGCGAGCACTTGATCAACGAGTCGCGGGCGTACGCGGAGAAGTTGACCCGCGAGTCTGTGATCGTGCAGCGCGCCCAGGAGAACGCCGACCAGATGCTCGACGACGCCCGGCGGATGGGACGCGAGATGCGGCTGGCCGCGCGGGACTACGTCGACGAGAGCATGGAGCGCCTGGAGAGCACCGTGCAAACCGTGCTGGCCGAGGTGCGCCGCGGCCGGGAGCAACTCGGCACGCTGCAGGCGGCCGCGGGGGCCGACGAGGACGAACGCCACGCCTCTGAGCCGGCCGAGGCCCCGGCGCGCGAGGCGTCGGGGCGGGAACGCGGCCGGACCGGACGCTAGCGGGGAAGACCTGGCCGCGCGGCGGCCGGGAGGGCCCGGTTCAGCGGCCGCGCGCGGCGCCAAGCCGGATGTGCAGCCAGGCGACGCGGCAGCCCTGGCGGCGGGCAGAGATCACCACCCAGACGGCGGCCGCGGTCAGCAGGGCGGCAAGGATCAGCGACGATGCGAGCAGGGTGCCGCCGAAGGGCTGGTGCTGTGCCCACGGACCGATGCCGGCGCCCGCCGGGACGTCCGGGCCCGCGGCCGCCACGGCGACGGTCGGCCCGCTCGCGGCCCAGGCCGGGTTCCAGAGCCAGAAGGTCAGCGCCCCCGCCAGCACCGCGTGCAGTAGCCGCGCCCGGACATAGGGGCCCATGCGCATGCCGGTGCCCTGTGTCACGGCGGCCACCTGGGCCAGCACCGAGAGGCCGCTCCAGGCGATGATGATGCTGCAGAGCGCCACGCGTTGCAAGAGCGGTGCCGGGGCCACGCTGGCCGCCTTGGTGCCGATCGTGATTTCGAAAAAGCCCCCGACCAGCGAGCGCGCGGCCGAGGCGCCGATGCCGATCGGGTGCAGCAACAGGCCCAGGAGCGCCCCCGCCCAGCCGACGACGCCGGCCCGCGCCAGGATGTCCAGCAGCACCGCGAAGAGGATGATGAAGCCCCCGACCAGCAGCAGGGTCTGGACGGAATCGCGCACGGCGTCGCCCAGCAGTTGACCCAGGGGCCGGCCGTCGCGCCCGTGGGCCGCGATGAGCGCGTCGGTGGCCCGCGACAGTAGCGGCCGGCGGTCCACCGCCGGGTCGGGGCTGCGCTCGCCGGCCCGGTGCCAGCGCAGGATCAGCCCGGTACCCAGGGCGGCGAGGTAGTGGCTGGCCATGATCACCCCGGCCAGGGCGGGGTTTCCGAACATGCCCACCGCCACGGCCCCGGCCATGAAGAGCGGGTCGGCCGTGTTGCAAAACCCGAGGAGGCGTTCCCCTTCGGCGGGGTGGACGGCCCCGTCGCGCACCAGTTTGGCGGTGAGCACCGCTCCGATGGGGTAGCCGGACGCCAGGCCCATGGCGACGACGAAGGCGCCCACGCCCGGGACGTTGAAGAGCGGGCGCATCAGCCGCTCCATCAGCACGCCCAGGAAATGGACGACGCCCAGGCCCATCAGGATCTGGCCAGCGATGAAAAAGGGCAGCAGTGCCGGGAACACGACGAACCACCAGATGCGCAGGCCGCGCAGTGCGCCCTGGAAGGCAAGCTCCGGATACAGCACCATGCCGACGGTCAAGATCGTCGCGCCTGCGGCCAGCCACAGGATCGCGCGGCGCCCACCCAAGGCGATGCCCCCCCGGGGCGGAGCGGCCGCCGCCCCCGGCCAGGACTTATGAGCCCGGATCGGTGGTCATGTCTGGGGACGCCCAGCGGGCCAGGTACTTGGCGACCAGCGGGGCCAGGCCCTGGCCGATCGCGCCCCGGGTCAGCACGTCGGCACCCCGTCGGCGCGCCGCCTCAAGGGCCTGCAGGTCCACATGCGGCCCGAAGGCGATCACCTTCGCCCCCGCCGCCCGCGCCGCGGCGAAGGCGGCCTCGCGCAGGCCCGGTTCGACCGCCAGGTCGAGCACGAGGACCGCCGTGGCCCCAGGGAGCGTGGCGGCCCGCACCGCCTCCGGCTCCGGTTCCACGCAGATCACCGGGCAGCCGCAGGCGCGCAGGACCGTGTCGATCCGTGCCGCCGCCATCAACTCCGCGGTCACGGCCACGACGTTCGGCCTGATCTCACCGTTCACAGGCATCCCCCCGATAAGGCATGTGGGACGGTCTGCGCCGTCCCGGGCGCGCGTGGATCGTACCAGACACCGCCTCCGGCTGCGTGCGCTTGCGTGCTGCGACCTCGCGCGGGAGGGCGCTGTGGCGATCGTTGACCGATATTGGAAGGAATCGGCGGACCTCCGCCGAAACACCGTCCGGGACGGATTGGCAAGGGGGGGTCCACCCTTTCAATAGGCGCGAAGCGCCAAAGATTTGCCGGCCACCTGTGAAGCACAGAGGAGTTCCATTCGCGAGGCTTTCCGGAGAGGAGCCCCCGTCCAAAATGGAAGGGGGCAGATCCAAGTGAAGGTTCTCCGCGTGGCTCTCGTCATGATCGGTGTCGTTGCCGCGGCCCTTGCTGCTGGCGCCGATTGGTTCCCCGGTTTCTGATGACTCATCCAGGCCTGGCCGGCCTAATGTTGTCCCGCAGACCCTTGGCGAAGGAGCGCGCGCCATGGAAACCCGGAGCAGGACGATAAGGATGTATGTCCTGGGTGGGGTCTTTTGGGCCGTGGTCCTCTGCGCCTTTCAAGCGACCTGGGGGGTGGCGGTCGCGGGCTCCGCACAGATGGCGGCGCTGTTCGCCGCCCTGCTCGTGATGACCGCGACCTTCACGGTCCTGCGCATTCCAGCCGGTCGCAGCGACGTCTCGGTCGGGGCCCTGGTGGCCTACCTGTCCGTCCCGTTGCTGGGGGTGCTGCCCGCCGTTGCGGTCAAGATGGTCGGATTCGCCATCGGCGGCTGCCTGTCGATCAAAAAGCCCGAGGTCGCGCTGCGTAACCTGTTTGTGGCCACCGGCATGATGGGGTTGACGGTCCTCGCCGCCGGCTGGGCCTACCACGCCGCGGGCGGGGCCTTCCACGGCGGAGTCACCCCCGACCTGGTCCTGCCGTACCTGGCGATGTCCGCCACCTACACCGTGACCAACGTGCTCCTGTGGGCCCTGGTCTCCGCGGTCTCCGACCACCACCTGCTGTGGCAGTCGCTGGTCGACGGCCTGCGCCAGTTCTGGATGAACGCGTTGCTGTTCGCGGTGGTCGGCCTCTTCAGCCTGGCCATCTACAGCCAGCTACGGCTTGCGGGCCTGCTGGTGGTCTTCGGGGTGCTGCTGGCGGCCCGCTTCACGTTGAAGCTGTATGCGGAGAGCCGCCGCTTCCGCTCGGAGCTGGCCGGGGTGCTCGCTGACGCCCTGAAGTTCAAGGACCCATACACCGGAGACCATTCCGCCCGCGTCGCCAACATCGCCGTGGCCACCGGCCGTATGCTCGGGCTGTCCGAACTGCATTTGGAGAAGCTGCGGGATTCGGCGCTGCTGCACGACATCGGCAAGATCGCCATCCCCGACGCGGTGCTGGTCAAGCCAGGTCCGCTGGATACGGGCGAGCGCGCCACCATGGAGCGCCACGTCGGCGCAGGGGGAGAGCTGCTGGAGCAGTCGCCGCGCCTGCGTGAACTGGCGGGGTATGTCCGGTCGCACCACCTCGGGGTCGCCGCTCCCGGCAGCGCCGTCAAGCCTCCGATGGAGACGCGGATCATCGCGGTGGCCGACGCCTTTGACGCCATGACCTCGGACCGCCCGTACCGCAAGGCGCTGCCGTTGCACGAAGCCGTGCGCCGGCTGCGCGAGGGCTGTGGCACGCAGTTCGATCCCGAGGTGGTCGACGCGTTGCTGCGGGCCTTGCGCCTGTCGGAGCTGCCGCGCCCCGTCACCCCGCCCAGCCTGCCTCCCACCGCCGTGCGCTAGCCCGAGCGGCCGCTGTCCATCCGCGCCGTCGCGGGAGGGGCGACGTGCCCGCCTGCCAGACCGGTGGGATTGGAGACCTGCGGGGTCCCGGTCAGGAGGTTTCGCCGACGGTGGCGGGACCGGACCCGATCTCACCACGGCCATGGCGGCCGCGGGAGTCCGCCACCGATGAGACCTTGGTCGCCACCACGTCCCACAACCGCACTTCGATGCACCGCTCCTCGGGCGACGTGCGGGTAAACGCCTCCTGCAGCCGGGCCTCGAACGCCTCCTGCGCCTTGGCGTGGCGGTCAGGGGGGACGCGGTGCAGGAGCAACCGCACCAGACCGTTCTGGCGCCAGAACGCGGCTGCGATCTCCGCCTGCGGGAAGTTCAGGTGGTCGGGCGCTGAGACCTGGCAGCGATCGATCCGCAGGCCGCCACTCCCAAGCAGCGCCCGCAGTTCGTCTTCGGGGGTGAAGAAGTGCTCAAGCGGGAGGCCGCAGCGATCCAACTCCTCGCGGACGGGCGCGAGGATCTCCAGCCAGATCGGCGGCCACTCAAACGGGAGGCCGGCGCTGACGGCGACCATACCCCCCGGCCGCACTACGCGCGCGAGACTCCGTAGCGCGCGGGCGTGGTCTGTGAACTGCAGGAAGAACGCACCGAGCGCGAGGTCCACGGTGGCGGACGCCAGGGGCAGTTCCTCGGCAGGCGCCCGTATAAACCGCAGCCAGTCCAGCCCCAGTTCCTGGGCGCGCCTGCGGGCCGCCACTAACTGCGGCCCGGACGGGTCGGTCACGAGAAGCTGCCCGCTGGGGCCGACGAGTTCCGCCAGGCCGCCATCGAACGTGATGCGGCCGGAGCCGGCGCCCACCTCCACGACGGCCGTGCCGGGCTCGGGATGGACGAAGGCGACAAACGCGGCGGCCTGCGCCGCGGCCCGGGCGAACTGTGTCCGCAGGTAGGCGTCGAACTCCGGGCTGAAGGTGGAGCCGAATGCGCCCGCCCGGGGCCGTACCGGGACATCCCCGGGGCCGCGCAGCCCCGCGCGGCCGTCGCGGGTCAGAATGATCCGCCCGCCGCTCGCGGCCGGCAGCAGCACGCCCTTGCGCTCGTACAGCACGTCGTCTGCCCGGCGCACCGCTTCCTGCAGGCCCCCGGGGCCGAAGACGGCCACCCCGTGGCTGAGCCGGGGAACGATGGGCAGGTCGGCGGAGGCCGCGGCTTCCGCGACGCGCCGCACGGCGCACATCGCCCACGCGTCAGCGGCGGCCGTGTCGGTGGCGGTCAGCAGGGCGACGAACTCGTCGCCGCCGTACCGGACGGCCAGGGCATCCGCCGGGGTGAGCCCCGCGAGCACCCGGCCGGTGGCGGCCAGCAGCCGGTCCCCGGCGATGTGCCCATACAGGTCGTTGACCTCTTTGAGGTCGTCCAGGTCGAAGAACACCACGCAGCCGCCGCGGCGCGACCAGGAGGTCGCCTGGCGTTCCCAGAGATGCCGGTTCCCCAGACCGGTGACCGGATCCCTCAGGACCCAGTCCGGCATGTCGGAGAGCATGTCCGCCGCCACCCCCTGGACGATGAACAGCGCGCCCAGAGGCGGTGCCGTGCCGCCCAGGGGGGTGTAGATGATGGATGCGGGGTGGACCTCGCGGTTGCCGACGTAGATCCGGCAGGCGAGGCGGGGCCGCGCGCCGGGGGGCGAGAGCCGCGCCCAGAGCTCCCCGCCACCGTCGGAGGGGGCGATGCAAAGCGCGCGCATCGCAGGCCGACCCACCACCGCATCCAGATCGACGCCCCAGAACGCCAGGGCGCTCGGGTTCATGTCCACGAGGCGGCCATCGGCGTCCACCAGGCACGCGGGCAGGGGCAGGCCGTCAAAGAACGCCTGGCGGGGATCGGGGGCGGGGTCGGGAGGGGGGGCCTCCTGCGTTTGCATGCGGCGCCATTCGACACCGTCCTTCCGGTCCCTCGCAAGCCGCCGCGCCAACTCGGCCACCTCCGCCGGCACATCGAAGGCATGGGCCGGACCCGCTCGTCTGCGGGGCGCATCCGGGGACCGGGGCGGAGGCGCTGGGGGTCATCGACGACCTGTGCGAGCAGGCCCAGCGGGAGCGGGGCCCGGTGCGGTCGTTTCCGTACCTCGGCGGGCCGCATGTTCTGCCGCCGGGGGATCGCTCCCGCGTGCCGGCGGTGGATGAGGTCGTGGCCGAGATGCTGGCGGACGTGATGCCCAATCGGGCGGGGCAGAGGCGGTGGCTCCTTGGGCGGTGGCGGCGGTGATCGCTGAGGGCCCCGGAAGGAGGGACCCCACCGCTCCAGCGGCGAAGCCTTGATCGACGACGGGAGGGACCGCCTTGGCTGATGCCCCCGCCCCGCACCGCGAGCGCACGGACCACTCCCTGCGCTGGCTCTTCACCCACCTGCGCAACCTGACCCTGCGCGACTTCGGGCTACCCTGCCCCACC
>JAJZXK010000081.1 GCA_021806565.1 Bacillota bacterium | reverse complement strand
GTGGCCCAAGTGAACCGCGGCCAACGTAGGGCGCCGGACCGAAACGGAGCGACCGAACAACGGTCGGTAGAATACCGAGGGAACCGGGCCACGGCACGAGGCCATCTCCTACCCGCCCCGGGTTCTGAGGGGGGAGGTGGCACAAGTGCTACGGTGGTCCAGTAGGGCACCGACTCGCATCGGGTCGGCAAACAGCGAAAGATCCTGGCCACGGCACGAGGCTACCTCCTACCTACCGACTTACAATCCCGTCAGTAACACTGAATGGCATCTCCGCGCGAGTGTTCCAGTCTTGGGAGGAATGCCGGAGTCGGTCGGGAAAAGCAGTTCACTTCATTCCTTCATCGCAGCGGGGGGATCGCCGTGGCTCAGCCGGGCGAACGCGCTGCTACCGCGGACGATGGGCACGGCGTCGGGCTGTGGCCCCTCATCCGCTATGCCGGTGAGGACGACGTGGTGAGCCCGTCCGGCCGGTGGGACCGGACGCTGGAAGACTTCGAGGTTCTGGTGAACGTGGGCGATGCGTTTACGCTGGCGTTGGGCGACATGAAGCAATGCGTGTGCTGCGGCGACGCCTGCGTGCTGCGGCCGGGTCAAGCGCATGCGCTGATCTTTGAGCCGGGTCGGCATGTCCGCCTGCTGTTTTGTCACCATGAATGGGTGGGGAGCGGCGCGGCTCCCGTAGCGGTGGATGGACCGCATCCCTGGGGCTGGCCCCCATACATCCCCGGTGGTACCCATTCGCCTCGCCTGGTCTGTTGCCTCCAGGAGGTTCTGACGGTGCTGTGGGCCAGGCGCGGCCCGTGGCGCTGGGAGGCATCGGTCGCCCTGCTGGGGGCGGCCGCCGTGATCGAGCGGGTGTGCGCTACGGTGGCGCCGGACCCCGCGCCGGTTCCGGGCGAGCCATCAGCCGTGCGGGCCGCCCGCACCTACATCGAACGCAACTTGGTGCAGGGCGCGCGTGCCCTGGTTCGGGAAGCGGCTCGTGCCGGCGGGCTCAGCGTCGCACAGATCAACCGGCTCTTCCACGCAACCTATCAGCGCTCACCGCAGGAGTGGATCCGCGAGCGCCGCGTCGCCCGCGCGTGTTTTGCCCTGGTGCACCGCCGGGCGGACGTGGCGGCGGCCGCCCAGGCCGCGGGATTTCGGGACGTGCGTTATTTCAGCCACTTTTTCCAGCGATGCACCGGTCTCACCCCCACGGCCTATCGCGCCCGGCATGTCGGTCACTGGCGCCTGCCGGAGTGCGAGGACCTGCGTACGGTCGTGGACGCTGCTCCCCGGCTGTATCCGCGTAACGCACATATCCAGGGCTGGTAGTGGTGGCGGACGGCCGCGGGTGGCGGTGGCTCGCCGGCAGCCGTGGTTGCTCCCCCACCAGCAGCGGCTGGTTTCCATCGCCAACGGGTGTGGCGCGCCCGGTCTGGGGCTCGGCGCCTCCCGCTCGCTCCTTGGCAGGACCATGATCTGGCGGGTCCCGTGTGCGATCTACCCCCAAAAGATGCGCGATCTGCCCCGTGGCCCGGGTCTGCTTCGGTCCCCACAATGAAGGGGCCGGATACGCGTCGGGATCCCGGCAACGGTGCGTCTCGGGTGGCGGTTCAAGACCCGCCCCCGATCCCGACCGCGACGATGACGCCGCAGGGGGGAAGGGCGATGCGCACGGAGGGTCCGACTTCGCTTGCCGTGGCAGACGCACCGAGTGTCGGCCCGATTGCGGAACCCGATACGCCGGAGGCGGCCGCACCCGCTGGGGACGCGACCGCCGGCCACCAGGACGGGTCGCGTGGGGGCGGGGGCTTTTCCCGCCGTGGTGCGCTGCGCCTGGGAGCCGCGGGAGCCGCGGTCAGTGCCCTGGGGGCGGTGCTGGCGGCGTGCGGCCCGGCACCCTCCGTGTCCAGCGGGACTTCGAAGACCAGCAGCAAGAGCAGTGGGGCCCAGGCGAAGCCGACTGCGGCCTCCAAGGCCAAGATGGTGCTCAAGGTGTCGAACTTCGGCTCTGTGGCGCCGCCCATGAGTATCCCGTCCAACTACGCGTCGGGCGGCCGGCTCGACTTGGCCGGCGCGCTGGACGGCACGGTGGCCAACGTCGGTTTCCTGCAGGGCTCGCTGGCCCTCGCCGCTTGGGCGTCCCATCATCCCGGAGTGGGCTTTTCCGTCACCCCGGCTTTGTGGGCCGCCAAGGGCGGGGGGAAACCCGAGCTCTTGACCCAACTCGCTGGCGGCACGGCGCCAGACATCTTCCCGGACTACGGGGACAACCCCGACCCGTACGTGGCGGAAAACACGCTGGCGGATCTGACACCGTTCGTGAAGGCGTGGCCGCAGTGGAAGACCCTGCCGTCGTTTCTGCGGGGGGCTTCCACGGTCAACGGCAAGGTGTATGCCATACCGAACAACACGGTCAGCGGCTACTGCGTCGTCTACCGCAAGGACATCTTCGATCAGGCCAAGGTGGCGTACCCGACGCCGTCCTGGACGGTGTCGGACTACGTGGACACCGCCGCCCGTATCAGCCACGCCAAGCTCAAGGTGAACGGCGTCCAGGTCTACGGCACGAACATCCTCTGGCAGTACACCAACTGGTATTACGGTGAGTGGTCGCAGCCGCTGGGCGTGCCGACCGTCCCGGGCTATTTGTTCGCCGTGCCCAACGCGGCCGGCACGGGTTACGGCCTGCCGCCAGCCAGTGAGATCGCCAAGGTGCTCGGTTTGTACCAGGAGTTGGTCAAGACCGGCGGCGCCCTGAGCGGTAGCAGCGAGTCCTTCAGTGCGATCAACAGCGACATCATCGCGGGCAAGGTCGCGATGAGCGTGCGCATGACCAAGTTCCTCGGCAACTTCATCAACAGCAGTTCGATCAAGCCCAGCCAGATCGGTGTGGTGCCGATGCCCCAGGGGCCGGAGGGGCTGCGCAACTACGACCTGGGCGCGAACTTCTACTCCGTCAACGCCACCGCCAGCGGCAGCCGTCTGGAGACCGCCTGGTCGCTGCTGCGCGACCTCAACGGCCCCGAGGGGACGCTGCTGCAGTATGCGACGATGGTGCTTTCTCGCTCCGGTATCCCGCAACTGCCCCCCGCCTACAAGGGGACGGTGATCCCGCACGAGATGACGTCCGTCTTCCCGTCGGCCTGGCTTTCCACGATCAACTCCACGGAGGTGCTGAACATCCCGGCCCCGCCGGCGGGGTCGGAGTTCAACCTGCCGCCCTATCCGGCGGGGTCGGACTCCAAGCAGAACCCATACATCCAGAAGGCCCTCGTGAACACGAAGACCTCGCCGCTCAGCATCGCCAAGGAGGTCAAGTCCTACATCGAGGGCAGCGTGCTCAACGCGCCGGTGAAGGGCCTGAGCAAGTCGGTGTGGCACGCCTACTACAAGGCCCTTGGGGCGTACTTTCAGAAGCACTACCCGAAGTATTACGCCGGTACGTACAGCAAGTACTACAAGCAGTATGAGACGTTCTGAGGGCGGGCCGCGCGCCAGGGGGCCGTCCCCCCGGCGCACCCGCGGGGGGTGATGCCGTGGCGGCGGTACCGGACGGCGCGGCGGTTCAAGCCGCCAGCCGCGGCCGGCCAGAGCCGCGCCGGCGCGGGGCCCAGCGGCGGGGCCTGAGGCGCTGGGCCTGGCTGTTTTCGCTGCCGGCGCTGGCCGCGTTCCTCGTGTTTGCCTGGTATCCGACGCTGATGGCCTTTGTGGTCGCCTTCCAGTCGTACAAGGTCGTCGGCCCGGTGCATTGGGTGGGCTGGGCCAACTTCGCGCGCGCCCTCCACGATCCGGTGGTGCCGGTGGCGCTGCGCAACTCCTTCTACTACGTGCTGCTGACGATCTGCCTCACCTTCTGGGTGCCCATCATCGTCTCCATCCTGCTGATGGAGATGGGGGAGCGGACCCGGCGCACCATGATGATCCTCTGGTTCATCCCGATGCCGGCCGTCGCGGGCACGGTGATCTGGAAGTACCTATACGATCCGAACTACGGCCCGCTGGCGGTGCTCTTCCACCGGCTGGGCCTGCCGAACTTCGGCTGGTTGAACAACCCCCACTGGGCCATGTTCCTGATCGTGCTGCCCTCGCTGGTGATGTACGGGCCGGGGTTGATCTACATCTCGACCCTGCAGGCCGTGTCCCAGGAGCTCTACGAGGCGGCCGAACTCGACGGCGCGTCCTTCCTGCGCAAGGTGTGGGCGATCACGCTGCCGACGCTGCGGCCGATCATCTCCATCCTGCTGCTCTTGTCGGTGATCGGCGGCCTGCAGGTCTTCACCCAGCCTTACATCATGACCAACGGCGGGCCGATCTTCGCCACGCTGACGATGGTGCTGTACATCTACCGCTCGGCGTTCCACTACCTGGAGTTCGGCTATGCCGACGTGCTGGCGATCCTGCTGTTTCTCATCCTGGCCGTGTTCGTGGTCATCAGCCGCCGCTTGGAGCGCGGCCGCGAGTCCTGACGTCGGCGGGTCCGTGCGCTGGACGGGCGACGGCAGAGGAGGTTGGCCCGGTGCCCTTGTTGCCTGTGGTGGGACGCAAACGCGGCGGCCGTACGCGCCGGGCCCTTTGGATCATCTCGGCCATCCTGTGGTTTGGTATCCTGCTGCACCTGCTGCCCGTCTACTGGATGCTGGTGTCGTCGGTGGCCGGCGACCTGCAGATCTTCGACCACCCGCTGGCGCTCTGGCCGCATCCCGCCTACTGGCAGGTCTACGGGTTGCTGCTACACGGGGCGACCGAACTGCTGCCGCTGCCCATGGGGGTCTTCCTCAAAAACAGCGTCATCCTCGTGATCGGGGTCATGTGCACCCAGCTTCCGATCAGTGTCCTGGCGGGCTACGCCATCTCTCGGCTGCACCACCGCCGCTGGGCCAGGGTGCTCTTCCTGTTCATCGTCGGCACGCTGATGATCCCCAGCGAGGTCACCCTCATCCCGAGCTACCTGATCCTCAAGAACTTCCCCTTCCCCGTGAACACCGCCCTGCCGCACCTCGACCTGCTCGGCACCTACTGGGCGGTGATCCTGCCGGCCACCGCCTGGGGGTTTGCGGTCCTGATCTTCAAGGGGTGGTTTGACACCCTGCCGCAGGACGTGATGGACGCGGCCCGCATCGACGGCGCCGGGGAGATCCGCATCCTGCTGCAGGTCGTGCTGCCCCTGTCGCTGCCGGTCATCGCCTTCTTGGGCTATTCAACCTTTACGGCGGTCTGGGACCAGTTCACCTGGCCGCTGGTCGTGCTGGGGGCCAATCCGCACCGCTGGCCGCTGAGCGTCGCCCTCAACACCGCCCAGCGTTCGCTGGTGCCGAGTCCCACCTCCTCGCCCAACGCGATGCTCGCCCAGGGCGTGCTCGGCTGGAACGGGGTGATGGCCTTGGCGGTGCTGCAGGCGCTGCCGGTCTTCCTGGCCTTCTTGCTGTTTCGCGAGCAGATCATCCGCGGTGTGAAGATCACCGGCTTCCAGGCCTGATCCCGGCCGCGGCCGTCGCGGACCCGGAGGCTGCAGGACGCGGGCCCGTCCGGTCCGAAATGGGTTGGACGGGCCGGGATGCGGCGAGCCCTGCCGCCGGTTCCGGCCGGGATGGGAGAGGACGCGCATGCTCAACACGGTGGTGCTGATCGGTCGGCTGACCCGCGACCCCGAGCTCCGCTACACACCCCAGGGTTCCGCGGTGTGCAACTTCAGCCTGGCGGTCGACCGGCCATTCACCAACCAGTCCGGTGAGCGGGAGACCGACTTCGTCGACATCGTCGCCTGGCGCCAGTTGGGGGAACAGGTGGCACAGCACCTGCGCAAGGGCCGCCTGGCTGCGGTGCAGGGCCGCTTGCAGATCCGCAGCTTCGAGGGCAAAGACGGCCAGCGCCGCCGTGTGGCCGAGGTCGTGGCCGACACGGTGCGTTTCCTGGACCGGCCACGCGCCGCGGGCGAGGGTGGCGCGCCCACCGGCCCCGGGTCGGGCTCCGCCCAAGAGTCCGCAGACTTCGGAGACGAACAGGAAGCCCCGTTCTGATGCGCCGTGACACGGCCGCGCCCGCCCTGGGCGCGGCCGCCGTGTGTTCCGGCCCGTCGGTGCACCCCCAGGACGGGGTCCGGGTCCGCCGGCCCGCCGTGTGATCCGGAAGCGGCGCAGCGCTCGCAGCGATCGTATGGATCTGGAAGGGGAACGATGGATGGACGCTCGTCTACGGGTTGGGTTCATCGGCACGGGCCGCAAGCCGGAGCGCGCCGGACCACAGGGGTATGGCATGGCCCATCAGCACGCCCAGGCCTACCGCTCGCTGGCGGACATCTGCGACATCGTCGCCTGCGCCGACATCTCCGAGGAGAACGCCCGGGGTTTTGCGGAGATGTGGGGGGTGCCGGCGGACGGGGTGTTCACCTCGGTGGAGGCCATGCTCGCCAAGGTGCCGTTGGACGTGGTCAGCGTCTGTGTCTGGCCGCACCTGCACGCGCCGCTGGTCATCCAGGCGGCCTGCGCCGGGGTGAAGGCCATCCACTGTGAAAAGCCGATGGCGGACACCTGGGGCAACTGCCGCCTGATGGCCCAGGAGTGCGAGCGCCGCGGGGTGCGCTTGACCTTCAACCACCAGCGCCGCTTCGGCCGGCCCTTCCGCGAGGCGCACCGCCTCCTGGCGGAGGGCGCGGTGGGCGAGTTGCGCCGCGTGGAGTTCGGCTCCGGCAACCTCTATGACTACGGTTCGCACAACTTCGACCTCAGCGGCTACTACGTCGGCGAGCGGCCGGCCCGATGGGTGATGGCCCAGATCGACTACCACACGACCAACTTCGTCTTCGGCACCCACAACGAAAACAGCGCCCAGGCTGTCTGGCGGTACGACAACGGGGTGTTCGGGGTGGCGGCGACGGGGGTGGCCGCAGACCTCGTCGGGTGCCATAACCATATCGTGGGGACGGAAGGCGAGATCGAAGTGGGCGCGCGCGAGCCGGGGGCGCCGGTGTTGCGCCACCGGAGGCACGGGGGTACCTGGGAGGCGGTCGACTGCGGCAAGGAAGGGCTGCACGGCCCCGGCTACATCGAACGTGCCCTGGCGGATGTGCTGGGGGCGGTGCGCGAGGACCGCGTGTCCGAGTTGTGCGCCCGCAACGCGCTGAACGCGACCGAGTTGATCTTCGGTAGTTGGGAGTCGGTTCGCCGCCGCGGGCGCGTCGAGCTGCCGCTGACCATCGGGGATAACCCCATCGCGGCCATGGTTGCGTCGGGGGACCTCACCCCGGCGCCGCGGGGCTAGCGCTTCCCGCCGCGCTCATGGCAGCCGTAGCGGTAACGGGGCGCGCGCAAGGGAGGCAGGCGGAAGGGCCGGCTGGGTCGGCCTACCGTCCGCCTCAGGGGGGACGGTAGGGCGGCGGGACCGACCTGGGCCCAAGCCTGCGTCCAGACGGGGACGTGCCGCGCCGGTGGCGGACCACCCGGTGCCGCGGGGATGCGGGCGCACCGCCCTCTTGGCGCGCGCCCGCCGGGCACGCGCGGGGGAGGGGCGCCAGCAGGAGGCTGAGCGCCGCCGCCCGTCGGGACCGGGCCGGACCCTGGCCCCTGGTCGCCTGTGTCCCGGAGGGTTTGTCCGCCCGCAGCCTCAGGCGCGTGGGGCGGGTCGGGAAGCACGGATGCTGGCCGCCCCTGGCCCGCGGGCCGGGGGAGCCACGTGGGAGGAGGCCGGTCCGATGGCGTTCGACGCGGTGCACATCCTCGAGGTGAAGTCCACGTTCGCGGGGCGGGAGATGCTGCTCCACCCGGTGCTGCTCGTGGACCCAGACGGCGCGACCCTGGTGGACACCGGGATGCCAGGACAGTTTGAGTTGCTGCGGGCGGCCATCGAGCGAGTCGTCGGCTCGCTGGAGCGGGTGCGGCGGATCCTTCTCACCCACCAGGACATCGACCATATCGGCAACGCGGCCCGTGTGAAGGAGGCGTCCGGCGCCACGGTGTCGGCGCACGCCGCGGACATTCCATACATTCAGGGGGAAAGGCCCCTGCTCAAGGCCAATCCGGAACGGTTGCGCGCCATGCTGGCCTCGGCCCCCGAGGAGGTGCGCCGCCAGATGGAGGCCGTCTTTTCCGCCCCTCCCGCGGTGCACGTGGACACGGCCCTGGAAGACGGCCAGGTCCTGCCGATCGCCGGCGGGCTGACGGTGGTGGCGACCCCAGGGCACACCCCGGGACACATCAGCCTCTACCTGCCGCGCGAGCGGTTGCTGATCTCGGCGGACGCCCTGACGGTTCAGGAGGGCGTGGTGCGTGGCCCGAATCCCACCAATACACCGGATACGCGCGCCGCCGCGGCCTCGGTGCGCAAGCTGGCGGGCCTTGCGGTCGACGCCGTCGTGGCCTATCACGGTGGGCTGTGCACCCAGGACTCCGGGGCACAACTGCGGGCCCTTGCCCAGGAGCTCGCTTAGCGGCGGGCCCGTTTCGGGACGGCGGTCTCCCGCCTGCGCCGGTCGGGGAGTGCCGGCTGCGGCCCGAAAGCCGGCGCTCCCCGTGCGTGCGGCGTGGCGGACCGGTGCGGCGCTGGTGTTGCGGCCGATGGCGGCGGGCGCAGGCCGCGAGTGGCAACCCGGCGTGGACGGCGCCCAGCCCCTGCCAGCGCCCCGGCTGCCTGGCACCTTCCGAGTGGACGGGGGCGGCACCGCCGTTGGACCCTGCCGGTGCGGGTCGGACCGCAGTAGGCTGCCCGCACGGGGACGCGGGGGTTGCGGAGGGCGGGAACTGGAGAGGGGCGATCGCGGTGGGAACGGGCGCTTGCGACACCGTGTATCTGGTGCATCACTGCCACACCGATATCGGCTACACCCACGATCCGCCGGTCGTCTGGGAGCTGTATGGCCGCTTTCTCGAAGAGGCGATCGACCTGTGCGCGCGCGACGCCGATCGGGAAGGCGACGACGTGTTCCGCTGGACCGTTGAGACGACCGCGCCCCTGGTGCGCTGGCTGGAGACGGCGCCGCCTGGACGCCGCCGGCTGCTTTCGGACCTGTGCCGGCTGGGGCGGATCGAGGTGACGGCCATGTCCCTCAACGTCACCCCGCTTTTCGACACGGACGAGTTGATCGCATCGCTCGAACCGGTGCGCCAGGTCCGCCAGGAACTCGGCATCCCCATCCGCCATGCCATGAACAGCGACGTGAACGGCCAGAACTGGCCGCTGGTGGACGTGCTGCTCGACGCGGGCATCGAGGCCTTCAGCATGGCGATCAACGTGGACCACGGCGGGGCTCCCCCCGGACGGCCCGGGGCGTTCCTGTGGGAGGGCCCGAGCGGCCGGCGGCTGCCGGTGTGGAACGGCTGGAGCTACGGCTTGGCGTGGGAGATGGGCATCGGCCACGACGCGCAGCGCTGGGAGCAGAACTGGCCGGCGGTCCTGCGCCATCTGGAGGAGATCGGCACGCCGCTGCCGGTCCTGATGCTGCAGATCTACAGCGGCTTTGGCGACAACGCTCCACCCGCCCCCGGGCTGGCGGACTTCGTGCGGCGGTGGAATGCCGCCGGCCGCACGCCGCGCCTGGTCGTGGCCACCCCGGCGGACTGGTGGCGGGTGGTGGCGCCGTATCGGGACGCCCTGCCGGTGTGGCGTGGAGACTGGACGGACTTTTGGAACTTCGGCGCCGGCTCCAGCGCGCTGGAGACCGCGATCAACCGCGCCAGCCGGGGCCGGCTGGCCACCGCCGACGCCGCCGGGCTGGCCGAAGTTGCGGCGCCGGACCGGGCGCGGCGGCGCGCCGCCCCCGCGGTGCGGCAGCGGGCGCTGGAGGCCATGCACCTCTGGGACGAGCATACCTGGGGTGCCGACTGCAGCGTCGGTGCGCCGCGAGCCGAGGACACGGTCTCGCAGTGGTACCACAAGGCCTCCTGCGCCCACACCGCCCGCAGCCTCAGCCTACTTTTGCGGCGCGACGCGGTGGCCGAACTTGCCCGGCGGGTGACGCGCGACCCGGACGACGCCCTGCTGCTGTTCAACCCGACCCAGCACCCGGTGGTCCACGCCGGCCCGGTACCCGACACGCGGCCAGAGGCTCAGCGGGGCCGGGCCGACGACCCCTCGGCGACGCGCCACTTCCAGGACCGCTCGACCGGCGCGGAGCGGGGCCGTTCCGCCGCCTGGGGGTATCTGCCGCCGACGGAGATCCCGGCGCTCGGCTACACGGTGGTTTCCAGGCAGCGGCTGCGCCGGGCCGCGGCCGCCGAGGCGGGGTCCGCGGCGGAGGTGCGCGTCGGCGCGCATGCCCTGATCTTCGATCTGGAGCGGGGCGGCATCCGCTCCTGGCGCCACGGGGCGAGCGGGCGGGAACTGGTCGATCCCTCCTCCTGGCCGCTGGCCGGCTTCGTCCACGAGCGTCCCGCCTCTGACGAGGGGCGCGACACCTATTGGCGGTGGCGCGGCGGCCGCCCGGACCCGGCGCGCGGCTGGAGGCCCGGCTGGCCCGCCGAGCGGCGCGGCGTGGAGCGGGTCGTGGAGCACCGGGTCGAGACGACGCCGGTCGGGGTGCGGGTCGTCCAGCACCTGCAGGCGCCGGGCGTGTCGGGGTTGCGCCTGGTCACCAGCGTGGTCGACGGCCTGGATTCGATTTCGGTCGAGGCGGCCTGGGTGATGGGCGACCAGGTCGCGCCGGAGGCCTGCTACCTGGTGTTTCCCTTCGCCCTGGACGGCACCCAGGTGCGCTACGACGCCGGCGGACAGGCGGTGCGGCCGCAAGAGGACCAGATCCCGGGGGCCTGCCGCGACTACTTCAGCGTGCAGCGCTGGGTGGACATCGGGGACGCCCAGGGCGGTCTCACCCTGGCCTGCCCCGACACCCCCCTGTGGCAGTTCGGCGGCTTCGGCTTTGGCGGCGATCGGGCGGCGTTCGACCTGGAGCGGCCCTGGCTGCTGGCCTGGGTCACCAACAACTACTGGCACACCAACTTCCGGGCCAGCCAGCCCGGTCCGGTCGGGGCGCGGTTCGTGCTCCACCCGTATGTGGGTCCGTTTCAGGAGGCCAGATGCCACACGCTGGGGGCGCAGGCTGCCCAGCCTCCCGTGGTGCAGCACCTGGGAGAGCCCCCCTCCGCCGCGCCGCTGCCGGCGCGCGGCAGCCTGCTGCAACTCGAGGGCGAGGCGGTGCGCCTCCTGACCCTGCGGCGCGACGACGCTGATGGCTCCATCCTGCTGCGGCTTCAGAATGCCTCCGACCAGCCGCGGCGGGCGCGCGTCGGGGGCGGGGTGCTGTCGCTGTCGCGGGCGGCCCGCTGCGACCTGCTGGGCGGAGTGGTCGGCGTCCTGCCGCTGGAACGGGGCGGGGTGGAGGTGGAGATGGAACCGCGCGGGCTGGCTGCGCTCCGCCTGTGGCTGCGCCCCTGAGCCCTGCCAGACGGGGGGCGTTCGCGCCGGCCGCGGCGCCCCCGCGGCGCCGGGAAGCAAGCGGCGTCGGTTGATTGGTTGCTGGCTGGCCGGCTGGCTGGAGTGAGAAACACTGGCGACAGCTTTCGCCGGGGCAGCGCCGGAGCATCCGCGCCACGGACTAGGCCGAGCCGAGGTGCGCCGTCCTCGGTGCCCAGGCGGCCCACGGGGGTCCGGATGAACCCCCCGGAGGCCGGTGGTCCCGTGGCCATGCTCACGCCGACTACGGAAGCGGCCAGCGTCCAACTGCGTACCGCCTTCGCGCCCGAGGAGGTGCTCCTGTCCGCTGCGCGCGCCCACGGCACGCCGCGACCAGTCGAGGTACCGCCCGCCGGCTGGCGCCTGCCAGTCCGGTGGTGCGCGGCCCGGGAAGGTGCCTCGACCCATGTTGCGTCCGGATCAGGTCCCGCCGCTACGGGCCGGACCGACCGTCACCGCCATGCGTTGTTGGTTGGGGTCCTGCGTGGCGCGCGCGGGTGCGGCCGGAGCGGCCGCCTGGGATGCGGCGGCGCGGTGGGTGGCTTGGATCGGCACCGCCCTGGCGCACCCCGGCAGCGGCAGCAACAGTCCCGCCAACAGGGCCGTCGTGGCGCATCGAGCTCCCCTGGCCAGCCGCCGCATGGACCGATCTTCCCCCTCTTGGCAGTGCGATCGTGCCGGGGCAGGACCGGTGCGGCCGCCCCTCACCACGCCGCGCCTCGGTAGCGCATGGCGCGCAGGACCATGGCCGCCGCCTCCGCGCGCGACACCGCCGCCCGCGGGCGGAAGCTTCCGTCCGGATACCCCCGCAGCAGTCCGGCCGCGGTCGCCGCGGCGACGGCCGCAAGGTCCCGTTGCGGCACCTGCCCGAGATCCGTGAAGGAGGGCGTGGCGGCCGCGGGTAGCTGCAGCGCCCGGGCCAGGACGGCGGCCGCTTCGGCGCGGCGGAGCGGTCCCCCGCCTTCCCGGTTCCCGTCCGGGCCCTGGCCCATCCATCCGGCTGCGGCCACTGCGGCCAGGTCGGGGCCGGCCCACGGTGCCAGGGCGGATGCAGCCGGCAGGCCGGCGGGCGCCGCGCCGCCCGCGGCCGGTGGATGCAGGCCGCCAGCAAGCAGCCCGGCGAACTCGGCGCGCGTGACGGCGGCCTGGGGACGGAAGGTTCCATCCGGATAGCCGTGGACGACACCCAGGGCCTGTAACGCCAGCACCGGGCCGAGTGCCCAGTGGTCGGCCAGGTCGCGGAACGGGACCAGGCGCGGCATGGAGAACACCGCGACCGGCGCGAGCTCTCTGAGTGCGGCGCGCACCGCCCCGCCGCGCAGCGTCGTCGGCAGCGGCAGCCAGGCATGCAGGGCGGGGTCGAACGCCACCACGAACAGGCCGCCGGGCGGCGCGTCGGGCGGCAGTGGCAGCCGTAGGCGCAGCGGTACCCTCGGCGCCGTCACGGACCGGCCGTCCCCGTCCCGTGCCGATAGGACCAGGGGGGGGACCACCATCGCCGCTCCGGGCGGGGGTGGCGGCAGGAACGGCACGGGGGAGCCAGCCGCAGGGGTCACGGACAGGCGCACGCGGTGCGCGAATGCCCCGGGCGGAATCCATAGCGACCACGACCCGTCGGAGCCGGCCAGCGCCTGTCCGGCGGTGGAGACCTCGGCCGGGATGGCCGCCACCAGCACGGTGACCGTGAGTGCCGCGCGGGTGCGGATGGTGAAACCCGCGCCCTGGCGGGCGGCCGCGGCGCTGGCCACGAGCGCCCCGTCGAAGACGCCGGGCGGGGTGTTCACCGGTACGTCGACGGCGAAGCGCACCTGGATCTGAGAGCGGGCCGCCAGCGTGACCGTGTGCTGCCGCAGGT
This sequence comes from Bacillota bacterium, assembly GCA_021806565.1. Lineage (GTDB taxonomy): Bacteria > Bacillota > Sulfobacillia > RBS10-35 > JAJYVN01 > JAJZXK01. Next base: position 3,724 of record JAJZXK010000081.1, on the reverse strand, counting down.
GCAGCCAGGACCCCACGCCTCGCATGGGCTGGTCGGCCTGGGCCGGGGCGAAGCCGCCGCCGGCCGCGCTTTCCATGTCTGCGCCATAGAGCGTCAGGGTCTGGCTCCGGCCGCTGGGGTTGGATAGGCGGAAGGCCCCGCCGGCCGCGGCACCCGGGTCGAGGGTGTACTGGTACGAGCCCTGCGGGGCGATCGACCAGGCGGGACCTGGCGGGCTGGCGGCAAGGGTAGGGCCGGAGACCACCCACAGCAGGCCCGCACAGACCGACCCGCAGGCGTCGCGCCAAAGCCGTGCGCGTCCCCGTTCGCCCCGTCCGCGGCCGCCGCCACGCCCCTCTTGCCGCACGGGAGCCTCCCCTTCGCTGCCGGCCGGGTCGCCCCACGCGTCGGTGCTGGGCCGGGTCATCCCGTGATGGTGTACTGGGCGTAACCGGCGTAGGTTCCCTGTTGCGCGTTAGACGGCACGTGCAGCGTGAAGGTGTCGTTCTGCGACCACTCTCCCGCCGTATAGGAGCCGGAGGTACCGCTGATCAGCGTGGTCGGGCAGGTCAGCGAGAGGCCGTTGGTCGTGTCGATGCAGGTGCCGGCGACGAAGCCGAATCCTGTGTTGCCTGGTTTGGTCGGGGCCGTGGCGCCGGAGCAGGACCCGGATGCGGCACTGACGCAGGTGGGGGTGCCCAGAGAGATCTGGATGTCCGCGTTGTAGGCCGGGATGCAGCCGAGGCTGCCGCCGCAGCTGGACGGGCTGCCGCTGGTGCTTGTGCCGGGGGAGCCGCTCACCGCGTAGTCCACGAGGTCGGTCACCGAGCCGGTGCCGCTGAAGGTCGTGCCGCAGCTGTCGGTCCAGTACACGTAGTCCGGGATGGCGTTGCTGGACTGCCCCGGAGCCACGGTGCCGAACGCGAGCGCGGCGTTGCCGAGCGAGAGTCCGACGGTGCAGGCCACGTTGACCCCGGTCGTCTGCGTCACGGTCTGGGTCGCCGCCAGCGCGCCGAGTGCCGGGCCGAAGACCGCGGCCAGCACCAGTGTCACCGAAGCCGCCAGAGCCAGTGCCTTGGACCGCCACGAACGCCCCACCCGTGCTTCCTCCTCCGGAAATCGCCTCGATCAAGCAAGGCCGCCCATCCCGAGAACCCGCGGGCCACCTGCGTCCTGCCGCCTCCGCGGCGGACGGGCCGCCCTTCGGCCCGAGCGTCGGGCAGGCGTACCCTCCCCGCGCCGGCTGACGCCGTCCGGACGTCTGGCGACGGCTGCCGGCTGGGGAGGGGACCGGCCGACCTCGGCTGACACCAAGCATCGTGCGCCGCTCCCCGGCCGTACAGTCGCAGGTTCACTGCCACCTTGCTGCCGGGGGACTGCCAGAGCTACGCGCACCGACGCCGGCCTCCGCCGCGCTGCGCAGCGGGGGCCGCGGAGCCTGGGGAGGGGGTGCGCCTCAGGAGAACAGGGCCGTTCCCAGTTCGGCGAGGCCCTCGTGCAGGCGGCGGAAGTAGGTCCGCTGCGGCAGGCCCAGCGCGGCCGCGACGGCCTGGTGCGAACCGGAGCGCAGGACGTAGTAGCGGTGCAGCACGACCGCCGCGGGGCCGTGTGCCAGATCGCAATTCGACAGGGCATCCAGCACCCAGTTGCGCAGGTCCTGGGTGTGGGCGCCCGGGAAGAGGGCCGCGAAGTGGGCGGCCGCGGCCGTCTGTTCCAGCGGCGCGTCGTCGCGAAGGGCTTCCAGAACCTCTTTGGCCGCCGTGGCGCGCACCTGCGGTCCGACCACTTCGCGCGGCGGGACGGAAACCAGCGACGAGAGCCACTGGGCGTACGCGGTGCCGCCGAGATCGAGCAGGTAGGTGTGGGCCGCCGGGGTGGAACTGCCCGGCAGCGTGGTGCTCCATCCGTCCACGCGGCGGAAGTTCAGCAACCCCAGCATGTGAGCCAGCTCCGGGATGCCGGTGCAGGCGGCCACGCGGTCGTAGCGGCCGAAGTCGGCGCAGACCTCGCGCAGCAGGGCGCCGCTCAGCCGGACGTCCGGATGGAGGAGGCACAGGTGCATGCAGGCGAGCAGGCGGCCGTCCCAGTCGGTCCGTTCCCGGTCGCTCAGGGTCGACAGCCATTGACCGAGCAGGGGATGGCCGAGGAGGAACGGCGCGGTGGCCTGCGTCCAGGCCAAGCTGGCGCAGTATCCAAGGATCTCACCCGATGTGCCGCGCGCCAGCAGCAGAGCCTCTGGGTGCGCGGACACCAGGCGTTCGCCCCAGGCGAAGACGTCTGGCGGCACACCCTCCCGGCGTCCCTCATAAAAGACCCCGCTGAGGGTGGCGCGCAGGCAGGCCAGCACGCCGGGCAGATCCTCCCGCGTGGCGCCGCGCTCGAAATGCCAGCCGATCCGCCCCTCGGCGGCCGGGTGCAACCATGTGTGCCAGAGCGTGTGGGCGGCGAGGTCGGTGATGGCGTCCCAACAGGAACCGTCGTCGTCTCCCCGCGCCATCCCGGCCGCCCGCCGCAGGCAGTAGGCGATGGCGCGGGTCCGGCAGCGGTGGACGGTCCACGGCCGGTTGCGGCGGGAAACGTCGCGGATCGGTTCGCGCACCGCGTCATGGAGTGCGTAACGCCCGCCCACCTGGGTGGTCGCCGGCAGTTCGGCGAGCGCGTCCCAGGCGCGGGCGACGGTTGCTTCTCCCAGCATGGCTTCGAGCAATGGGCGGTCAAAGCTGCGCACTTGAGCCGCCGCCGCGAGTACGGCGCCGACCTCCGGCGCGGTGTGGGTGTGGTCGGATGCCCACCGCTCGATCATCTCCGCCGCGAGGGTGGCCCTGGTCGTGCGGCCCACCTGGCGCAGCACGCGCGCCCCGTCGTCGGCGGATCCCCGCCGGATGCAGATGTCCGCGGCCAGATGCAGCAGCAGCGGTTGGCCGGCCGCCAGCGCCAGGATCTCCTCGCAGGTGTTCTGACTGCGAATGCCGCGCAACCGTAAGAGCTCCAGCGCGTCCTCGCGTCCAAGCTCGCGCAGGGCGATGCGCTGGATCGCCTCCTGCCAGGCGGGTTCTCCCGGCCAGGCTTCGGATGGGGCCAGTCGGCTCGCCAGGATCAGGCAGGTCCCAGGGCCGAGCCTGGTCAGGAGCGTACCGCGCAGCCAGCGGTCACAGCTTCGCAGCTTCTCGTAGGCGTCGATGGCCAGCACCAGCCCGCCGGCGCGCGCGGCGGCGTTGAGTGCGGCGACGATCGCGGGGGCCGCCGCCGCTACGGGCGGCGACGCGGGGTTCAAGCTGGAGGCGGCCTGCGCCAGACCGCGCAGCAGTCCTTCGGGGCTGTGCTCCACAAGCCCGCCGTCCATGGCCACGACCGCCATGCCCAGGGCACGGGCGGTACGGTCATAGGCGCGCAGCAGGGCGGACTTGCCGATGCCGGACGGTCCATACACATAGGCGAGCCCGGGGTGGTCGCGGGTCGCGGCCAGCAGGTCTGGAAACCGCCTCAGTTCATCGCGCCGGCCGACGAAGATCCGGGCTTCAGCCGCGGCCACGAAAGCGGCCAGGTCCTCCGAAGCCGCTGGGTCTTGCATCCTAACTGTCCTCCGCAGGGAGCGGGTTACCGCCACCGGGAGACCGGAGCGCGCGGGTCGGTCGCCGCAGGCTCACCCAAATCCCGGCGCGACCCGTAGATGCCCCCGGCTTCAGCCGTGGGACAGGGGCGCGCCTCCCTCACGTGTTCGCATGCAGCGAACGTGCTATACTAT
>JAJZXK010000080.1 GCA_021806565.1 Bacillota bacterium | reverse complement strand
TCGAGCAGCGCAGCCGCCGCCAACACCTGGGAGCCGCCGACATCCAACGCCGCCACCGCCGCCGGCTCACCCCGCCCGCCCACCGATCGCCCCCCTCCCCGACCTCAGCCGCCGGACGTGACCGAGGCCCGCAACGGCCCGCTGCCCGCCGCCAGACCCACCGCCGGCGTCACCAGCGACCGCAGATCGATGGACGCCAGTTTCACCCCCGGCTGCTGCGCGGCCGCCTGCAGGATTCCGAGCAGGATCCGCGTCTTGCGCCGCGGTTGGGTACCGTTGCCGTAGTCCACGGCCACACCGCCGACCGTGCGCACCCCGACGACCCCGCCGGAAGAGACGGTCACGACCGAGATTTCCTTACCGAACGCCGCACCCAGGCTGCGCGCCACCCCGAGGGCAGCCGCCACGCCCGTACCACGCGCCGCCGCGCCGGGCACGGGCCGCTTGAGGCTCGCCCCCTGCACCACGGGCACCCGGCTGGGCAGCCCCGCCGCGTGGACGGCCAGGGCGTTGCTAGGGTCCGAAAGCGCGCGCAGCAGGCGGCCGGACGCGTCCACCTCCCAGGCCTGCCCGCCCGCCACATACAGGGCGGCCGGGATGCGCTCACGCACGGCGATCGCCAGGCCGCCGGGCCAGTGCACCTTCACCTGGGCGGCCGCGATCATAGGATCGCGCAGCAGCCGCCGCTGCAGCACCCAGGAGCGCAGTTGCCATGTGTAGGTGACCCTGGGCAGCGCCAAATCCGCGGTCACCTCGGAGACCGTCGCCTGCCGCAACCCGGTGACCTCCAGGTGCCGCAGCAGAAAGGTTCGCGTGTGCAGCCCGAGCGCAGCCACCGCGCAACCGGCGCCGAACACCGCCGCGATGAGCAATCGACCCCGAGGGCGCCGCGCCGGCTCCGACCGTCCGGCTCCGACCCCCCAGCGCTGGCGGGCCCGCCCCACCGCGGAGGGGATCACCGACGGCATCCCGTAGTGTTGCCGCCCGGAGATCGTGTCCACCCCTCCCGCACGTCGGCCCGGACCACCGCATAGGCGCCGGCAGAGGCGTCCACCCTAGACCGGCAGGCCCCCCGCGGGCCGGGCGCCAAAGGGGAGGCCATCGCCCTGCGCATCGAAACACGCGTCAACTTCGCCGTGATCGCGACCGTCCCTTTCGTCATGGTGCTCTCCAACTCCATGATCATCCCGGTATTGCCAGCCATTCAGCGGGCGCTCGGGCGGTCGTTGTTCCAGGTCGGCCTGCTGATCACCGCCTTCTCGGTGGCCGCCGGACTGGTCATCCCCATCGGGGGCTACCTCTCCGACCGTTTCGGGCGCAAGCGCGTCATGGTGCCGTCGCTGGCAGTGTTCGGCCTGGGCGGCCTGGTCTGCGCCCTGGCGCCACTGCTCATGCGGGGCGGCGGGGTGTACGGCGTGCTGCTCGCCGGCCGTGTCCTGCAGGGGATCGGGGCCGGAGGCACCTACCAGGTGGCCATGGCGCTGGCCGGTGACATCTTCCGCTCGGGGGAGCGCAGCAAGGCCCTGGGCCTGCTGGAGGCGGCCAACGGCCTGGGCAAGGTGATCAGCCCCATCCTCGGGGCGGCGCTGATGATGCTCGTCTGGTGGGCGCCGTTTTTCGCCTACCCGCTGATCGCCTGGATCTCCGCCCTGCTGGTCTGGCGCATGGTGAACGAGCCGAAGGGCACCACCACGGACCGGCCGCTGGCCGGCTTCGTGCGCGGTCTGGGCCGCGTCTTCCGCAAGAAGGGCGGCTCGCTTTTGACCTGCTTCATCGCCGGCGCCGCACCGTTGTTCTTTCTCTTCGGCGTCCTGAGCTACTACTCCGACGTGCTGGAGCAGGGCCATCACATCGAGGGGGTGATGCGCGGCCTGGTCATCGCGATCCCCGTCTCCGTGCTGGCTCTGACCTCATATCTTTCGGGGACCTTCCTGGCGCGGCGCCTGGCGCGGCTGTCCAAGCTCACGGTCCTGATCGGCCTGGGAGTGATCGCCGCGGCCTTCGTCGGCATGTTCTTCTTCCACCGGCAGATCGTTCCGTTCACGGCCGCCATCGCCCTGATGGGCCTGGGCAGCGGCCTGATCCTGCCGTCCCTCAACACGATGATCACCTCGGCGACGCAGAGCGACGAACGCGGCACCGTCACGGCGCTGTACGGCACCGTGCGCTTCTTCGGCGCCGCCTTCGGCCCGCCCGCCTTCGACAAGGCGGTCAAGACGGGTGCCGCCCTGCCCTATCTGGGTTCGGCGGCGCTGGCGGCCGCAGTACTGGTGGCGGCCGCCCTGTGGGTCGATCAGCGCCAGATGCTCTCCAGCCTGGGCGGGCAGTCACGCCAGGGCGGGGCCGCCAAGGCATCGGACGGACCGCGCCAGGGACGCTCGCTGCGCATCGAGCACCCCGACCCGCGCGGCGACCGCAACCGCCTGACCTGACGCCCGCGGAGGCGTCAGCCGGCCGCGAGTCGCCTGGCGATCGCATCCCCGAAGGCCGAGGTCGCCACGACCTCGACGTCCCGCTCGGCCCCGCGGGCCAGGTCGTAGGTCACCCGGCCGGCGGCGATCGTGTCCTCCAGGGCGGAGACGATGGCCAGGCCCGCCTCTTCCCAGCCGATGTGCTCCAGCAGCATCACCCCGGAGAGGATGACCGATCCCGGGTTGACCTTGTCCTGACCGGCATACTTGGGGGCCGTGCCGTGCGTCGCCTCGAAGACCGCGTAGCCGTCGCCGATGTTGCCCCCGGGTGCCATGCCGATGCCCCCGACGATACCGGCGGCGGCGTCCGAAAGGTAGTCGCCGTTGAGGTTCGGCGCGGCCAGCACCGAATGCTCGCGCGGCCGCAGCAGCAGGTGCTGGAACATGATATCGGCGATGGCGTCCTGGATCAGCAGGCGGCCGGCGGGCACCGTGCCGCCGTGGCGCTCGGCGACCTCCTGCCAGGAGATGGTACGGTCCCCGAACTCCTCGCGCGCCAGTTCGTAACCCCAGTCGCGAAAGGCGCCCTCGGTGTATTTCATGATGTTGCCCTTGTGGACGATGGTGACGCTCGGCCGGCCGTGCGCCAGCGCGTACTGGATGGCGCGGCGCACCAGGCGGCGCGTCCCGGAGCGGCTGATCGGCTTGATGCCGAGGCCGGCGTCCTCCCGCACGCGCACACCGAAGCGCTCGCCCAAAAAGTCGCGCAGGGCCAGCGTCTGGTCGCTGCCCGCCGGCCATTCGATGCCCGCATAGATGTCCTCGACGTTCTCGCGGAAGATGACGATGTCCAGATCGCCGGGCCGCCGGCACGGGCTGGGTACACCGCGGAAGTGCCGCACCGGACGGACGCAGGCATACAGGTCCAGCTGTTGGCGCAGCGCCACGTTGAGGCTGCGGAAGCCGCCGCCGACCGGTGTGGTCAGCGGCCCCTTGATCGCGACGCGGTGGGCGCGGATCTGGTCCAGCGTCTCCTCCGGCAGGAGGGTGCCGACGCGCGCCTGCGCCTTCTCGCCGGCCAGCACCTCAAGCCAGGCAATGCGCCGCCGGCCACCGTAGGCGGCCGCCACCCCCGCGTCCAGCACGCGCACCGCGGCCCGCCAGATGTCGGGCCCCGTACCGTCTCCCTCGATAAAGGGGATGATCGGCACGTCCGGCACGCCCAGGGTACCGTCGGTATAGGTGATGCGTTCGGCGTCGACCACCGGGGTCGCGCCGGCGGGTGCGGCGGCGTTCGACAAGGTATTCGCTCCTTCACTACGGCAACGCGGACCGGCCGCATGCCGGTGGAATGATCGTGCCCGCGCGACGGCGGGCCTGGCCGCAGCATACCACGCGGGGCCCGCCCTGGCAGTCTTTCGCGTCCACGGCAGAATGCCACAAGAAAGGAGATCGCCGGTGGCGGCGATAACTCCCCGTCGCGCGGCCGCCGACCGCCGACCGGGACGAGGAAGCGCGGGACGAGGAGGCGCGGTACGAGGAGGCGACGGGGTGGCGCAGGGTCCCGAACCGCTCGAGAAGGCCGCTCCGACACAGGCACCGGCCAGCCCCGCACCCGCGCTTCGGCGCCGCGCCGGGGTACTTCGCCGCCGGTTGGCGTTGCTGTCGCGGCTGGTCCGCCGCGTCCTGCGGCATCCGCGCTATGCCCTGCGCGTACTGTGGGTGCTGGCCGGCAACCCGCGCCTGCTCTGGCGCGCGCTGCGCCGCGGCTGGCGCGCCGCCCTGCTGGAGTACTGCCAGAGCCTGGCGCCCGGCGTGGCCGGGATCCTGACGCCCTACGACGTCGGCTTTTTCGCCCAGGTCTTCCTCTTTGACGAATACGAGGTGGGGCACCTCCCCCTGCGCCCCAGGCCGCTGGTGTTGGACGTCGGAGCCAACATCGGATGGTTCAGCTGGCGCGTCGGCCAAAGCCACCCTGGCGCCCACATCCTTGCCTTCGAGCCACAATCCGACAACCTCGCCCGGCTGCGGCAGATGGCAGCCGCGGCGGCGCTCGACACGGAGATCCACCCCTGCGCCTGCGGGGCGAGCGCCGGAACGGCCACGCTGCATCTGCGCAGCAGCGTGACCCACTCCCTCGATCCCGCCTGGCACCTTGACCTGGCGGACGGACTCGGCGCGGTGCGTAGCGAGCAGGTGGAGGTGGCGACAATCGACGCCGTCTGCGACCGCCGCGGCCTGCAGGGGATCGACCTGCTGAAGGTGGACGTTGAAGGCTTCGAGGTCGACGTGCTGCGCGGAGCCCGGTCCATGCTGGAGCGGACCCGGTTCGTCGTGCTCGAATACCACAGCCCGGACCGGCGGGAGGCCTGCCTGGCGCTCTTGCGGGCCGCCGGCTTCCGCTGCCGCGACAAGTCCTTTTGGGGGCTTGCCGCCGGCAACGAGGGCGAGGGGCTGCTGCTGGCGGCCCGCCCCGACGCACGCTCCTGAACGCTCAGCCATCGCCTTCGATCGGCGGCAGGGGCTCGGCGACCGGCCGGCGGCCGTGCAAACCGGTCAGGGCGGCATAACCCGCGCGGCGCAGTAGGACCAGCGCTTCCGCGGCGCCCCGGGCGATCTGCCCGGGTCCATGGGCGTCGGCTCCAAAGCTGACGGCCGCACCGCAGCTACGGCACCAAGCCAGCAGTTCGGCCTGCAGGCCGGGAGCAAAGACGACGTCGGCGCCGTTGAGTTCCACCGCCACCCCGACCTGCGCCGCCGCCTCCAGCACGGGCCGCAGGCACTGCTCCAGGTATGGGGGCGGCGAAACAAAGCGGCTGAGGCGCAGGGGGTGGGCAAGGATATCGCATCCCCCGCCGCGCACCGCCCCTTCCAGCAGGTCGGCATAGCGCCGCCACAAGCGCCAGCCTTCGGCCAGATTGGGCGCCTGCAGCCGCTGCAGCAGACAGCCGTCGAGCGCATGCACCGACACAATCAGAAAGTCCCAAGGCTCCCCATCGCACAACTCGGCCAGTTCCGCCTGCCGGTCCGGAAGGAAGTCGACCTCCAGGCCGAGGCGGAGCGTGACGCCGGACGGCGCGCGACCGCGCACTTGCGCGACATACCCGGCCATGGGCAGCAGCGGTCCCTCCAGGGGCGCCTCCGGGATGCGCCGCCTTCCCTCGTGAAGCTGGAAGATGTGCTCGGAAACGCCGAGCACCGCCAGGCCCGCGGCCGACGCCGCTTCCACCATGGCGTCCAGGCCGCTGGCGGCGATGTGGGTGTGGTAGCTGTTTGGTAGGGACGGAGGGTGCGGGCTCACGGCTTTTCGGCACCGCTGAGCGCGCCAGGGGGCAACACGACGTGCGCGGCCAGATCCAGCCGCCAACCGGCGGGGGCGACCCGCGTGTAGACACCGCCCAGCGGCGCCTCCTCCGGCCGGGGCGCCCGGCCTGCACCGCGGCCCGGTACCGGACCACCGCCCACGGCGAGGACGGTGCCCGCCCGTACCTCCGCCTGCCAGCCGGGCCGGACCAGCAATGCCGCCCGGTCGTCGAGCAAGAGGGCCTGCAGGCCGCCGGTGAGCGCCGTGCCGAACACAGAGGCGATGCGCCCCACCGCATGCGCGCCCGTCGCGACCAGCGTCCCGGGAAGCAAGCCGAGTCCGCGCCGCCGCCCGCCGCCGGCTGGCACGGGACCGGTGCGGTCACCCTGCTGCTCCTCGCGACCCAGGGCCCACTCCCCCGCGGCCGTGGCGGCCGGCCCGAACGCAGCCACCACCGCGCCGCGCACCATGGCGCCGGCGATGGCCGCGGACGCCGCCGTTCCACCCAGGACGTCCAGCAGCAACTGCGGATCGCCGCCGCCGAGTACCAGCAGGTCAGCCGAGGCGATGGAGGCGGCCAGGCGCGGATCGTCCGCCCGCGCCCGGGTCGACAGATCGAGTGTCTCGGCGCGGTTCATGCCAAAGCGCAGCAGGTAGCGCCGGTAGCGCTCCCCCGCGCCCGCGATGCTGTAGGAGGCGGCCGGCAGCACCACCGCCCGCGAGCGGCGGCCGCCGGCCCGGTGAATCAGATCCACCAGCACGTCGTCCGCCACCGATCCCGAGGCCAGAAACAGGCTGCCGCGCACGTTCATGGCCAGGGTGCGCGCCGGGCCGGCGGCCATGGCGACCGTCTTGGCGGCGGCGCGCCTTCCCGCACGTCCCTGCGAGCGAAAGGGCAGGACGATGGCCTGGGACAACATCTGCGAAAGCTCGCCGACCGCGTTGCCCAGTTCGCCGATCTGCACGAAGGGCCGCGCCTCCCCTCCGACACCGCTGCCCTTGCCATCGATGGCAACGCTTTCCCTCGCATTCCACTATACACGTCGCCGGGGCGCAAACCCAGGCGGATCGTGGCGGCCCGGACCGGTCCGGCGCCGCCTACAGGTTGACCCCCACCACACCGCCCAGGGCACCGGCGGCCGCACCCAAGAGCAGTCGGGTCCCTGCCGCCCCCCAGGCGAGCGTGCCTGGAAACCAAAGCGGCTGCAGTCCCAGGGAAAGGACGCTGTAGGCGACACCGACCGCCACGCCGTGCGCCCAACCCAGCGTCCCGGCGCGGCGCGCCGCGTACCCGGCGCCGGCGGCCAGGCTCGCGAGGCCGAGCGCGAACAGCACCCCGCCGGCCGCCTGTTCCGTCGCCGATGTCCAGTAGACCACCGCCGCCAGGATCGCCGCCGTCGCGAGACTGACGGCAAAGGTGGCCACGACGCCCACGGCCACCGCCCCCCAGCGCAGTCCTCCCGGCGGGCCGGCTGCCCCGTTGGTGCGCATTCTCACCCACCCCCGCCCAGGGGTATGCACCGCGGCGGCGGCCCAGACCGCAAGACGGGGCTCCGGCCCACAGGCCGGAACCCCGTAGCTCGGACATCCCCGGGCGTTTCGCATCTACAGGCTACAAGGCTCCCGGCGCGATCAGGACGAATCGCGCACTCCCGGTCGCCCCTCCTGCGCACCCTGGCCATCGGCCATGTGGCGCTCCGCGAGCCGGACCAGCTTCCGCACCATGTGCCCGCCAATCATGCCGACTTCACGAGTCGTCATGTCGCCCCAGCCGCGGCGTTCGATGTCGTCGCGCAGCCCGAGCTCGGCCGCAACCTCGTACTTCATCCGGTCCAACGCACCGTCGGCCTCCGGCAGATCGGGCCTCCGCCTTCGCTGTGACAGGCGAATCGCCTCCTCCGCGTGAATCCCGGCCGTCCGAGCCGCCCCTAGTCTGCGCGGCGCGGGCCCTGCGCAACACTGGCAGATCACGGCCGAACAACCGGCCGCCGACATACCGCCTCATCAGGCGCACGCCCCGCCTGCGGCCGGCGAGGCGGGGGCCGGCTCAGCGGCCTCTTCAGGCGCGCTCGGCGCGGTGGTGGGCAGACCGGGATCGAACGACAGGGTGAGCCCCCGGCCGTCGGTCGCGATCTGCAGCCCGGCGGCCTGCGTCGTCTCGACGGTGACCGCGTGCGCGGCGGCCAGCCGCTGGACCACCGCCGGGTCGGGTGCCACGCCCAGCCGCGGCTCGAGCACGGCCACCCTGGGTGCCACCGCGCGCAGGAACTCCTGGGGCAGGCTGGCCGGCACGACCGGGGCCGGCACCTCCAGCACCTGGGCGCGCAGGTCCGGGCCCAGCCGGCGCAGGGAGTCCAGCTCCTGAGGGTTCACGGTGGCCGCCAGCAGAATGCGCACCTGGCCGTCGACCAAGCGCACCATGCCGGCCCCGGCCGGCAGGGAACCCGGCTGGGCCAGGTCGGTCGCGGGCCAGAGGATGTTCATCTGTACCGGCCCCAGGTGCACCGTCGTACCGCGTTGCACCGGCTGCACCGGCGTGCCGCGGGCCCGTGCCGCCGCCAGCACGGCGTCGTGCGCCGGGCAGCGGTTTCCAGGCACCAGATCCAGGATGCGGCCCACCGCGACCGCCTGCAAGAGCGGTACCAGGCCCGCCGCGCTGCTTGTGCCGCCGGAGGTGAGGACCACCCGCTGCAGACGCGTGATGTGCAGGGCCCGCAGGCGGGCGAGCACCGCCTCTCCCAGTTCCGTCGGCCCGCCGTCGATCAGGTCCGCCTGATCCCCCGCCACGACCAGGACGGCACGGCCCTGAGCGTTGCTGAACAGCTCCACGCGCGCCTGCACCACCGGCCCGGCCGGTTTCACCGCCGCCACCAGGGGCAGCATGCCCTGGACGGCCGCGGACACCGGATAGGGAAGCGGTGCCCCGGCGAGGCGCGACACCCCCAGGGCGGTCGCGACCAGACCGACGGCGAGCAGGGCCTCGGCCGCGGTGTGCACCCACTGCCGGTCCCCGCGCCGGGGGGGCCGCCGACGGACGGACCAAAACAGGGCACGCATGTGCTCCCTCCCGACCACATCCACCGGAGGCTATGCCGCACCCGGGCCGGGCATGACCCAGGCGGGCCCCGACGCGGACGGGGACGGACGGGTAGATCCGGTCGGAGGCGTGGAACTCAGCACGGCCGCCCCCGCGCCGGCCGCACGGGCATCGCGGTCCACCCCGTGCGGCGGAGCCGGGGCGGGGGGCCGCCCGGATTCCCGTCGCCCCGGGGGGATGCGGGCGCGTCAAGGCGATCCAATCAATCGCTGAACCAACGCGTGACGGCGCGCAACACCTGCTCGCAGTCCCCAACCACCTGCCGCGGACCCGGGAGCGAATCGACGAAGGCCCGGCCGTACCGCGCGGTCACCAGGCGCGGGTCGAGCACCACTGCGGCCCCGCGGTCGGAGGCGGTGCGGATCAACCGCCCGAAGCCCTGCTTGAAGCGCAGCACGGCGGCCGGCAACTGCAGTTCGCCGAACGGGCTGCCGCCCCGCGACGCGATCGCCTCCTGCCTCGCCTGCTGCAACGGCATGTCCGGGGGCCAAAAGGGTAGCTGGGCGATGACCAAGAGCTTGAGGGCGTCGCCGGGCAGGTCGACCCCCTCCCAGAACGAAGCGGCGCCGAGCACCACCGTCTCCTGGCAGCGGCGCAGGGCGTCGGCCAGCGCCGCACGGCTGCCGTCCAGCCCCTGGGCCAGGCAGGCGATGCCATCCGCCTCCAGAGGAGCGCGCAGTTGGTCGCGCAAGGCCCGCATCAGGGCATTGGAGGTGCAGAGCACCAGGGCGTGGCCGCGACTGGCGCACAGCAGCCGCGTCAGCCAGGGCGCCAGGGAGCGCGCGTGCCCCCGCGGGTCTCCGGGGCTCGGGCGAGGCACGTCGGTCGGGAGTCCGAGCAGCGCCTGCTCCCGGTAGAAAAAGGGGGATTCCACGGACAGCTCGTCCACCCGTTCGGCCTCGGCGCCGCGATCCAGCCCCAGCCGCCGACGCAGGTAGCCGAACCCCCCGCCGACGGTGAGGGTCGCCGAAGTCATCACGACGGAGCGCCGCGGCGCGAACAGGTCCCGGACCAGGATCGCGCCCGGGTCCACGGGGCTGGCGCGGACCACCACCGCCCCGGCGGACCCGGCCCGGGTCTGGGACACCTCGCACCAGGTCACCCAGCCCTCGCGTCCGTTCAGGGTCAGTTCCACATCGCCCGCAAACTGGATGGCCGCCGCCGCGGCACTGCGCAACTCGCCTGCGCGTTCCGCGTCACCGGCGGCCGCCGCGCCGTCGTCCGCGCCATCCAGCGCGTCGGCGGCGACGCCCATCGCCTCGCCCAGGTCGTTCAGACCCTGGCCGAGGCGCACCCCGCCTTCGATCACCGTCTGCCAGGCCGGGTCGGCGCCCGCTTCCGGCCGGGGTTCGAAGCGCGCGTCCCGGCCGGAACCGGGACCACCGGAGCGCGCCGCCCAGGCGCGCAGGCCGTCGAAGAACTCCCGGCTGCCAGCCCGCACCGACTCCAGGGCGCGCAGGGCGTTACCCACCTGCCGCCCCGCCACCGCGCCGCCCGGCGTGGCCCCGCCGGCCAGGGGCTCCAGCCGCGCGCGCGCCGCCGGCAGCAGACCGGCGGTATGCGCACCGGCCGGGCGTTCCAACAGGCGGACGTAGCGGTCGATGGCGCGCTCGGAGAGGGTGCGGCCCAGGTGCTGACAGGCCTCGTCCTCCAGATGGTGCGCCTCGTCGCATACCAGGTGCTCGTACTCCGGCAGCACGCCGCCGCCGGTCGCCAGGTCGGAAAACAGCAGGGCGTAGTTCACGACGATGACGTCCGCCTGCTCGGCGCGCCGCCGGGCCCGGAACAAAAAACAAGGCTCGTAGAGCGGGCAGCGTCGGCCGGTGCAGGCCACCGCATCCGCGGAGAGGGACGCGAAGCGCTCCTCGTCCTCCCCATACAGCCCGAGTTCGGCCCGGTCCCCCGTCTCGGTCTGGGCCAGCCAGCGCGCGACCCGCGCCAGAAACGGCGCGTCGGCCGGATCGGCCTCGGCGGCCAAGCGCTCCTCCCAGAGCTTGAGGCAGGCGTAGTGCGCCCGGCCCTTGAGCAGGGCCGCCCGCATGCCGCCGCCGGCCCCGATCGCCAGCGGCAGATCCTTGCCGACCAGTTGCTCCTGGAGTTGCACGGTGCGGGTGGCCACGACCACCCGGCTGCGCCGCCCCCGCGCGAAGGTCAGGGCCGGCAAGAGATACGCCAGGCTCTTGCCGGTGCCGGTGGCGGCCTCGACCAGGAGGTGGCGGTCCGATTCAAAGGCCGCGGTCACGGCGGCCAGCATGCGGCGCTGCCCGGTGCGGACCTCGAACGCCGGCAGGCGTGCGGCCAGTTCGGAGCCGGGTTCGAGCAGGGCGTCCAGACTCCCGGCCGCGCCGGATCCCGGCGCGGCGTGCTCGTCGCGGACCGGAGGCGGCAGGCGGCGGTGGACCAGCACGGGGCCGCCACCCACCGGCGCCAGACCCGCCACCAGCCGCGCCAGCGGGGTGCGCGCCCGCCGCAGTAGATGCGCCAGGGTCCCGAGCAGCCGCGGCTCAAGTTCCCCCAGTTCGGTGAGCAGCGACACAAACAGGGCCGCGGCCGCGCGGGCGTCGGCCAGCGCGTCGTGTGCCTGCTCCAGTTCGATGCCGCGCTCCCGGGTCAGGTCGCCCAGGCGGTGGCTCCCGGCCGCCGGGGCGACCAGGCGGGCCAGTTCGAGCGTGTCGTAGACCGGCGCCTGCAGGGGGCGCAGGCCGTGGCGGTGCAGGCCGGCGGAGACAAAGCCCAGGTCGAAGGCGGCGTTGTGGGCGACCAGCGGCAACTCGCCGGCGAAGTCGCGGAAGCGCGCCAGGGCGGGCGCGGCCGGCGGCGCCCCCAGCAGACGCTCGGGGGTGATGCCGGTCAAGCGGACCACCGCCAGCCCGACCGGCCGCCCGGGGTCCACCAAGGTGGACCACGAACGAACCCCCTGGGGGGTGACCGACACGGCCGCGAGTTGCAGCAGGGCGTCGCGGTCGGCGTTCAGCCCCGTCGTTTCGCAGTCGAAGGCGACGAAGGCCGCCGGAATCCGCGCCGGTGCCTCAAAGAAGTCCGGCACTTCCGCTGGCGCCCGCGCCGCCGCCGGGCCAACGCCCTCCTGGCGCTCCATCAGGTCAACGCCGCCCGCACCCGCGCCAGCGCCTCCTGATAGCGGCCGGCCGCCTGCGCCACCACCTCGGGGGGCAACTGCGGGGCCGGGGGCTCCAGATTCCAACCGATCGCCTCGACGTAGTCGCGGATGGGCTGCTTGTCCAGCGAGTCGATGGCGCGCCCCGGCGCATAGCGGTCAACGGGCCAAAAGCGCGAGCTGTCCGGGGTCAGGAGTTCATCGATCAGGGTCAGACGGCCGTCGACCATGCCGAACTCGAACTTGGTGTCCGCAAGCAGGATGCCGGACGCGGCCAGGCGCTCACCCGCCGTGCGGTACAACCGCAGGCTGACGTCGCGCAGCAGGCCGGCCAGTTCCGCACCGAACCGGTCCGCCACCGCGGATTCGGCCACGTTCTCGTCGTGCCCCTCGTCGTTCTTCAGGGCGGGGGTGAAGATCGGCTCGGGAAGCCGGCCGTTCTCCAGCAGGCCGGCCGGCAGCGGAACGCCGCAGACCGTCTGCTGGCGCCGGTATTCCTTCCACCCCGATCCGGCCAGATAGCCGCGCACCACGCATTCGACGTCGATCCGGCTGGCGCTCCGCACCAGCAGGCTGCGGCCCGCCAGCACGGCGCGCGCGTCGGCGCTCAGGGCAACCCCGTCCAATCGCGTGTCCAGTAGATGGTTTGGGACCACGTCCCGCGTGGCCGCAAACCACAGGGCGGAGATGCCGGTCAGCACCGCGCCCTTGCCGGGGATGCCCTGGCCGAACACCACATCGAACGCGGACAGGCGGTCGGAGGCCACCATCAGCAGGCGGTCGTCGCCGACTGCGAACAGGTCGCGCACCTTGCCCCGCCGCAGGCGGGGCAAGCCGATCTCCGGGCACTCCAGCAGCGGCGTGCCCGCGGCGGCGGCCGCTCCCCCGTCCCCTTGGGCCATGCGGTCCGGATCCCCCATCGCCTCCACCGCTGATCCCCCCCGGCGCAACACGCCCACCTCGTGCACCGCGGCCAGACGCCCAAGGCGTTTCGGGCCACGGCATCCGGGCTCGCGGACCTGGCGCGACCGATCGAGTTCCGCACCCCTGTATCGCCTTCCTGTCGCCTGGCCATCCTGTATTGCGGGGCCATCGACCCTAGCGGCGCGGGTGTGCGGGTGGATCGAAGCGTGGGAAGCGTGGATGTGGATGTGGACGTGGATGTTGTGGATGGCAGGGACGGCAGGGATGGCAGGGATGGATCGAGGGGAGAGGCAGCGATGGGCGTGACCGATTCAGGGGACTTCCTCTCGCGCGCCGTCGCGGGGGGCGCCCTGGGCGGCCTGGCCGCCGCCGCATGGGCCGTCTTGTATAGCGGGGTGGGCGGCCTGCCCTGGTGGGCGCCCCTGGCGCTGTACCGGACCAGCCTCCTTGGAGCGAGCCGGACCGCCGTGGTGAGCCACACGCTGTTCGAGGCGGTGGTAGCCGGCATCGTCCGGCTCTGCATGGTCGGGCTGGTCGGCGGGGCGGTCTTCGGACTGCTGGCGGGTGCCCTGATACCGCGCCGCATCGGCCGGCGCCCGCTGACGCTCGTCGGTGCGATCTTCGGCATCGCCCTCTACCTCCTGGCGCACGCCGGGGGGGTGGCCGTGTTCAGCTCGGCCATCCGCGCGCACCTACCCGTCTGGTCCCAGGCCCTGGCCGCCGGGTGCGGGGCCGCCGTCAGCGGCTGGATGGCCGGGGGCGCGTTGCCGGCGATGAAGGTCCGCGACCGCCATCCGGCCTGAACCAACACCCACCACCGGGCGCCCGGATCCGCGAAGGTGCGCGACAGGGCCGGGCCCTGCCGCGACGAACCCCCGGGGGTTGGGGGGAATGCCTGGTGCGCCGCGGACCCGCCGCCGCCCCGGCCGCCCCCGAGCCCGCATACCCCGACGAGGCCTACAACACCCGCATCAACACCGCCCACGGCGCGGCTCAGGCCCTTTCGATCAACCTGGTCAACCCGTTCCTCGGCATCGACCTCATCCGCCTGGGCGCCAGCAACTTCGAAATCGCGCTACTGTCCGCCCTTCCGCCCCTGGCGGCCACGGTCAGCAACCTCGGCGGCGCCCGCTGGCTGGCGCGCCAGCGGGAACCCAAGCGCGCCGGAGCGGTGATGTTCCTGGCCGCGCGGCTGGCGGTGCTCGGCTTCGCCCTGCTGAACCTGGGGCTGGGGGCGCGCACCAAACCGGCCGCGTGGCGCGTCGTGGCGATGGTGGTCCTGGTCGGGTTGCTCAACATCCCCAACGCCGTCGGCAACCTGTCCTGGCAAGCGCTGATCACCGGCCTGCTCGGGGCGTCGCGGCGCGCGCGCGCCCTGGCGCATCGGAGCATGGTCGCCAGCCTTGCCGGCGTGACGGCGGTCCTCCTGGCGGGCTGGTGGATCCGCACGCGGCTCGACCCCGGCGCCTACAGCTGGCTCTATCTTCTGGGCGCCCTGGCGGGGGTGGTGGAAGTGGTGATCTTCCTCCGCCTGCGCGGTAACCCGGTCGTCCAGCGCCTGCCCACCGACCTGCGGCCGGCGATCCACCGGCTGTGGCGGGATCTGCCCTACCGCGCCTACACCCTGGCCTGCCTGCCCTTCTATTTCGGTTGGCTCATGGCGTGGCCACTGTTTCTGCGCTATCAGGTCAGCATCGCCCATGCCACCAACCTCTGGATCGGTATCTTCACGGCCGTCAACGCCCTCAGTGCGGCGGCGGGCAACCTGATCTGGTCGCGCATCGGTGACCGCATCGGCCCGAAGCTCGCCCTGCCCCTGGCCATCGGGGCCCTGGCCGGCGTGCCCTTCTCCTACAGCTTTGCGCCCGGCTTCTGGGGCCTGGTCGGCACCAACGCGCTCGGCGGCGTGATGGGCGGTGGGGTGACCCTGCTGCTGCTGGTCCGGTTGATGGAGGTGGCGCCCGAGGCGGACCGCGTGGTGGCCATGGGGATCGCCAATACGTTGATCGGGGCGATCGGCGTCACCGGTCCGCTGCTCGGCATCCTGCTGCTGCGCTTCATACCGATGCCGGAGATCTTTCTGGTGCCGACCGCCCTCCGCTTCTGCGGCGGGCTGGCACTGCTCGCCGCCGGCGCCACCTTCGCCGGGGAGAAGCCGCGTGTCGGTACCGCCACCGGATGACCAAGCAGGGCGGGCGCCTGCCGCCGCGAATGACGAGGTACTGGCCGAGTACGCGGCCACAGCGGTGAACACAGCCCGCCTGTCCGGCGGGCGCCAGAGGGGCGGGACGGAATTTGGCCAGGGGCGGCGTCGCGTTGCAGCTTTATACGGTGCGCGAGGATCTCTCCAAGGACTTCCGCGGCACACTCCGTCAGGTGGCCGAGATCGGCTATCCGGCGGTGGAGTTCGCGGGCTACGGCGGCCTCGGCCCGGATGAAATCAAGGCCCTGTGCGCGGAACTCGGTCTGCGGGCCGCGGGCACGCACACGGGCATCGAGGCCCTGCGGACGGATTTCGCCAAGGTGGTGAACCTGCACCACACCATCGGCGCCACGCACGTCACGGTGCCGTCACTGCCCCCCGCCCGCTACACCCGTGACGCGGCCGGCTTCACCCAGGCCGCCAAGGACCTTGAGGAACTGGCGCTTCAGTTAGAGGGCGAAGGGCTAACGCTGGCCTACCACAACCACGATTTCGAGTTCTTCCAAACGGACGGCGGGTATGGCCTCGACCTGCTGTACGCGCAGGCGCCGCACCTCCACGCCGAGTTGGACGTCTACTGGGCCGCCAAGGGCGGCGTCGACCCCGCCGCGTACATCCGCAAGCTCGGGGCCCGCTGCAGCCTGTTGCACGTCAAGGATCGCAGCGAAGCGGGCGCTTTCGCTCCCGTCGGCGCCGGAAACCTGGACTTCCAGTCCATCCTCGCGGCGGGAGACGCGGTGGGCACCCAGTGGTTCATCGTCGAGCAGGACCGCTGCGTCGAGCAGACCGCGCTGGAGTCCGTGCGCATCAGCCTGGACAACCTCCGCAAGTGGGGCCGCCTCTGATCTGACAACGCGCCGGCCGCGGAAGTCGCCCGACTCCCCCGACCGGCGCATTGACCCGACTCGGACCCCGTGCTATCATCCCCTGCGCGGCCGGTGATGCCGGAGTGGTGGAACTGGCAGACACGCGGTGTTCAGGGCGCCGTGGGCGCAAGCCTGTGTGGGTTCAAATCCCACCTCCGGCACCAAGCATCGCCGCCGCGACCCCTTTTCCGTGTGTGCGAGAGTGCTGGAACTGGCAGACAGGCACGTTTGAGGGGCGTGTGGCGCAAGCCGTGGGGGTTCAAGTCCCCCCTCTCGCACCAAAATCCCTGGGGCGTAAGACAATTTCTTCTGGAGTCGACTGACAGCCACAAGTCTTCGGCGTCTGTAGACGTGCGAGACTTGTGGCGTTGCGCGGTCGGTGACGTATGGCGCAGGGCCCACCCAGAGGTCACTGTGGATGAGGGCGCCGGATCCGACAGCAAGTGCCGCTCCAATCCCCGCACCCATCCCTGCGCCTGCAGGAGCCGGCGGTGAATGTCCCGCATTCGACCACGCAATTCCGGTGTGGCGGCGCGCGCCGCCCACGCTGCGCAGTCCGCCACCGCCGCCACAGATCCCCTCCCCGGCATTGGGGAACCTGAGTCGCCAGGATGTGGTCCCCCACGGTCCGGGTTTGCAGGGCGCCGAGTACCTGAGCGGCACGTATCGCCGTGGAGGGATCGAGCGACTCTCCCCCATCGCGACCGGCATCGCCGAGCGCAAACCAGCACCACGCATCACCGGGGATCACATCCACGGCGAGCACCGGGGCAACCGCTTCCGGACAGAGTTCGGCGAGGAGCGCGCTCACGCTCGCTTCCGCCCTGCCGCGGGGGACGCCCTTGACGAACAGCGCGTCTCCCGAAGGCAACGCCACGCGGTAAACAACCGGCCACGGGGATTCCTCCCCCGCAACGTGCGGCGGGGTCTCCGGTGGGTCGATGTCCAGCGCCTCTCCCGGCCGCCGCCGCAGTTCACCTCAGGGCATTGGACCGGCATAGCCCGCCGTCGTCCACCCCTCCCCGCCCCCCGCCGCGCTGCCCCTTTGCCCTCACCTACGCCGGCGACGACGACTCAGAGAGTCGCCATCGCCCTTTCGAGTAGCCCCGGCAGGTCGCGGGCACATCCTTGCGCGAACTCACGCACGTCGTCGTAGTCGTC
>JAJZXK010000079.1 GCA_021806565.1 Bacillota bacterium | reverse complement strand
AACGCCTGCTCGGCGACGCGCACGACTGCCGCGCGCTCGCCACGCTCCAGGCCGAGCTGCATCAGGCAGAGGGCGGCGCGGGCCGCCGCCGCCTGCGCCGCCGGCCGAGCCGCCGCCAGTTCGGCCGTCAGGGCGGGCTCACCGGCGAGCCAGGGTCCCTGCACCGCGGAAAACGCCCGCCGCAGGGCGATCACGGCGTGCGGGTCGCGGCGCCCCGTCCCCTCGAGGGCCGCCAGGCCGTCACTCAGTCCGCCCAGGTCCCAGGCGATGGACCGGGTCAGGACGCAGCGGCGCCGGTCGGCATGGACGTAGTGGGAGCGGATGTTCGGGGAGAGGTCGGGCTCCAGGGTGCGGCGCAGGGCGTGCAGGACGACGCGCAACCGGTTGCCGGCGCGCTGGGCGGGCACGCCGGGCCACAGGGCCTCCTGCAGCGACCGCCGCGCGACCCCCGCCCCACCCGCCAGCAGCAGGTGCACCAAGGCGAGGCGGGCGGGCCTGCGCCGCCAGGCCCCGGCGGGCAGCGGGCAGCCGTCCCGATAGCAGCGCAAGCCACCAAATGTCTGCACATACAACCCCTGCGCCGGGACGCCGGCCGGGGCTCCCCCCTGCGCGGCCACTGGACACCACACCTTCGCGCGGGGGCCGGTGCGTGGACCGCGACCGCCCCCCAGGGCCTTCGCGCCTGGACGCCCTGGCTCTGGGGGTCTGGCCGCAAGGTGCGGTGTGGGGGTCAGCCCTCGCGCAGGGCGTCTTCCAGCAGCTGGTTGACCAGGGACGGATTGGCCTTGCCGCGGGTGGCCTTCATGACCTGCCCCACCAGGAAGCCCAGGGCCTGGCGCTTGCCGGCCCGGTAGTCGGCTGCGCTCTGGGGGTGGGCCGCCACGGCCTCGGCCACGGCCTTGGCGATGGCGCCGGTATCGCTGATCTGCTGGAGCCCCTGGCGCGCAACCACCGTCTGGGCGTCCTCGCCGCTGGCGAGCATCTCCTCCAGCACGGTCTTGGCCACCTTGCCGCTGATCGTGCCCGCCCCGACCAGCCGCTGCAGATCCGCCAGCTGCTCCGGGCGCACCCGGCAGCGCGGGTCGGAGATCGCCACACCGGCAGCGTTGAGGCGGCCCAGCAGTTCCACGGTCAGCAGGGCCACACCCTCGCGGGGCGCGGCTCCCGCGGCCAGCATGCGGTCGAAGTAATCGGCCAGTGGCGGGTCGGCCACCAGGACCCCGGCGTCGTAGGGGGTCAGCCCCAGCGCCGCGTAACGGGCCAGGCGCGCCGCGGGCAACTCGGGCAGGCCGGCGCGCACCGCCTCGATGAACCCCTCCGACAGCGCCGACGGGCCGAGGTCCGGCTCGGGGAAGTAGCGGTAGTCGTGCGCCTCCTCCTTGCTGCGCGAGGAGAACGTGATGCCGCGCCGCTCGTCCCAGTGGCGCGTCTCGCGCACGATGCGCTCGCCCGCATCCAGGGCCGCGGCCTGGCGCGCCGCCTCATACTCCAGCGCCCGCTGGACGGAGCGGAAGGAGTTCATGTTCTTGACCTCGACCAGAGCACCGAACTCCTCCGAGCCCTCGGGCCGCAGCGACACGTTGGCGTCGCAGCGCAGGCTGCCCTCCTCCATGCGCACGTCGGAGACCCCGGTATACAAAAGCAGCGTGCGCAAGGCCTGCAGATACAGCCGCGCGTCCTCCGGCGAGCGCAGGTCGGGTTCGCTGACGATCTCGATCAGCGGCACGCCGGCCCGGTTGAGGTCGACGCCGGTCGTCCCCCCGGGCATCCCCTCGTGCGTCGACTTGCCGGTGTCCTCCTCCATGTGCAGGCGGCGGATGCGCACGCTCCGCTCCTGACCGTCCGCGGCGGTGAAGCGCAGGCAGCCCTCGCGGGCCAGCGGCCGCGCATACTGCGTGATCTGATAGCCCTTGGGCAGGTCGGGATAGTGGTAGTTCTTGCGGTCCCATCGGCAGCCGGGGTCGATGCGGCACTCCAGGGAAAGCGACGCGCGCAGGGCGTAGGTGATGGCCTGCTCGTTGGGTACGGGCAGGGCGCCGGGCAGCGCCAGACAGACCGGGCATACCTGGGTGTTGGGCGGCGCGCCAAAGTCGGTCGGGCAACCACAGAACATCTTGCTTTTCGTCGCAAGTTCGACGTGCACCTCGAGACCGATCACCGTCTCATAGCGTCCCGCCACCGCCGCCGCTCCCTCCCCCGCGCTCATGCCCCCGCCCCCATGGCGGCGACGGGCGGCCGCCGCCGGCCCAGGTCCGCCGCCTGCTCGTAGGCGTAGCCGATGCGCAGGACGGTCTCCTCGTCGAACGCCCGCCCGATCAACTGCAGGCCAACGGGCAGGCCGCTGACAAAGCCGCAGGGCAGTGAGAGGGCCGGCAGCCCGACCAGGTTCACCGGCACGGTGCACACGTCGCTCATATACATCTGGAGCGGATCGGCCGTCTTCTCCCGCAGGCCGAAGGCCGGGGTCGGCGTGGTCGGCGTCACCAGCGCGTCATAGCGCGCCAGGGCCGCGTCGAACTCGCGGCACAGCAGCGTGCGCGCCCGTTGGGCCTTACCGTAATACTGATCGTAGTAACCGGCGGAAAGCGCGTAGGTCCCCAACATGATGCGCCGGCGCACCTCGGGGCCGAAGCCCTCGCCGCGCGTCCGGGCGAACACGCCGGCATAGTCCCCGCCGCCCCCGGCCCGCAGGCCGTAGCGTACGCCGTCATACCGCGCCAGGTTGCTGCTGGCCTCGGCCGGGGCAATCACGTAGTAGGCGTCCAGGGCGTAAGACACCGTCGGCAGGCTGCACTCTTCGACCTCGGCGCCCAACTCGCCCAGCAGATCGACGGCGGCGGCCACCGCAGCCCGCACCTCCGGGGCCACGCCCTCGGCGAGGAACTCCCGCGGCACGCCCAGCCGCAGTCCGCGGCAGTCCGGACGCAGGGCCGACTCGTAGTCGGGCAAGGCCCCCGGATGCGCGGTGGCGTCGCGGCGGTCCCCGCCGGCGATCGCGCCCAGCACCAGGGCCGCGTCCCGCACGTCGCGGCACAGGGGACCCACTTGGTCGAGGGAACTGGCGTAGGCGACGAGGCCGTAGCGGGACACCCGCCCGTAGGTTGGCTTGAGGCCGACCACCCCGCAGAAGGCCGCCGGCTGGCGGATGCTGCCGCCGGTATCGGACCCCAACGCGAGGGTGGCGGTCCCGGCGGCCACCGCCGCCGCGGAACCGCCGCTGGAGCCCCCGGGCACGCGCTCCAGGTCCCAGGGGTTGCGGGTCGGTCCGGTCGCCGAGTGCTCCGTGGAGCTTCCCATGGCGAACTCATCCATGTTGGTCTTGCCCAGCGCCACCGCGCCCTGCCCCACGAGGCGTTCGACGACCGCCGCGTCGTACGGGGGCACGTAGCCGGCCAGGATGCGCGACCCGCAGGTGGTCGGCATCCCGGTCGTGCTCAGGTTATCCTTGATGGCGACCGGCACGCCCCCCAGCGGCTGCAGGGGCTCCCGGCGGCGCAACGCCTCGTCCACGGCGGCCGCGTCGGCAAGGACCTCCGCGCGCTCGCGCCGGTGAACGTAGGCACCGATGAGTCCTTCCGCGGCGTCGCAGCGGTCGAGCACCGCCGTCGCCACCTCCACCGCGGATACCTCGCCCGCGGCCAGGGCGCGGTGGATGCGATGCGCCGGCCAATCCCACATGCGCGAAAGACTCCCCTCGGCTCAGCCCTCGACGACCTGCGGCACCACGAACATTTGAGCATGCGACTCCGGCGCGTTCCGCAGCGCCGCCTCCGGTGCGAGCCCCGGGCGGCTCTCGTCCGCGCGGACCACTCCCCCGAGTTCGAGCGCGCTACTCGTGGGGGGAATGCCATCGGTCGGGAGTTCCCCGAGCCGTTGCACGTGCGTCAGGATGCGGTCCAGATCCCGGGCATAACCCTCAAGCTCGTCCTCCGCCACGGAAAGCCGCGCCAGGCGCGCCACGTGACGCACCTGGGCCACCCCGATCGCCAGGTTGCATTCCCCCCCGCGGGCACGGGCACCACGCCGACGATACCACATCCCGGCCAGGGCGTACCGCCACCGCCCGGAGTCTGGCCAGGGGCGCGGCACAGCGTCAGGGAACCCGGCGATCCCGCCGGACGTCACCTTCCCCGGGGGGAGGCGCCAGCCCGTGCAAGCCCGGTCGTGCATCTGCGCAGCGCTGGTGTTCGCTCTGGCTCTGTGCGCCGGCGGCTGCTCCAGTCGCAGGCCCGGCGCCGCTTCGAGGGCCGCGGCCGGGACCGCACCCACCCGCTCCGGCGCGCCGCGGGCGAAGTCGGGGGCCGCTTTGTCGTCGGCGGACACACCGCACCGCCACACCATCCACACCACCCAACTCATCACCCTTCTCCGCCACACCTATCCCGCTGCGAAGGAATGGCGGTTGATGGGCGGCAACGCACGGGCCGTGCAGTGGCAGGGCATCCTCTACCCCACCGAACGCGTCGTGCTGATGGTGGACCCATACACCGGGCGCGTGGTGGGCCGCGTGGGGCCGCAGGGGGTCGCGGGGGCCGCGTCCACGCTGAGGGGATTCTTTGAGGACCTCGCGGACGGCGACCGGGAGGCCGCGTGGCTGATGCTGAACCCG
This sequence comes from Bacillota bacterium, assembly GCA_021806565.1. GTDB lineage: Bacteria > Bacillota > Sulfobacillia > RBS10-35 > JAJYVN01 > JAJZXK01. Next base: position 12,617 of record JAJZXK010000079.1, on the reverse strand, counting down.
ACGGTATACAACCCCAACCCGGTTTTCAGATACCCGAAAACGTACCGGGACTTCATGTCTGAGACCAGGACGCCGGGTTCACCCGTCAGGACCATCACGGACATCCATTGGATGTTGCCGGGACCGGGATTCCCGTATGAGTCGTGCGGGTGCCGTCTTTTCGGCGGGGGCCCGCACACCCCCGGTGGATTCGTCCGCGTGGCGGGATCCCTGGTCAACGGACACCGGTTCGACACGGTGGTCATCCGCGGGCCGAACGGTACCTGGTCGCTTCTGTGGGACTGGGCGCAGCATTCCCTTATACGTGAATAGCCGCACGCGCGCCTCCCCCGCGGTCGCAGGCCGCAGCCGCGCAAGCGACGGACGCACGCGCGCAGGACGCTCACGCCTGCGCCGGATTCGAGAGCGCTTCCCCCTGCAGCAGGCGGCGCAGACCGGCCTCGTCCAGGACGGTGACGCCGAGGTCGCGGGCCCGCTCCAGCTTGGAGCCGGGCTGGAGGCCGGCGACGACGTAGTCCGTCTGCGCGCTCACCGCGGAGCGCACGATGCCGCCCGCCGCCGTGATCGCCGCCGCGGCCTGGGCGCGCGACCATTCCGGCAGCGTCCCGGTGAGCACGAAACTGCGGGCCTCCAGGGGGCCGGCCCCGACCGGTCGCGGCTCGGGCTCGGGATCGGCCAGCCGCACTCCTGCGGCGCGCAGGCGGGCGACGAGCGAACGGTTCTCCGGGTCGGAGAAGTAGGCGTGGACGGAGGCGGCGATGCGCGGCCCCACCTCCGGGATCGCCTCCAACGCCTCCGGAGGCGATCCCGCGATGGCGTCCAGGCTGTGCAGTGCACCGGCCAGCACCTGGGCCACCCGCTCGCCGACGTAGCGGATCCCCAGGCCGACCAGCAGCCGCGCCAGCGGCCGGTCCCGGCTGGCGTCGACGCCCGCGACCAGGTTGGCCGCAGACTGCTTGGCGAAGCGGGGCAGCGGCTCGATTTGGGACGCCTCCAACCCATACAGGTCGGCCGGATCCCGCACCAGCCCAGCCGCCAGCAGGGTCCGGGCCGTCTGTTCCCCCAGGCCGGCGATGTCCATGGCCGCGCGCCCACCCCAATGCACGAGCAGGCCGAGCACCTGCGCCGGGCAGGCGGCGTTGGCGCAGCGGTGCGCCGCCTCCCCCTCCACGCGCAGCACGGGCCCGCCGCAGACCGGGCAGGCCGCCGGCATGGCGAAGGGGGCCGGGGGATCGCCGCCGCGTTGCGCATGGTCGACCACCTCCACGACCTCCGGGATCACCTCGCCCGCCTTGCGCACCGTCACCGTGTCCCCCGGACGCACGTCGCGGGCGGCGACGTAGTCGGCGTTGTGCAGCGAGGCGCGGGAGACCGTCGTGCCGGCCAGGCGGACCGGATCCAACTCGGCGACCGGGGTGAGCACCCCGCTGCGGCCCACGGAAACCTCGATCGAGCGCACGGTGGTACGCGCCGTCTCGGCGGGGAACTTGAAGGCAATCGCCCAGCGCGGCGCGCGCGATGTCGCCCCCAACCGCAGCTGCTGCTCCCGGGCGTCCACCTTGACGACCAGGCCGTCGGTCGCGTAGTCGAGTTCGGCCCTGCGGTCGCGCCACGACAGGCACCAGTCCAGCGCCTCCCGCACATCGGCGCAGCGGCCGCGGTGCGGGTCGACGGGCAGGCCGAAGCGGTCCAGCGCCTCCAGGGCATCCCACTGGTCCAGCTCCGGCCCGGCCAGAATCTGGTAGCAGAACAGCTGCAGGCCGCGTCCGGCCGTCACCGCCGGATCGAGCTGCCGCAGCGAGCCGGCGGCGGCGTTGCGCGGGTTGGCAAACAGCGGCTCCCCCGCCCCGGCCCGCACCGCGTTCAGCGCCGCCAGGCCCGAGCGCGGCAGGTAGACCTCGGCGCGCACGGCCAAGCGCCGCGGGGCGCCCGGCGCCAGTTGCGGCGGCACGGCCGGCATCGCCCGCAGGTTGGTCGTGATGTCCTCGCCGACCGTCCCGTCGCCGCGGGTCGCCCCGCCCGCGAAGCGGCCGCCGTCGTACCGTAGCGCGACCGACAGGCCGTCGATCTTCAACTCCGTGGTGTAGCGGACGGGCTCGCCGTCCAGCCGGCGGCGGACCCGTGCGTCGAAGGCCTCGAGTTCCGCCGCGCCGAAGGCGTTGTCCAGAGACAACAGCGGCACCGGGTGGGGCGACGGGGCGAAGGCTGCCGCGACCTCCCCGCCCACCCGCCGCGTCGGGGAATCGGGATCGGCCAACTCCGGGAAGGCAGACTCCAGATCCCGCAGTTCCCGCAGCCAGCCATCGTATTCCGCATCGGCCACCCGCGGCCGGTCCAGGACGTAGTAGTCGTGGTCGGCGGTGGCGACCCACTCCCGCAGCTCGCGCACCCGCCGGCCGGCCTCCACCCGCTCCAAAGCCGTCCCGTCCCCCCCGCCCGGCCTGCCGTCAGACCCGCTGCAGCCGCGCCAAGCCCAGGACCAATACCCGCCGGCCGGCCGCCGGGAAGTCGACGGTCACCTCGCCATTGGCACCGCTGGCGCCCTCCACCACGACACCCTCGCCCCAGCGGTGGTGGGAGACGCGGTCGCCCGCCCGCAGGTCCAGCGCCCCGGCGGCGTCCGGTCCCGGCAGCGGCCGGGTGGGGACACCGGAGCGCGCCTGCGCCGGCGCGGACGGCGTCCGGCCGGCCCGCGCAGTCCACATGCCGCTGGTGCCGGCCTCCCGGCGCGAGGATTGCACCTCCAGCGCGGCCGGGTCGATCTCGTCCAGGAAGCGCGAGGGGTAGCCGGGTATCGCGCCCCCCCCGTACTGGGCGCGCTGGCGGGCGTGGCTGAGAAACAGCCGCCGCTTGGCGCGCGTCATCCCGACGTAGCACAGGCGCCGCTCTTCGGCGATCCCTTCGGCGTCCTCCAGGGAGCGGCTGTGCGGGAAGAGCCCCTCTTCCAGCCCGGTGAGAAAGACGCAGGGGAACTCCAGCCCCTTGGCCGCGTGCAGCGTGAGGCAGACGACCGCGCCCTCGCCGGAGGGGACCTGGTCGGCGTCGGCGATCAGCGCCGCCTGCTCAAGGAACTGCGCCAGACCCTCCAGACCGCTTCCGACCTGCGGCCCGTTCTGGCGCGCGACGTTCACCAACTCCCCCAGGTTTTCGTAGCGGGTGCGCGCCTCTTCCGTACCCTCGGCCCGCAGTTCCGCATACAACCCGCTACGGTCGAGCACCGCCAGCACGACCTCGGCGACCTCCGCCGGTTGCCCGCCTTCCCCGGCGGCCAGGGCGCGCAGTTCCTCCAGGAGCTTGGCGAACGCGGCCAGCGGCGCTGCGGCCCGGCCGGCCCCGGGGATGTCCCCGGCGTGCTCGAGCGCCGACGGCAGCGACTCCCCGGTCTGCGCCATGTGCTCGGCCAGGGCCGCCAGCGTCGCCTCCCCCACCCCGCGGCGCGGCGCGGCGACCGCCCGGCGAAAGCATGCCCAATCCATGGGGTTGGACACCAGCCGCAGGTAGGCGAGGGCATCCTTGACCTCCTTGCGGTCGTAGAAGCGCAGGTCGCCGACCACCACATAGGGGATGCCGGCACCCAAAAGCGCCTCCTCCAGCGCTCGCGACTGGGCCCGCGTGCGGTAGAGGACGGCGAAGTCCCCGAATCCCTCGACCTCCGGGCGCAGGGCCCGGATCTGACGCGCCACCCAGACGGCCTCGTCACCGGCGTCGGCGGCTTGGTAGAGGACGACCGCGGAGCCGCGCCCCCGGTCGGTCCACAGCCGCTTGGGGTAGCGGCGGTCGTTGTGGCCAATCACCGAACCGGAGGCGTCCAGGATCGCCTGGGTGGAGCGGTAGTTGCGCTCCAGCCGCACCACGCGCGCGTCCGGGAAGTCTTCCTCGAACCGCAGGATGTTGCCGACGTCGGCGCCGCGGAAGCGGTAGATGCTCTGGTCCTCGTCGCCGACCGCCGTGATGGAGCGGTGCGCCGCGACCAGGGCCCGCACCAGGCGGTACTGCGCATGGTTGGTGTCCTGGTATTCGTCGACCAGCACGTGGCGGAACTGCTCGCGATAGGGCGCCCCGGCCTCCGGGTCCTCCAGCAGGCGGACGCCCAGGACGATCAGGTCGTCGAAGTCCAGGCTGTTGGCTCGCTCCAGCTTGGACTGGTAGCGCTCATAGACCGCCGCGCACTTTTGGCTCCAGGGATCCTTCGCCGCCGCCCGCTCCTGCTCCGGGGTGCGCAGGTCCTGTTTGGCGCGCGAGATGCGCCCGACCACGGCGGCCGGCGCAAAGCGTTTCTCGTCCAGTTGCAGCTCCCGCAGGGACTCCCGCGCCGCGGCCCGCTGGTCGTCTGCATCCAGGATGGTGAAGCGGGTGGTGTAGCCGAAGCGGGTGATCTCGCGCCGCAGCAGGCGGGCGCAGGCGGAGTGGAAGGTGTGCACCCACATGCCGTGTGACCGCGCGCCCAAAAGCGGCTCGACGCGCTCGGTCATCTCGCGCGCGGCCTTGTTGGTGAAGGTGATGGCCATCAGACCCATGGGGTCTGCACCCTCGCGAATGAGGTACGCCAAGCGGCGCGTCAGGACCCGGGTCTTGCCCGAGCCGGCGCCGGCCAATACCAAAAGTGGGCCGGCGGGTGCCGACACCGCCTCGCGCTGCTCCTCGTTGAGGTCGTCGATCAACGGATCCGCTGCCGACCGCATCGCCATCCTGCCGGCCCGGCGGCCGCGCCGGGCGCGACCACGCCGCCGCCCCGCCCGTGGCCCCCGGACCTCCGCCCCCCTCACGCGACCTGCCGGGGCAGCCCCGCCGCCCGGTCACGGGCTGCTTCGCGCCCGCGCGACCGCATCCCTGTGCGGCGGGCTCAGCGCGACGCACCGGATAGGGGCAGCGGCCGGGCGGAGAAGCCGGCGGACCCGTCGCCCGCCGCCTCCGTGGCGGCGCCGTCGGTCGAACCGACCACGGGCGGGGGCGCGTCGGCCAAGGAGGCGACCGGCAGCCGCACGATGAAGGTACTGCCAAACGGGGCCTCGCTGATGACGGCGATGTGGCCCCCGCAGCCCCGCACGATGCTCTCGCTCACCGCCAGGCCGAGCCCTGTGCCGTTGGCCTTGGTGGTGAAAAACGGCTCGAACAGGCGCGGCAGCAGTTCCGTCGGAATACCGGGCCCCTCGTCCTGAATGCGGCATTCGACCAGGCCCCCAGGCACCCCGCGGACGTGCAGGCACACGGTACCGCGGCCGCCCATCGCATCGATGGCGTTGCCCACCAGATTCAAAAGCACCTGTTCGATGCGGTCGGGGTCGCAATCGGCGAGCGGCACTGCGGGCGATTCGCTCACAGTGATCTCTACCGCGGAACCCGCCGAGCGCAGCCGGGTCAGATCCGCCACGCGCCGGGCCAGATCACCGAGGGAGAACGCCCGCGGACGTTGCTGCCAGCAACGCGAAAGCAGCAGCAGGTCGCCGGTGATCCGTTCGATGCGGTCGATCTCCTGGCGCACGATCTGGAGGTAGTGACCAAGCGGCTCCATCTCCACCTGGGCCGCGACCAACTGGAGAAACCCCCGGACGGCCGTGAGGGGGTTTCGTATCTCGTGCGCGGCGCCCGCGGCCAACTGCCCCAGGCCGGCCAGACTCGCCTCCTTGGTCTGCCGCCCGTCGCCCTCTGGCGGGTGGGCCCGCACGTCCCGCGCCAGAAGCACGACGGCGTCGTCTCGCTCGCACAGCCCGTCCAGCGGCGCCACCAGGCAGACCAGCGGTCGGTCGCCGCCGGGCCCCCGCCAACAGGCCTGGTGGGGCGGCTGGCCACGGCGATCCTCCAGACAGCGGCGCACGGCGGCCAGGGAGGCGCCGTCGCCGACCACCGCCGACAGATGCATGCCGACGGCCGGCTGGCCAAGGCCGAGTTCGCGCAGCATGGCGCGCGCCGGCCGGTTCGCGTAGCCGATCCCGCCATCGGCCCGCACCAGTAGCAGGGCATCGCCATAGGCACCAAGGACCGCGTCCAGCCAACCGACCGCGCCGGACACCTGGGCGGTGAGTGGAGGCGGCACCTCGCCTGCCGGATCGACCGACGGCTCCGCCACCATGACCGCCTCCTTGGCACGACCATCCTGGTCGCAGAAGCTGTCAACCGAGGCGCCCACCTATTAGCGGCATACGGCTACTTCTGCCAGACCGCCTGCGATTCCTCGGGCGGACCTTGCGGTCTTCTCGCGTTTTCCCGCCGTGGTTCGACAGAGTGCAGGGCGCGGCCGGCGCCCCCAAATGAGACGCGCGGCGCGACGGGTGCCGGTGCCTGAAGGCATGGTATAGTCGGGCGCAATGGGTGGAGGGATGGCCTAGATGCGGGTGTTTTCGGGAATCCAGCCCACCGGGCGGGCCCATATCGGCAACCTGCTGGGGGCGATCCACCAATTCACCGATCTGCAGAACCGGGCGGACTGCCTCTTCTGCGTCGTCAACCTACACGCGCTCACCCTGCCGCAGGACCCGGCCGCCCTGCGGGCGGACACCCTGCAGATGGCGGCCCTCTACCTCGCCTGCGGCATCGACCCGCGGCGATCCACCGTCTTCGTCCAGTCCCACGTGGCTGCGCACGCGGAGTTGGCCTGGCTTCTGGGTTGCGAGGCCACCTATGGGGAACTCGGCCGGATGACCCAGTTCAAGGACAAGGCCGCTGGCCGCGACTCCGTGTCTTTAGGCCTGTTCGCCTATCCGGTGCTCATGGCGGCCGACATCCTGCTGTATGCCGCCACGCACGTGCCGGTCGGGGACGACCAGCGCCAGCACCTCGAACTGACCCGTGACCTCGCGGTCCGCTTCAACGCGCGCCACGGGGAGGCGTTCGTCGTGCCGGAGGCGCTGATCGGACAGGCGGGGGCGCGCGTCATGTCGCTGCAGAACCCCGCCGAGAAAATGAGCAAGTCGGCTGCCGACCCCGCAAGCCGCATCGAGCTGCTGGACGGCCCGGACACGGTGCGCGCCAAGATCCGGCGGGCGGTGACCGATTCCGGCCGCGAGGTGCGCTACGACCGCACCGCCAAGCCGGCCGTGGCCAACCTGCTGGAGATCTTCTCGCTGCTTTCCGGCGAGGCGATCCCCGCCCTGGAAGCGCGCTATGGCGACAGCGGCTACGGCCGGTTCAAGCAGGACCTCGGCGAGGCGGTGGTTGCCGCCCTCGACCCGATCCAGCGCCGGCACGAGGAGTTGATACGGGCGCCGGACCACCTCGAGGCCGTCTTGGCCGATGGCGCACGCCGTGCCGCCGCGCTCGCCGACCCGATGCTGCGCACCGTCAACGAGCGCCTCGGCCTGCCGGGGTGAAGGGAAGGCGGGCGGGCGCCGCCGTGCGGCGCCTCCGCCACCGCCTCAACTAGCTGCTGGAACTCGTCACCGAAGTCGCGCCGGCACCCGTCGAAGTGCTGGTGGCGGAACCCGTGCTGCCCGTCCCGGCCCCCGTGCCGCTGCCGCCGGCGACACCGCCGGTCGAACTGCTGCTGGTTGCCGAAGAACTGGTCCCGGTGCCCCCACCGGTGGAGCCACAGCCCGCTGTCAGCAGCGCCGCCGCGACCAATGGCACCAGCCAACGCAAAGGGCGCACGCCGATCGCATCGCGGTCCATGTTTGGATCCCTCCCCGTCGTGCCTTTACCCCGTGCACCTGCCACCGGGGCCAAGGAGCGATTGCCGGCCTAGGGTGCACGATGCTGGGGCGCGCCATGCACCCCCACGCCCGCCCGACGGGCAGGGCGGTGCGGCGGTGTGCCGAATGCGTCCCGCATGGGTCGGCGGGCGGTCTTCCTGGACTTCGACGACACGCTGCACGATTTCAGCCTCGCGTACCGGGGGGCCCTGTTGCGTGCGGTCGCGCCGGTCTGCCGGGCCGCCGATCCGCCCCTGGCGCCCGAGGCCATCGCGGACCGCTGCAACGCGGCCTGGGCCGAGATCTGGGAGCGCTTCGTCGCGGGGGAGATCGCCGAGGAGCGCCTGTGGGCGGATCGCAACGCCTGTGTGCTGGAACTGGCCGGGGTGGCGCCGGATCCCGCTCTGGCCCAGGCGGTGCACACCGGCTATCTGGACGGCATGGATATGGGGTTGCGGCTCTACCCTGAGACGGCGGAGGCGCTGGGACTGCTTTGGGACGCCCGGCCGCGTCCGGTCGTCGGCCTGCTGACCAACGGACCGGCCGTGGGGCAGCGGGCCCGATTGGAGCGCCTGGGCTTGGCCGGCCATTTCCATCCCGTGGTCATCTCCGGCGAGCTCGGCTTTGCCAAGCCCGACCCGCGTATCTTCGCGACCGCCCTGGAACAGGCCGGTGTCGCCCCGAACGGCGCAGTGATGATCGGAGACAACCCGGTCGCCGATGTGGCCGGCGCGCGGCGCGCCGGCATGCGCGCCATCTGGCTCAACCGCGGCGGGCGGCCCTGGCCGAGGGACGCCGGCCCCGCCCCGGAGGCCGTCTGCAGAGACCTGTCCGCGGCGGTACGCCAGGCATTACAGTGGCTGGGCGGGTCACCCGTCTGAGCCGGATGCAGCGAGGCTAAAACAGGGAAGGCGCAAAGGCGATGCGCGTCTGGCACCGCTTCTCGACGACGATCGGCCCCCAGGTCGCCCACAACCTGCTGGTAGACGCGGGGGCTGCCGGCCTGTTCGCGATCTTCCAGGCACTGACCGGTCCGTTCATCGGCATCGTGGCGGTGCAGCGCGGCGCCACGGCCTGGCAGATCGGGATGCTCTCGGCCGCCCCCTTCGCCGCCATGCTGCTGTCTGGCTGGTATGCCCGCTGGGCCGAGGGTTCGCGGCGCGTGTCCGTGGTGGTCTGGAGCACCGCCCTGGCGCGGATCTGCATCCTGCTGGTGGCCTGGTCGCACGGCCTGAACCTGTATATCCTTGGCTTTTCCGCCTACAGCCTGCTGACTGCGGCCTCCAATCCCGCCTATACGGCCGTCGAACGCGCCATCTACCACCGCCAGTGGCGCGGCCAGTTGATGAGCGCAGTCAAGGTCGTCCTCGGCCTCAGCCAGTTCGCCGCCACGCTGGTCGCCGGCGGCCTTTTGGACCACTATGGACCCGGCCCCGTCTTCACCCTGGCCATCGGATTCGGGTTGGCGTCCTCGCTGGTGTTTTCACGCATCCGCGAGCCGGCGGCACCGGCGCCGCGACCATTGCCGCGCGGCCGGCGCGGCCGGTCGGCGGCCCGCAGCGACCCGCGGCTGACGCGGCTACTATGGGCCGTGACCCTCGCCGGCGGCGGCAACCTGCTCATCCAGCCGGGGCTGCCGATCTATCAGGTCACCCGGCTGCACCTGGACGCGGTCTTCGTGGCCTGGATCACGGCGGCCTGGTCGCTGGCCTTCATGGCCGCCTACCCGCTGTGGGGGCGGGTGTGCGACCACCGCCGCCCCGCCACCGCCATCGCCGTCGCCTTCGCCTGCTACCTGGTGCCGCCGCTGTGCTACCTGGTACACGGCGGCCTGCCCCTGCTGCTTTTCGCGGGGGCCGTGCAGGGTTTCGGCGACGCCGCCCTGGACGTCGGCTGGCAAAACCACGTCATGCGCCTCACCGATGAAGGGGTCGGCGGCTACGCCGGCCTCTACTTCACCTATATGGGCATGCGCGGGACGGTGGCGCCGCTCTTGGGCGGCGCCATCATCGCCTCGTCGGGTCTGAGCCCGCTGTTCGCGCTGAGCATGGTCCTGGTGGCCTGCGGCCTCTGGGTCGCCCGCAGGCTGCCCGACGCCCCGCTAACAAGCGGCGAGGGTGCCGGTCAGCACCGTGGTGCCGATGTCGCCATTGGCGTCTGAGGCACAGACCTTTGCCGTCCCCCCGGGTACGGCAAAACCCGCCACGAAGTCCCCGACCCAGTTGCCCTGGGGATCGGGACCGAGCGTCCATTGGGCGGAATTGCCGTTGGGGTAGACCACCACCGCCACATAGCGGTCGAAGGCGCCGAACTGGGACGGCGAAGGTAGGCCGCGCCCGTAGGCGACGATGTTGTTGTCGGCGCAGAGCACCAAGAGGCCCCCGCTCGCCCCAGGAGCCGAAGACGTCGCCGTGAGGCCGCTGCACAGCACCCCGCTCGGAGGGGGCGTGGGCGTGGGGGTCGGCGTGGGCGTGGGGGTCGGTTGGACGATGGGCGGCACGGGCAGGGGTGCAGGGGCGGCGACCAGGTTGCTCTGCCCGAGCGCGTAGTACACCTCGGGACCGACGATCCCGTCCGGGGTGAGGCCGTGCTGGGTCTCGAAGGCCGTGACCGCCTGTTGGGTCGGGCCGTCGTAATAGCCGTGGATCCGCCCGTAGTAGAACCCGAGCTTCTGCAGCAGCACCTGCACGAAGACGACATCGAAGCCGTTGCGTCCCGAAAAGAGGCCCCGGCCGCCCGCGTACGAGTAGATCCAGGTGGCATCGAGGGTCGCCGGACCCACGCGCCCATCCACAGAGACACCGCTGTCGCCGTTCTCGTTGGCATCCCCCTGGAACTGCTGCACGCCGGTCGCGGTGCGCGGACCGAAGATGCCGTCGGCCGGACCGCCGAGCGCGGAACTGTAGCGGAAGACGTTCAGGCGGTTCTGCAGGACCGTCACGTCGCCGCCGCTGGCGCCCTGGCCCAGCGTGCGGCTTCCATAGACCGGACCGCCGTAGGTGACGTGGGAACCGACCCCCTGCCCATAGAGCCAGTAGGTGTTCGGGCCGGCGACCCCGTCGACGGTGATGCCGAAGTAAGATTGAATGTTTCGCACCATCTGCACGGTCGGTGGGTCGTAGGCGCCCGTCACAGACACCGACGGGCCGATCGGTCCCTGCGGTGGGTTCATCACACCCAGCATCAGATTGTATACCGTCTGAAGGACGGCCACGTCGGTGCCGCGCTCACCCCCGGTGAGGTTGCGGCTGCCCAGGGCCACATACGGCGGAAAGGTGCTCTCGAAGAGCGCCACGGCTGGTCCCCCCTTGCCCCACCGTATGCAGTGGCGCCCAGGGCGGTTCGCGGCGGGGTGGGCCCGTTGGAGATGGGCGCGGTCCGGCCACGGACGGGCGGCCCGCGGCGGCGGATCACCCCTTGGAGGCGATGGCTACCTGCACCATGCGGGCGACGGACTTGGGCAGGCTGACCTCGCCGGTCGCCGGGTTGGGACCGACGGGGATGGCGGCGATCTTCTGCACGGTGGACATGCCGGACACGACGCGCCCCAGTTCGGTGTAGACGGGATCCTGGTCGAGGCTGGCGCAGGCGCTTCCTGTGCAGATGAAAAACTGGCTGCCGTTGGTGTTGGGGCCGGCGTTGGCCATCGCGACGATACCGGGCGTGTACGGATACGGCGGGGGCAGTTCGTCGTTGAAGTGGTAGCCCGGCCCGCCGGTGCCGTTGTTGTGCGGGTCGCCCGTCTGCACCATGAAGGTGCGGATGATGCGGAAAAAGCGGTCGCCGTTGTAGAAGCCGTGCCGCGCCAGGAAGACGAAGTTGTTCACCGCCACCGGGTCGTGGCGCGCAAAGAGGTGGATGGTGAAGCGGCCGAGGTTGGTGGAGACCAGGGCGGTGTAAGTCGCGCCGGACTTCAACTGCATCGGCGGCGGCGACGTCCAGCGCAGCTTCGATCCGGCCTTGGCCCCGCACCCGGCGAGCGCTGCGGCCACCAGACCCGCCGCCAGCACACAAAACCACCGTCGGCGCACCACGCCGCCCCCCTTCGGATCACCCGGCCAGTATAGCGGCCGCGGACACGGCCGTCAGGCACCACTCCGGTGCCTCCAGGCGTCGACCTCGGCGCCGTCCGGCATGGCCCCCATACCGCCCGGCCGGGTCGTGGAGAGGGCCGCCGCGGCGTTGCAGCGCGTCAGGAGTTCGGTGATGCGGTCCGCCGCCAGTTCGGCCAGCGCGGCCCGCACCGCCCCGGGCCGGCTTCGCGCGCCCGCCGTCAGGCGCGCCAGGCCCGCCAGCAGGTAGCCGGTGAAGCAGTCTCCCGCCCCGACCGCGTCGACCGCGCCCACCTTGAACCCCGGATGGCGCACCACCCCGCCGGCGGTGATCCAAACGGCGCCCTCCTCACCCAGGGTGACGGCGGCGGCGACGGGCCCCGGGCCGTCCGGACCCGCCAGCAGCCCGCGGGCGCGGGCGACCAAGTCGCCGTCTGGGCCTGCCAGTAGCGCAAGCTCGCCCGCGTTGCACTTGAGCACATCGCAGGCCGCCACGGCCTCGCGGCTGCGGGCGGCTCCCTCCGCCTCGCCGGGCCAGAGCCGGGGGCGCCAGTTCACGTCGAAGACCGCCGCCGCCCCGTGTTGGCGGGCCGCCGCCAGCACCGCCAGCGTCGCGGCCCGGGACGGTTCCGCGGACAGCGCCACCCCGCCGCAGCCCACGGCGGCCACACCGGCGAAGGCCGCCGCCGGCAGGTCCGCGGGCGAGAGCGCGGCATCGGCGCCGCGGAAGAACTCGAACCCGAGGTCGCCGACCCCGGCCGGCATCACGAACGCGAGGGTGGTCGCGCGTTCCGGATGCCGCAGCAGCCAGGCGCAATCCACGCCGGCGCCGGCAAGCGCCTCCCGCAGCAGGCGGCCGAAGGCGTCCCGCCCGACACAGCCGGCAAAGCGCACCGGCGCGCCGGCCCGGGCGGCCGCCACGGCGGCGTTGGCCGGGGCC
>JAJZXK010000078.1 GCA_021806565.1 Bacillota bacterium | reverse complement strand
AGCCGGCGGCCCGCACCGCCGCCCCGCCTGCGGCCGAGGCGCCCCCCCCGATCCCTCCCGCGTCCGCCGCCCCCGCCGCGCAACCCTCCTGGCCGGCCGTGCTCGAGGCCATCCGCCACCGCAGCGTCCCCGCATACAGCATCCTGCACGACGCAGACTTCTCAGGGGTGTCCGCCGGTGTGCTGCAACTGGCCTTCCCCTTCAGCGGATTGGCGAACACCGCCCAGCGCTGGACCAACCTCATCGCCGAGGTCTGGCGTGAACAGGGAGGGACGGTGGAACGGGTCGAGTGTGTGGGCGGTGGCGGCACACCGCCTCGCAGATCGCCGCCGCGCTCCGGGCGGCCCGCCCCCGCGCGGCAGGAAGCCGCGGCCAGGCCGCGCGAGCCCGAGTCGCCTCCGGCCGCGGGCGCGGAACGCGAAGACGAAGACGGCGGCGACGCGGACAGGGCCTTCCGGCGGGCCCTGGCGCTGTTCGAAGGGCAGCCGCTTGCGCCGGCGGACCCGGGGCCCGCGCATCCGGCGAAGGAAGGATGAGCCACGGTGGGTTTTGGCGACATGCAACGCATGATGCGGCAGATGCAGAAGATGCAGGGTGAGATGGTCCGCATCCAGGAAGAGGTCGGCAGCCGCACCGTGGAGGCGACCTCTGGCGGCGGAGCGGTCACGGCGGTCGCCTCCGGCAAGGGGGTTCTGACCGAACTGCGCATCTCGGCCGAGGCCATGGATCCCACCGACCCGGAGTTGCTGGCCGATATGATCCTCACGGCCTGCAACGAAGCCCTGCGCAAGGGGCAGGAGATGCTGGCCCGCGAGATGTCGAAGGTCGCCGGCTCCGTCGGCGGGCTTCCCGGGCTGCCCCGGCCCTAGCCAGCCGGTCGGCGGGCCGCGCGCCGGATGGACGGGGACGGCTGGGGGTGGGGGCATGGCGGACGGCCCGATCGCGAAGCTGCTCGAGGAGTTGGCGCGCCTGCCGGGCGTCGGCCCAAAGACCGCGCAGCGTTACGCGTTTTACCTGCTCAATCGGCCGAAGGAACAGGCCCAGGCCCTGGCCGGCGCCATCCTGCAGGCCCGCGAGCAGGTGCACCGCTGTTCGGTGTGCCTCAATCTGACCGACGCGGACCCCTGTGCCGTCTGCCGCGCCCCAGGACGGGACCACGGCTTGGTCTGTGTGGTCGAGGAGCCTAAGGACGTGGCGGCGATGGATAAGACGCACGAATATCGCGGCGTCTACCATGTGCTGCACGGGGCGATCAACCCGCTGCGCGGCATCGGTCCGGACGACTTGGGCGTGCGGGCGCTCCTGGCCCGCCTGAACGATCCGGCCCATCCCGTTCGCGAGGTCATCCTGGCGACGGATCCGGACGTGGAAGGGGACGCCACCGCGCTGTATCTGGCCAAGCTGCTCAAGCCGCTGGGGCTGCGGGTCAGTAGGATCGCGCGCGGTGTGCCGGAAGGTGGCGACCTTGACTACGTGGACGAGGCCACCCTGGCGCGCGCCCTCGCCGGCCGCTCGGAATGGTGAAGCGGGACCGGGCCGGAACAGAAAACGGGGGGGCGCCATGCGCCCCCCCCTGACCCAAAGAGACCGTGCACCCGTCTTCGACCGGCACCGTCCAGGCGGCACTCGCCCGATACGGCTCCAGCCCGGCGCACCCACGGCACACGAACTTTCCCGCTTACCGTTGCTTCCTTCCGGACCTGGCGGGGTTCACGGGCGCCCGTTGCGTGGGACCAAGCCTTCGCCACCGTACGGCCGCGCCAGCCCTGCGCGGTGGGGCCTCAGACGGGCATCGACCCCGCTATAGCGGATTGCGGGTACAGGGCACCGCTACCTCCCCGTCTAGCACGGCCCATACGCGCGGGAGGCAGCACCCTGCACTCCCGCGATCCCGTACGAACCCAGAAGCATCGATCTCCAACCGGCGCCGGCACCTGCGTTCCCGGGGATCTGGCGGAAGGGGAGGGATTCGAACCCTCGGAGGCTTTCGCCTCACACGCTCTCCAGGCGTGCCAGATCAACCGCTCCTGCACCCTTCCCCGCATCGCTCACCGGGCCGCGCCATCCATGGCGGAGGGGGGGGGATTCGAACCCCCGGTGCCTTTCGGCACACAGCATTTCGAGTGCTGCACCTTCAACCGCTCGGACACCCCTCCACACCATCCGGGCGCCTCCGCCGCCGCAAGTCCCGAAAGAACTCACGGATCAGCGCGCCGCTCTCCTCCCCCATCAGGCCGTGCTCCACACGCAGCCGATGGTTGAGCCGGGCGTCGGCCGGGACATTATACAGCGAACCGGCGGCGCCCGCCTTAGGATCGTGCGTCGCGAAGACCAACCGCTCCACCCGCGCCAGCCAGAGGGCGCCCGCACACATGATGCACGGTTCCAACGTGACGTACACCGTGCAGCCGTCCAGCCGCCAGTGACCGATGGTCGACGCAGCTTCGCGGACAGCCAGCACCTCCGCGTGCGCCGTGGGGTCGCCGCGGGTCTCGCGCAGATTGTGGCCGGCACCGACCGGCTGGTCGCCACAGACGACGACGGCGCCGACCGGGACCTCCCCAAGGCCGGCTGCCACCCGCGCCCGCGCCAAGGCGAGCCGCATCCATTCTTGGTCTTGCGCACTCCACGCACTTGGCACCCGCGCAACTCCGCCCCGCCGCGACCGCGGCGACGCCACTATACGATAAGATACCCTGCCGGGCACGCGTCACACCGCGTGCGGCCCCACCACCGGGAGGCCTGTCCATGGTGACCGCCGGAGAAGCCCTCCGCCGCCTGCTTTCCGGCCTCGGACCGCTCGGTCCGTCCGGCACGGAGCGCGTGGCGCTCGACGCCGCCGCCGACCGGGTACCGTCACGAGCCATCCGCAGCCCGCTGGCCGTACCGGCGTTCGCCCGCGCGGCCATGGACGGCTATGCGGTACGGGCCGGGGACACCCTCGGGGCGGCGTCCAGCCGGCCGCTCGACCTGCCGGTCGGCGCACAGGTCCTGGCGGGGCACCCCCTGGAGCACACCCCCCCGGCCGCCTCCGCCGTGCAAATCGCGACGGGCGCCCCCCTGCCGCCTGGCATGGACGCGGTCATCCCGCTGGAGCAGATCGCCGCGCGGACGGCCGAGGGCATTCGCGTGCTCCGGCCCGCGCGACCAGGCACCCACGTCATCCCCCCCGGGGAACTGCTGGCGCCAGAAGTGGTGGTCGTGGACCGCGGCCGCCCCCTCACCCCCGCCGCCATCGGAGCCCTGGCCGCGGCGGGCATCGCCGAGGTGGAGGTGGGCCGCCGGCCGGCGGTCGTCCTACTGTCGACCGGGGACGAACTCCTGGCGCCGGGGGCCGTGGCCGGAACCGCCGGCGTGTATGACGCCAACTCGCCCATGCTGCTGGCCGGCTGCCGCGCCGCCGGCGCCCGTGTGCGGCACGCGGGCCGGGTCCCCGACGAGCGGACGGCGCTGCGGTCCGCCTTGACGGCGGCGCTTGAGGGCGGGGCCGACCTGGTGTTGACCACCGGCGGCGTTTCGGTCGGGCCCGCGGACCTCGTGCCGCAGGTGTGGCAGGAACTCGGCGCACGCGAGCTCTTCTGGCGCGTCGCCATCAAACCCGGCAAGCCGGTCTACGCTGGCAGCATCGGGAGGACCGCCGTCATCGGTCTCCCCGGAAGTCCCACCGCCTGCTGGACAGCATTCACCCTGCTGGTGGCCCCGCTCCTGCGCGCCTGGGCGGGTTGGGACCAGCCGTTTCCGCCCGCCGGGCTCCTGCGCCTGGGCACAGCTCTTGCGACGCGCGCCGACGCCCTGCGGCTCCTGTGGGCCCGCTCCGACGACGCGGCCGGCACGGCCGTCCCCTGCCCCGCCGTCCCGGCGGGGACCCTGGCGGCCATGGCGGGCGCGGACAGCCTTGTGCTGCAGCCGGCCGGTTCGCCGCCGCTCGCCCCCGGCGCCCCTGTCTGGACGTTGCGCGTGGACCGGGCCGGTGAAGCAACGGACGTAGCCCTGCCCGAGTTGCTCGACCGCCTTGGGCGGCCGCACGCCGCCGCGGTACCGGCGCGCACCCGGCCCGTCGGCCCGGTCGCGGTCTGCGCGTTTTCGGGGGATTCCGGGCACGGAAAGACGACGCTGATCGAAGCCATCCTCCAGAGGCTCACCGCCTGCGGAGAGCGCGCCGCGGTGCTCAAGCACCACGGCCACGGCACGCCGTCGGACACGCCCGGCAAGGACGGCTGGCGCCTGCGCGCAGCAGGGGCGGTCCTGGTCGCGGTCGCCGGGCGCGACGGGTACGTGCTGACCGCGGACGGCACGGCCGATCCCGACGCGTGGGTGGAGACCCTGCGGGCAGACGCGGCGGCGCGGGGCTGTTCCTGGCTGCTCATCGAAGGGTTCCGCTGCCTGCGCCTGCCGCGGGTGGAACTCGTGGGCGATGTGGCCGACCCAGTGGCGCGGGGCGCACCCGGCGGCGGGCTCTTTCTGATCGCGGCGGCGCGGCCGCAGGAAACCTTCGGCCCCGCGGGTGTGCCGGTGATCGGGCGGGACGACGTCGACGGCATCCTGGCCGCGATGCGGCGTCATTGCGCGGAGCCCCGATGACCGCCGCCATCCTGGTCGGGGGCGCAAGCCGGCGCATGGGGTTCCCCAAGGCATGGGCTGAGGTCGGCGGGGTGCCGTCCGTCGAGCGGGTCTTGCGCAGCTGCCGCGCGGCTGGGCTGACGCCCGTCTTTCAGGGGTTGGATTCTCAGGCCGCGGCGGCCTATCCAGACATCCCGGCGTTTGGCGACGACGGCGCCGGGCAGGGCCCGCTCGCGGCACTGGCCACCGCCTTCCGGTACATCAAAGACGACGCGTTGCTGCTGCTCGCCTGCGATCTGCCGTTCCTGCCCCCGGAGCTTCTGCGCCGCCTCGCGGCCGCCGTCGCCGGCGGGCACTGCGACTTTGCGGTGCCGTTACACGCCGGGAGGCTTCATCCCCTGTGCGCCGCCTATGGCAGGGCGGCGGCGGTCGCGGCGGCCGCGCTGCTTGCCCAGGGCGAAAGGAGCATGCACGAACTGCTGGCGGTCGACGGCCTGCGCGGCGTGCACGTCGAACCGGACCCGCAGTGGGGGCCGGCGGAGGCCCTGCTCCTGAACGTCAACACACCGCAAGACCTGGAACTGGCCCGTGGCTGGGCGGCGTGCGTTGGCGGTTGAGCCCCGCGGCGTGGCCACGGCCCAACAGAGGCTCACACACCGTCGTCCGCCAGGCCGTGGTCGGCCACCGCGCAGAGGTGGCGCATCAGCCGGTCAACCGCCGGAGGGGCACCCTCCCGGGTGCGGCGCGTGATCAGCACGATCGGCCGGCGGAGCACGAGGCCCTCCACCGGGCGCGCCGCGAGCACGCCCGCGATCTCTTCGCAGCGAACCGCCCGGGCGGCCACCACCCCCAGCCCCAGGCCCGCCGCCACCGCCTGCTTGACCTCCTCCGTCGAGCGCAGGGACATGGCGACACGGGGCTCGATCCCGGCCTGGCGCAGCCGCGAGACCACGAACTCCCGGGTCGATGAGTGCTCCTCCGCCAGGACGAACGGCTCCAGGCGCAGGGCGCGCGGGTCCAGGATCTCCTGGGCGGCCAGCCGGTGGTCGGCGGGTAGGATCAGGGTGAAGTTCGAATGGAGCAACGGGCGCTCCAGCAGGCGTTCGTCGTAACACGGGCCCCACACCAACCCGATATCCAGGTGGCCGAGCAAGACCCCCTCGCGCACCCGGTCCGTGATGTCCGCCGACAGCGCGATCTGCAGCCCCGGATGGAGTTTCCGCACGTCCCCCAGCAGGGCGGAGAGATAGTAGATGACGCCGGTGGTGCTGGCGCCGATGCGGATGGTGCCCAGACGGCCCTCCCTGAAGCCGGTCATCGCCGCCGCCGCCTCTTCGAGGGTGCCGTGGATCGTGGCGGCGTAGCGGTACAGGCAGTCTCCGGCCTCCGTCGGCACGAGCTGGCGCCCGCTACGCTCGAACAGCCTCAGCCCCAACTCGCGTTCGAGGTCCCGTATCTGCATGCTGACGGCCGGCTGGGACAGGCGGAGCACCTGCGCCGCCGCCGAAGCGCTCCGCTGCTCGTGGACGTGCCGGAACACATCCAGTTGATGCAGTCGCACCCGAAACCCCTCCCGTGTTCCCGGCCGGTTGCCACCGCGGGTATCAGCCATCACTTATAGCGCAAGAAGGAACGTTACATTGCACTGATATGTGCAACAAGATACGCTGCCTTTCGTGAAGTTGTCGGCGGGGGTGGGTGGTGGCGTGGCCGTCCCTGTGGGCGATCCGGCGGATCGCCCGCTGCTGTGGGGCAAGGTCCTGGACCAGGACCGGTGCATCGGCTGTCATGCATGTACCGTGGCCTGCAAGTCGGAAAACGAAGTGGCGCTGGGTGGCACCCGGACCTTCATCAAACAGGTCGAGATCGGCATGTACCCGAACGTTCGACGGCACTTCCAGGTCACCCGCTGCAACCAATGCGAGGACGCGCCCTGCGTGGCCGCCTGCCCCGTCACGGCGATGTTCCAGCGCCCGGACGGGATCGTCGACTTCGACCGCGACGTCTGCATCGGCTGCAAGGCCTGCATCGCGGCCTGTCCGTATGACGCGATCTTCATCGACCCGGTCACCCACAGCGCGGAAAAGTGCAACTTCTGCTCCCACCGCATCGAACAGGGACTCCAGCCGGCCTGCGTCAGCGTCTGCCCGGAGGGTGCCATCATCGTCGGGGACATCAACGACCCCGAGAGCGAAATCTCCCGCATTCTCAGCCGGGAGCGCGTCACCGTCCGCAAGCCGCACAAGAATACCCGACCCAAGGTGTTTTACAAGGGCGCGGACGTCGCGGCGCTGGAACCATCCGCAGCGACGGTGACGCCGGGCTTTTTCGTGTCCCAACGCCACCCGCGATCCACCCCGCCCCCGCCGCCCGTCCCTGCGAGCCGCAGTTCCGCGGCCGTCCGGCTCGCCTATGACAACACGCATAAGGCCCCATGGGACTGGCGCGTATCCCTGTACACCTGGACCAAGTCTCTGGCGGCGGGCGCGTTCGGCTGCGCTCTCCTGCTGCCCTGGACCCAGGGCAGCGGGCCGCTGGTCGGAGTGGCGGTCGCCTGCATGCTGCTGCTGCTGATCACCGCGGGCCTGATCGTCGCCGACCTTGAGCACCCGACGCGCTTCGTGCGCATCGTGCTCCGCCCGCAGTGGCGCTCCTGGCTGGCGCGCGGCGCCTTCATCCTGATGGGCTACGGCGCGCTGCTGGCACTGTTCATCGCGGCACCGGGCGTCCGTGAGGCACTGCGGCTGCCCGGCGTACTGTTGGCGGCGGCCGCAGCCGGCTACACGGGCTTCCTGTTTCTCCAATGCCGCGGCCGCGATCTCTGGCAGCAACCGGCCCTCCCGGCCGGGCTGCTCGTCCAGGCGGGTATCGCCGGATCGGCCGCACTGCTCATCGGGTCCGCGGCGGGTTGGCTCAGTGCCGCCTGGCTCGCGCCGCTGCAGGCGGCGGCCGCCGCCGCTCTCGGCGCGCACCTGCTGCTGACGGCCATCGAGTGGCTGCATGGCGCGTCCACCGCCGACGGCAGGGTGGCGGCCTTTCATCTCCGGCGCGGCGTCTACGCCCCGTGGTATTGGGCCGGCATCCTCGGCGGCGCGGTGGTGCCCCTGGCTTTGGTCTTCGTCTCACCGCTGATTGCCGCGGCCCTGGCGATCGTCGGCTTGCTGGCCTATCAACACGCCTTGGTCCAGGCGGGGCAGGCCGTCGCGCTCAGTTGACACACAGCCTTCGGAAGCAGGTGACGCGGTGACCGATCCGGACGGCTCGCAGCCCACCAGCCCCCAGGCCCGTGCGACCCGGTTCGGGGTGCCGGCGGGTCTGCCCCGCACCCCGCGCGCCCGGCAGCAGCAGCAACAGCAAAGGAAGGGTTCCGGCACGCCGCCCATTCATCCACGGATCGCGGCGGCTGGTGGCGCGCTCTCCGACCACCCGCCGGCCGAACAGTGGGGCGATTGGGCGGAGCTGGACGCCCGCAGTTGGCCGCGCCGCCGCTTGAAGCGCTACACGCTGATCCCGACGGTCTGCTTCAACTGCGAAGCGGCCTGCGGCCTGCTCGCCTTTGTGGACAAGGAGACCGGCGAGGTGCGCAAGTTCGAGGGGCAGCCGCTGCACCCTTCGAGCCGCGGCCGCAACTGCGCCAAGGGGCCGGCGACAGCCGCCCAGGTGACCAACCCGGATCGGATCCTGTATCCATTGCGCCGCAAGGCGGAGCGCGGGCAGGGCACCTGGGAGCGCGTATCCTGGGACACCGCCCTGGACGACATCGCCGGGCGGATCCGCGCCGCGATCACCGAGGGCCGGCGCGACCGGGTCGTCTACCATGTGGGCCGGCCCGGAGAGGACCTGTATACGGAGCGCGTCATCGCCAGCTGGGGTGTGGACGGGCACAACTCCCACACCAACGTCTGCTCCTCCGGGGCGCGCACCGGTTACCACTTCTGGATGGGTTTCGACCGACCCATGCCGGACTTCGCCAACGCCCGCTTCATTCTGTTGATCTCCAGCCACCTGGAGGCGGGCCACTACTTCAATCCTCAGGCGCAGCGCATCGGTGAGGCCCGCCTCGACGGTACGCGGGTGGCGGTGATCGACACCCGCCTGAGCAACAGCGCTTCGCAGGCTGATTGGTGGCTGTCGCCGTGGCCCGGGACCGAAGCCGGCCTGCTGCTGACGCTCGCGAACCTGCTGTTGCAGCGGGACTGGATCGACCGGGACTTCCTTGAGGCCTGGGTCAACTGGCGCGAACTCATGGTCGACCAGGCCTACCTGGACGACCTGGTGCGCGACGGGCGGCTGCGCCCCGGGCAGCGGCCGGTGACCTTCGCGGCGTTCGTCGAGGTCCTGAAGGAACTGTATGCGCCCTACACACCGGCCTGGGCCGAGGAGGAATGCGGGGTCTCGGGCGAAGCGCTGGAAGAGATCACCCAGGAGATCCACCGGGCCGGGCGCGCGTTCGTCACCAACATCTGGCGCAGCGCCTCCGCCGCCCACCTCGGCGGCTGGATGGTCGCCCGGGCCCTATTCTTCCTCAACGTCTTGGTCGGCGCGGTAGGCGGCCCGGGCGGCGTCCTGCCCGCCGGCTGGACGAAGTTCGTACCCATGCCCCCGAGCGAACCCCCGCCCATCCGCGTGTGGAACGAGATGCACTTCCCGCGCGAGTTCCCCCTGGCCAACCTCGAGATGAGCTTCCTGCTCCCGCACCTGCTGCGCCAGCACGATCGGGAGCTGGACGTCTACTTCTCCCGTGTCTACAACCCGGTGTGGACGAACCCCGACGGCTTCAGTTGGATCGAAATGTTCAAGCACCCCAAGCGCATCGGGCTGCACGTCTGCCTGACCCCCGTGTGGAGCGAGACGGCGCTGTTTGCGGACTACGTCCTGCCGATGGGTCTGGGCCCGGAGCGGCACGACCTGCACAGCTACGAGACCTACGCGGCCCAGTGGCTCGGATTCCGCCAGCCGGTCGGCCGCGTGTTTCGCGAATCCCGGGGCGAGCAGATCACGGACACCCGGGATGCGAACCCCGGAGAGGTCTGGGAAGAAAACGAATTCTGGATCGAGTTGTCCTGGCGGGTCGACCCGGATGGGGCGATGGGGATCCGCAAGTATTTCGAATCCCCCTATCGGCCGGGCGAGAAGGTCCGGATCGACGAATACTACCGCTGGATCTTTGAACACTCCGTGCCAGGCCTGCCCGCCGCCGCCGAGGCGGCCGGCATGTCGCCCCTGGAATACATGCGCAAGCATGGGGCCTTCACGGTCACGGAGGATGTGTACCACCGCCAGCAGGCACCCGTCGCGGCCTCTGTGGCGGAGCGGGCCGAGATCCACGACGGGGCCGCCTGGGCGCCGGCGCCCCCGCCGCGCGTCAACCTGCGACCCCAGCCCGGACCCTTCCGTGATGGACAGGGACGCGTGCGGGTGGGCATCGTGCATGGCGATGCCGTGGTCGAGGGCTTTCCCACCCCGTCGGGACGCCTGGAGTTCTTCAGCACCACGCTGCGGGACTGGGGCTGGCCCGAATACGCCCTGCCGGCCTACCCCCTGGACGCCCGGGCCAGAGAGCGCTGGCCGCACCTGGTCAGTCAGGTACACCACTCCCGGCTGCAACCGCAGTCACAGGAGTTCGTGCTCCTGCCGACCTTCCGCCTCCCGACGCTGATCCACAGCCGGACCAACGGCGCCAAGTGGCTGTATGAGATCTCGCACATCAACCCCGTCTGGATGCATCCAGACGACGCCCTCCGGGTCGGCGTGGACACCGGGGACCTGGTCCAGGTGGAGACCGAGATCGGCAGTTTCGTGGACCGGGTGTGGGTCACGGAGGGCATCCACCGCGGCGTGATCGCGTGCAGCCACCACCTCGGTCGCTGGCGGCTCGATGAGGCCCAGGGACCGGAACGGTGGAACTCCTCCCTGGTGCGGTTGGACCAGGTCCAGGGGCGCTGGCACCTGGACGTCCTGCACGGGGTGCAGCCGTTCGACAGCGGCGACCCGGACTCGCGGCGCATCTGGTGGACCGACGGCGGCGTGCACCAGAACCTGATCTTCCCCGTGCAGCCAGACCCGATCAGCGGCCAGCACTGTTGGCACCAGAAGGTGGCGGTGCGCAAGGCGCCTGCGGACGCACCCTACGGCCAGGTGCGCGTCGACACCCAGGCGGCCCACGCGGTGTATCAGCGATGGCTCCAGTGGTGCCGTCCGAAGGACAAGCCGGGCGAGCTCCGCCGCCCCATCCACATGCTCCGGCCGCTCAAGCCCCATCCGGACGCCTTCCGTATCCCGGAATAGGGCGGGAGGACCCGGGCGTGCCTGGCCATGGCAACCGATCGGCACCATGGCCAGGCGCACCCAGCGGCGCACGACGGCAGACCTGGATGGGCAAAGGCCCGGGCGCACGCGCTGCGTGGCATCGGCCCCTTCCTTGAGGCTCAGGGACGATTCCGGTGAGGCGCGGCCACGCATGTGGACGACGACAAAAGGCTCCAACCCCTTCCCACAGGGCTGGAGCCCCACTCTCCTTTGGTGCGCCCGGGAGGACTCGAACCCCCGCACAGGGTTTAGGAAACCCCAGCTCTATCCAGCTGAGCTACGGGCGCGCACATGACAAATGCACAGTTCATCATAGCCGCGGCCGCCGGGATGATCAAGCGCTAGCCGGTGTGTGCGGCGCACCCGCCCCTTGCCCGGCGGTCTTCACCGGCCAGCGAACCGTGACGCACAATCCACCCTCCGGCGGCGCATCTGCCTGGACCAGCCCGTGGTGCAACTCAACCAGTGTGCGCACGATGGCCAATCCCAACCCGGCGCCATACGCATCCCCGGAGGCGCCCCGCGCGAAGCGTTCGAACAGATGCGCCGCGGCCTCCCCCGCGATGACGGCGCCAGGATTGGAAACCCGCAGGAGCACCGCCGGCGGATCGGCGGCAACGGACACCTGGGCCACCCCTCCAGGCGGCGTGTGGCGGGCCGCGTTGTCCAGAAGGTTCCATAACACCTGGCTCAGGCGGTCGGGGTCCGCCTGGACGACGACGGGTGCGTCGGGAACGTCGAAAGAGAAGGATATGTCCCGGGCGAGCGCCACGGGCTCAAGCGATAGGGCCACCCGCAGCAGCACCTCTTTGAAGTCGACGTCCTCCAGGCGCAGTTGCAGGTGTCCGGCCTGAGCACGCGACAGCGCGAGCAGGTCGTCGACCAGGCGCGCCAGGCGTGCCGTTTCGGCAACCGCCAGATCCACGTAGCGCGCACGGACGGCTGGCGGGGCGGTGCCGGCGCGGATGCCTTCCAATGCGCCACGCAGGGCCGCCAGCGGTGTGCGCAACTCGTGGCCCACATCTGCCAGAAAGTCCCGCCGGTGGCGATCGACCTCCTGCAACTGCAGCGCCATCTCCCGCAGACTCTGCGCCAATGAGCGCACTTCCGACGAACCCGCCGCCACCACGGGAACCTCGAACTCCCCCGCAGCGATGCGGGTGGCGGCATGGCCCAGCCCGCGGATGGGCCGCGCCAGCCGTGCCCCCAGCCACGCAAAGAGGAGGACGGCGACGAGTAGGCCAAGGGTCGCGACCACCGCGAGCCTGGCCGCGACCGCCCGCAGGATCGCCGCCCCTCCGACCGGCGCCACCCACAGCACAGCCAGGGGCGGGCCCGCGCCAGCCGGCGCGACGGGCACGCCTACCACGGCTTCTTCCTGCGGATGGCTCTGGCCGTACGGCACCGCCCTCGCCCGCGTGTGGCCGGCGAGGATGTCCTGCACCTGCGCGGACGTGACCCAGCGGGTGTATGGGCCGAACCCGTCGTGGCCGAACTGGCGCACCACCGCGCCCTGGGCCGACACGACCCAGACGTGGCCCCCGGTGTCCCGCACCATGGTCGTGATGCGTGGGTTGGCGCGGGCGGGAGCCCGGCGCATCAGCCTGCCAACGCTACGGGCGCGATACGTCAGGCCCGTAAGCCGGCCGTCGGTGAAGTAGTGGCCGAAAAACGCGGCCAAGAGCACCCCGAGCACCGAAAACGTCAGCAGCACGACGACGACGGACCCGAGTACCAACTGGCTGCGGAGGTCCGCCGGTGCTCTCCCGTTGGCCCGCGCCTTCATCATGTGGCCCGATCTTCTACCGAGAGCTTGTAGCCGACACCCCAGACCGTCTCGATGCGCCATGTCGGCCGCTTGTCCGGCCAGGCCTCCAGCAGCTTCTTGCGAACCCGCGTGATGTAGGCGTCCACGACGCGATCCTCCACGTCGGCGTTCATCCCCCAGACGCGGTCCAGTAGCTGGGCGCGGGTGAGCGCACGGTTGGGCGACTGGGCCAAGGCGAACAGCAGATCGACTTCGCGAGGCGACAGCGACACGCGGACATCCCCCAGATGGACGGCGTACTGCTGACGGTCCACGCGCAACGGCCCCAGGGCGATCGCCTCGGCGGTCAGCCTCCCGCTGCGCCGCAACAGCGCTCGGGCGCGCGCCAGCACCTCTTCGCTGTCGAACGGCTTGACCACATAGTCGTCCGCCCCGAGGCCGAACCCTTTCACCTTGTCCCGTGTATCCGCCCGGGCGGTGAGGACAAGAACCGGAAGGTCTCGCTCCTGGCGTAGCGCCTGCAGGAAAGCGAAACCGTCCATCCCGGGCAGACCAAGGTCGAGGACGACCAGATCGGGGAGAAAGCCGTCGGCATCCGCCAGGGCGGCCGCGGCATCGGTGTACCGCCGGACCGCATACCCTGCCCGCTCAAAGTGCAAACCGAGCACCTGTGAGATCGACGCATCGTCTTCCACGATGGCGACGTGCGGCTCCACGCGGTCTCCACTCCTGACGAGCGGTCATTCCGCACGCCGCGAAGCCTATCCTTCCAGACGCGCCGGCAATACCACCCAAACCCGTTGACAAGCCGCACAACCCCACGTAAGGTGCTATTACCGACCAGAATAGAGGGTATTGGGGGTCGAAGTGTTGGCAGAGGCGTACGCACATCCAGAGGTCTTGGTGGAGACGGCCTGGCTCGCAGACCACCTGACGGACGAAACGATCCGCGTCGTCGAGGTGGATGAAGACGACCAACTGTACGCCGGCGGACACATCCCGGGAGCGGTCAAACTGAGTTGGTGGAAGCAGCTTGAGCATTCCATCCGGCGCGACGTCGTCACCGGCGCGGATTTTGCCGAGGTATGCGCCGCTGCGGGGATCGGCCCGAACACGACCGTGATTTTTTATGGAGACAAGAGCAACTGGTTCGCCACCTATGCGTACTGGCTGTTCAAGTACAACGGCTTCGCCCGGGTGAAGCTGCTCAACGGCGGCCGTCAGAAGTGGATCGCGGAAGGCCGCAGCCTGACGACCGAAGTACCGTCGTACACCGCCTCGGCACGCGTCGTGCCGGGCACTGGACGTGACTCCATCCGCGCGGTGCGTGATCACGTGCTGCAATCCATCGGGAGGGTGGCCCTCGTCGATGTGCGCTCGCCGCGCGAGTACTCCGGAGAGATCATCGCCCCCGAAGGATACCCACAGGAGGGCGCCCAGCGGGGCGGCCACATTCCAGGCGCGGTGAACATCCCCTGGGCCCAGAGCGTCCGCGAGGACGGAACCTTCAAGGACGCCGACGCCCTGCGCTCCTTGTATGTGGGCCAGGGGGTCGCGCCGGACCGCGAAGTCATCGCGTACTGCCGTATCGGTGAGCGGTCTTCGCACACCTGGTTCGTGTTGACCGAGTTGCTCGGTTACCCCGGCGCGCGGAACTATGACGGCTCCTGGACGGAATACGGCAACATCGTCGGTGCGCCCATCGAGCGCTGACCAGGACGCCGCGGGGTGGCCCCGCGGGCTATAATGGGCCGTGGTGTGGGGAGATGGCCGAGCGGCTGAAGGCGCCCGCCTTGAAAGCGGGTGGTCCGCAAGGGCCCGCGGGTTCGAATCCCGCTCTCCCCGCCATCGGCCCTCATCCCCGGGATCCCGCGATGATCAAATAGACACCCATCAGAATCAGGATGATTCTACCCGACGGGATCCGACCGGCCATGCCCGCCACGCCCAAGAGAGACACCGTCACCAACACCAGCGGCCCCACCAGGCCGAGCAGGCCGTTGATCCGCAACGCGGCGTCCACCCGGCCTGCCCGCAGCATCAGGACGGCCGCCGTGATCTCGGTCGTGGCGGAAACGAGACGCACGGCAGCCATGCTGCGTACGAAAGCCGCCTCCAGCGCTGCCACCCCCGCAAAGCGTTCTGCCCATTCCTACGGAACGCTCCAGCGGTGCAGACCGCCGCGGCCGCAGCAAGCGCGGCCGCCTCTCTCCCCTCCCCGGTCAGCGCCTGTCCTTTCCGTCCTCAGACATCCGGTCTCGAGGACTCGAACGCGGGAAGCATCCCCGCCGATCACCGGCGGACGCCCTCCCAGCCGCGCATATGGGTACCGCACCCGGGGTCCGAGTCGCTTGCCCGGGCCCGGCGCGCATGGTATGCTTCGCTGCGCTTCGGTCTCGGAGGGGTGACCGAGCGGCCGATGGTAGCTGCCTGCTAAGCAGTTGAACGGGGAACCGTTCCGCGGGTTCGAATCCCGCCCCCTCCGCCATATCGTGCGCCCTTAGCTCAGCCCGGATAGAGCGACTGACTACGGATCAGTAGGTCGGGGGTTCAAATCCTCCAGGGCGCACCACAGAAAGCCAACAGCCACAAGGGTTTGCGGGAACGGCCCCAGGGAAAACCTGGGGCCGTTTGAGCGCCGTGCCCCATAATCGCCCCATAGGGAAAACCTGGGCCTTCCCAACTGCTCCCGAAACCGCCCCACAATGCTCACCCACCCTGCCGGTGTCGCCGGCTGGTTTTCGGCGCGAAGTCGCGTGCGCCCAAGAGTCCGCCCCGCCGGTCCGCTGCTTCTCCGTGCATCTCGGGCGTGGCGTGCCCGTACATCGCCAGAGTGGTTGCCGGACTCGCGTGCCCCAACCGCTCCTGGGTCACCTTGAGCGGCTCGCCCTTGGCGATCGCCATGGTGGCGCTGGTGTGGCGCAGGTCGTGGAAGTGGATCACGTCCGGCCAACCGAGCCGCTTACGCAGCCGGCGAAAATGGCCGCTGATCCAGTTGGGATCGTAGCGCGCGCCGTCTTCCCAGCACCAGATCAGCCCATCGTCGTGGTAGGCGGTCCCG
The DNA here is from genome assembly GCA_021806565.1 of Bacillota bacterium. Classification (GTDB taxonomy): domain Bacteria; phylum Bacillota; class Sulfobacillia; order RBS10-35; family JAJYVN01; genus JAJZXK01. The sequence goes on along the minus strand of JAJZXK010000078.1, from coordinate 2,052 downwards.
GCCCGCCCTTTCTCCTCGGCCTGGTGCCCGGCATGTGTTCGCAATACCCGCAGGGCATGCTCGGACACTGGCACGGAGGATCGCGGCCGCCTGGCCTTCGTCGGCCCTTCTATGATGCCGGCCCCGGTCTCACGTTCGAACTTCGTCCGCACCAGCAGCGTGCGGCTGCTCTCGTCGAGGTCGGTCCAGCGACGTGCGACCAGCTCGCCCTCACGCAAACCAGTATCCAGGGCCAGGAAGTACAGGCTGTACAGGCGGTCGTCGCGGAGGGCGTCGAGCAAACGGCCGACCTGCTCTTCCGTGAGAACGGGTCGCTCTTCGCGCCGAACACGGGGGGCGTCGACGGCGTCCGCGACGTTGCGAGGCACCAGGCTCCAGCGCATCGCCGTGTTGAGTGCCTTGTGGATAATGCGGTGAAGATACAGGACGTGGCTCTGCGCCAGCGATTCCGTCTTTGCCGCGTAAAACCTGGCCAACTGCTCCGGGCGGAGGTCCCGCAAAGGGATCCCGCCCAGAAGGGGCACGATGTGCAGGCGGATCTCGCCCTCGTAGCTGATCGCCGTGGACTGGTCCAGGTTGGGGCGGACGTAGTCGGCGAGCCACTTGGCCATAAACTCCTCAACGGTGGTGCGCTCGGTTGACGGGACAATGCCCCTGACGAGGGAGGCATCCAACTCAGCGGCCACCTTCTCCGCCTCGCGCCGACTGGTCTGGCCAGTGGAGAATTCCTTGTAGACGTACCGGCCGGTCACCGGGTCGCGCCCCACGGAAAGACGGGCAAACCACACCTTGCGGCGCTTACGCAGGCTAGCCACGGGGCTCAGCCTTCCGGCGCCGCAGGGGCGCCGCGGTGGCCGCCGTCGCCTCCTGAGCCGCGGCATCCTCTTCCCAGCGGGCGTACTGGTCTGCGGGGATGCGCCACTGGCCGCGGACGCGGACGGCCGGCAGTTCCCGGCCGATGAGCATGGCGTAGACCGTGTTGTTGGAGACGCGCAGGTCGTGCGCCACCTCGGCCGGCGTGAGATAGCGGGGCGCGGTCTCGCGGGCCTCGGACCTTTCCATCGGGGGCCTCCTTCCGTGGGATGCGTGGGGCTCAACCAAAGCGAAAGCCCCCGGCCGGGATTGTCCGGTCGGGGGCGTGCTGAACGCGCGGGCGCGCCGAGCCTATTGGCCGCGGGCGGCGGCCAGGGCCTGCGCTCGGGCCACGTCGGTCCAGCGGCGGCGGGTGCCGGCTGTGCGGTGGCCGTTGCGCGGCAGCAATCCGCCGCCCGCCGCTTCGGTCGCGACGGCGGCGATCTCCTCGGCACGGGGGTCATGGCTGGTCAGGATCATGGCGACGGTCACGGCGGCGGCCCCCTGGACCGGGAGACCGGTGCGGGCAAACCGGGCCACGGGGGATGCCGAGCGCCGCGTACGCTGGGGCAAGGCCGCAGCCACGGCGTCGCGCCGCCGGCCGCGGCGCAGTTCGGCCCGGCAGCCGGACCGGGTGCGCTGCAGGTCCGGAGGGTCCCGGTCCAACAGCAGGACGTGCTCCATCGCCTCGTCCGGCCGGGTTGCACCGGCGTCCGCCCAGAGCGCCGGACGGTTGGCCCTGTCGATGGCCACCCACTGCCCGTGCCCCCGGGCGACGGTGTGCGCGGCATCGCGCGCCCGCCAGACGCCGGAAAAGACCCAGTTGCGGTAGAAGACGCGGACGGGACCCGCCGGCCGCCACGCGGGCATGCGTCAGCCACCATCCCTTGTACAGCGGGGGATACACCAGCCCGCCGGATCCCGCGAGGGCCGGGTCGCCCTCAGCAGGTGGACGGCGGTGCGCCCCAAGGGCGCCGTGGATACCCTCCGCACGCCGTCATGCCAGTGGTGTACCATAGGAACGCCACCAAGGCAAGTGTCTATTCGTAGTGTCCTCTAAGAACGGGCCCCGATGTCAGCGATCACGTAATTGACCCACCGGAAGCGGAAAAAGCGTCACGGAATTGACCCACCCCGCCGACGGGCGTTCGCATAGGCGAACGCGCCATGCAATTGACCCACCAAGGTCTGGGATCGTAG
>JAJZXK010000210.1 GCA_021806565.1 Bacillota bacterium | reverse complement strand
CGTCGCCGCACTCGTCCGAATCGGCGCCGCCGGGAATGCGCCCGCCGCCAATGGCATCGCCCCAATGTGGTCGGCGTGCGCGTGCGTCACCACGATCCCATCCACACCGCCCAGGTCCTGCAATCGAGCAAGGTCAGGTAAGGCGTCAGGCGCGTTCAGCCGCACCCCGGCATCCACCAACACGCGCTGGCCAGCGGCCTCGACCACCGTGCAACTGGCCCCTACCTCCGACGCCCCACCAAGAAAGTGGATTCTTATCCCGCCAGCACTCCCTGCACCCGCCATGGCACCTTTCCCCCACACGCCCTGTAGTCTAGGGACCGCATCCCGTGCGCCATTACACGTCTAGTCACATAGATAGCCAGATCGCCACCGCTCCCGCAACTGACGCGCTGCAGCCCGATCCTGCCTTTCCGCTAAGGTTCACCGTCCGGCCCTTCAACCCTACACTCGCTCGCCCAAAGCCCGCACTCGTGGTCTGCCGAAACCCGTGCGCACTTTGCGAGCCGCGTCCCGTCGCCGTCGTGACCCTCCGCGCGCGTGGTACACTACACCGAGAGGAGGGCTCCGCCGTGGCTGTCGCAACCCACAAGCCCTGGACCGCCGACGAACTCCGCCGGCTCCCCGATGGCTGGCGCTACGAGATCGACGAGGGGGAGCTACTCATCATGGCACCCGCCGGATATCGGCACAATCGCATTGTGAGTACGCTCGCACGCCACCTCGGAAACTTTGCCGAAGGTCGCCATCTCGGCGAGGTGATTACCAACGAGTTGGGCGTCGTCTTGGGCGAGACTCGCCATACCCTGCGAGCAGCCGATATTGCCTTCTTCTCAAATGAGCGGGTGGCGCGCATTGGCGACGAACTCGGCTTCCCCAACGTGCCCCCCGATCTCGCCGTCGAGGTCCACGACCCCTCCGAGCCCAACCTGCAACGCAAGATCGGCCAGTATCTCGCCGCTGGCGTTCGCGCCGCCTGGGTCATCGACCCCGACAAGCGGTCCCTCACCCGCCACGCCCCCAACGAAGCACCCCGCACCTGGACCGACCCCCAAGCCCTCATCGAGGAACCGGTCCTCCCCGGCTTCTCCTGCCGCTTGGCTGACATCTTCGGCGCGTAGCCCTTTGCCCGTGCTCCCCCGCCTACTGGCGCTGCGGCTCCCCCGGCGCCTGCACCTCGCATCCCTTCGCGACCAACCCCGCCGTCGCATCCCCTCGCACCTGCATGTCCCACCAATACAGCCAGTGCGCCCGCCCGCACCTCTCCCGCACAGAAGGCCGCGCGTGGCTCCGTCTTGTACATGTTGAACTTGGCAAGTGTTTACGAAGGGCCGCAATCCCGGTCGCGCCGGTCAGGCTCCCTGGCTCAGCCGGACCTTGTACACCCGCTCCATTTGGCCGCGCCGCTGCACCACCACCGTGCCCGCGCTCCCCCCGCCGCGATGCAGCACTCCCGCGTCCACCAACAACTGCCGGTCCCCCCGATCCCCCACAGCCCTTGCAAACACCTCCCGCCGCATCGCCCACCAGCCGCCCCCCAACGGCCACGCTTGCTGCCCGCCCGCGCCTGCCACCGCTTTCCTCAACTGCTCCATCAGCGCACCTGCCGCCACCCCCACCGATACCTGCCGATCTTCCACGCCGGCCGCCGGCCGCTCCGACTCAGGCGCATCATCCTCCGTACAATCCACTACAGCACCGGGTGCCGCGTCCCGCACTTCCTGGTCCCCACATGCGTGCAGTCCGCCGTCCACATCCCGTCGGTACACCCGAGCCTTGCCGCCCCGCGCTCGCACCGCATCCCGCTGCCGCTCCGCCTCCGCCTCGCTCTCAAACCAAAACCGCGAGGCCATCGACATCCACCCATCCCGCCACTCGCAACACCAATACTCCCGCCCCCGCCGCATCCCGGTCACCTGCGCCACCCTTACACCCGCTTCCCCGTCTCCTCCTCGATCGCCCGCGCAAACCCCCGCAACTGACCAGCACAATCCCGCAACGTTTCCGCATGCGCCCGGTTCGCCGCCGCCTCGCTGTGCGTCGGCGCTCCCGCTGCCCCCGCCCCCACCCGACGCGCCGCATCCTCCCACAAACCCGCCACCGCGTCCATCTTCCGCACTATCTCACGCACCGCTGCCATGCATGCCTCCTCGCGGAGCCCCAACCGCTGCACACCATGATCCCTCACCGCACCCTGGTCCGCACCATCGCCACGATGAGCCCGAGCAACCCCGCAACAGCAAGCCCCTGCATGTTCAGGATCATCCACGTCGCTACCCGAGCCTGCCGACCCAAGACCGGCGCCAGTGTGGCCACGAGGACCAAGGGACCTAGCAAGGGCAGCAGCCGAGTCGACGCGCGGCGCGATTCCGGTGCCGCGGGGCCGAGGTCAAGGGCGGTCCTTGCCCGCCGGAGAAAGGCGAACCGACTACGAGCGATGGGCCGGAATTCCGACAGCGTGCTATCCAGATCAAGGGCGCCCCTCAGTCGACGTAGGAGCATTGTCATCACCTCCGTTCTGGCCATGCGCCAGCTTCACGGATACGCGCCCGCGGATCGCCACCTTCCAGTGATCCTCTCTTTCGGCTTGACCCGCCGCGCTGCTCCCCCGGGATCGACGCTCTACTTTACTCGACACCCGCCAACTCAACGGCTGCCCGGACTACCGCCGCCTTGTCGCCGTCCGGCCAGCGCCTACGCATCACGGACCGGCGTCGCACTGTGCCCTTTCACCCCAATCGCGGCCAGTGTCGGACGAATGCCCTACCATACACGCACGCCGCACCTTGTGATACAGGTCGTCCCGGACCAGCCCAATCTGGTCTCGGTCGACATCTGGCCGCTGCCCCAAGTACCCAAACGCGCCTTCCAGGTCCCGAGCGAACCCTTCCCGCCGCTCCTGGCTGGCAACCTCTATCAACCGCTCAACCACTTCCCGCGTTTGCGCCGGGGCCTCCCGCCCTGTCTTCACCAAGGAGGAGATCGAACTCACCGCCGCCCTCGCTGCCGCCTGGCGGGCCACGGGCAGCCAGCGCACTCTCGTCGGCTGCATGGTGGGCGCCATGCTCACGGAACTCCGAGCGCTGGCGGCCGGAGCCGGCAACCTGCCTGCCGAGCACCCCGCGCGCCGCCGCTGTGCTCGGGCGCTGCAGG
>JAJZXK010000077.1 GCA_021806565.1 Bacillota bacterium | reverse complement strand
GCGGGCCGCGCGGCGCCCAGGCGGCCCTGGATGTCCAGGGCGGCGGCAAAGGCGTGCAGGGCCTGCCAGGTGCCTGCCGCCGCCTCGGCGCGGTCGGACGGCTCCAGCAACCGGACCCGGCCGGCGGCCGCCTCGGCCAGCCCCGCCGCGACCAGGCGCGCCACCGACGTATTCTTCGCCTGGGCCAGCAACTCGGCCTCGGAAAACGGGCCCGGTCCGAAGCCGTGGGCGTCAAACCACGCCAGGCAGAAGCGGGTCTGCGGGTCGTCCCCGCCGGCGTGGGCGCCGCGGCCCAGCCAGGCATCGACCTCTTCGTTGATCCACGCGAGCGCGTCCCGAACGCCCATCGCCCGGCCGTCGGGGGAGAGGACCTCGGCGTAGCGCGAATACAGGGCCATGCCCGGGCCGATCGCCGCCTGCGCCAGGTCGACGGCGTCCAGCCCCGCCGCCCGCAGGGCGTCCAGGGCCCGGGGCAGCTGCTCGCGCCCCTCCCGGACCAGGACGCGCCGCGGTACCGCCGCCGCGGTCGCGGGCAGGGTCCGGCAGACCAGAAGCACCGACGCCGCCAGGGTGTTGCTGTCCAGGCTGCGCAGGCGGCCGGCGTGCTCGGTGCGCACGGGCCAGGTGCCGGTCAACCGCAGCCGCGCGGCCCGCAGCGCCTCCAACATGGCCTCCCAGCCGTCCGGCGTTCCGGCGCGCGACGGCCGCCAAGCGTAGAACAGGACCAGTGGAAAGCGCGGGTCGGCCAGATCGCGCAGGCGCTCACAGGTGGACCGCATGCCCTGGAGGAAGTGGTCGCGCGCCCCGGTCCGCCCGCCGAACCGGTGCGGATCGGCTACGAGTTCTTCCGCCTTGGGGCAGAGCACGGTGCCGAACAGCTCGGGGTAGACGGGCGCCAGCGCGCGCCGCAGCCAGATGTAGAAGAGGTCGGCCAGGTCGGCGTACGGCAGGTTGTCGAAGTACGGGGGGTCCGTGCAGACCAGGACGTCCGGCCCGATCCCGGGGGGATCGGCGGCGTTCAACTGCAGGGCCCGGCCGGGCGGCACCGGGCCCGCCGCGGCCGGCAGGGCCGCCAGCGCGGCCAGTACCGCCTTGAGGGCGTCGTCCCAACTGCCGGCGCCGGGAGAGAAGGGATTGGCCTCGGCGAACTCCCACGCCATGGCCAGGCCCGGGCGGCCGAAGGGATGCTCGATGTTTTCGCGCGTGCGGTGCCAGCGGGCGAAGGTGCACCAGCGGGCGGCGACGCGGTCCACCGCCAGGGCCAGATACACCGAGACCGCCTCGGCCCAGGCGCACGCGTCCCTCCCGCCCTCGCGCAGCGGCCGCCCGTCCTCGGGGCGGCCGGCCCGGCGGGCGTCGGCCTCGATCCGCTGCCGGGCCTCGGCCACCAGGTCGGTGAAGACGGCGAGCGCGGCTCGCTGCCGCGGCGTATACAGGTCGCGGTGGCGGGTCATGCCGTAGTGCTGGCAGTTGAGCCCCAGGGCCTGTGCCGGTAGCGGCGTGTCCGGCTCCCAGGTGCCCATGGCGCCTGCGGCCGCCGCCGCGGCCCGCTGCCGGTCGTCCGGCGGCAGGTAGCGCCGGCCGCGGCGGTCCTTGGCGACGGTCGCCAGCAGTTCCAGGCCGAGTCCGTGCTCCATGGCCTGGGCGCGCAGCCTGGCCAGGGGGATAGCCGTGTCGCAATACAGACAACGGGCGCCGCGCCGGCCGACGGTCGGGGCGGGCGCCGGCCGGTCGGCCCCGGTGGCGACACAAAAGCCGCCGTCGCCTGCGGGCAGCAGCCAGGCCTCGCGCCCGGGCCGGCGGCAGAGGTCGAAGGCGTGGACCAACGGCGCCGTGCGGCCGCAGGCGGGGTTGGGACAGCGGGTGGTGCGGCACCACAGCCAGGCGAGCACGGGCAGTCCGCCGGCCGCCGGATAGCAGCCGGCCAGCCGCTGCCGCGCCTCCGCCGCCATCCAGGCCCCGTAGTGGGCGATGTCGGCGTGCAGCCCCCCGAGCCGGCCTGCGGGCGCAAAGCGGCGGGCGCCGGGGTGCACGGGGTCGAGTTCCGCGCATCCCGGTGGGATCTCGATCGAGGCCTTGGCGACGACGACCGCGACCGGGTTGAGGTCGCCGGCGACGGCCGAAAGCCCCAGCCGTTGGGCCTCGACGGCCACGGCGGCGCTGCCGGAGAAGGGGTCGAAGACCGTGGGCGGCCGGTCGCCCACGGCGGCGGCGACGGCCGCCCTGGCCGAGGCCAGGGCGGGATCGGCCGGGTCGGCCGCCTCCACCGCCCGTCCCACCAGTTGGAGCAACGCCTCCACCGCCTCCGGGTCCTGCGGGGCGGATAGCAGCTGCCCGAGTAGCGCGGCGCGGCAGGCTGCCGCCGGCTTGCGCGACCACCAAAGGTGCAGGGGTGAGAGCTTGCCCTGGGTCTCCTGGGCGCAGCGGCGGTTGACGGCCGAAAGCGGAAGGGCCCGGTCGATCAGGCGCGGCGCGCATGCCGGCGGCACCCGCGTCGCCCCGCCGTCCGGGCCCGGTCCGGTCGGCATGCTCACCCGGCCGCCTTAGCGGTGGCCTTGCGGATCACCTTCGCCGGGTTCGCGCTTGGAGCCGCGGCCTTGGTCGCGGTCTGGGTGGTGGTGGCCACAGAGGACCCGGACGCGTGCGCCGCCGGGGTGGTGGACGTGTTGGGTACGAGCTTGGCAAGCAGCCGGCCCAGGGCGTCGATGTCCTTGCCGTACGTGGAGAAGTTGCCCTGGCGCAGCGCGCTCTGCGCGGCGCGGTAGAGGCGGTTCAACTGGGCCAGCCCCGTAGCGGCCGCCGGCGAGGCGCCGCTCGCCGGGGCGCTGGTGACGCTGGGTGCGGCGCCGCCCGGTAGCGACGGGGTCTGGGAAGGCCGGGTCACACCGGAGAGGGCGCCGGCGTTGAGGCTGGACCAGGGGAGCTTGCCGAAGATCTGGGCCAGCGCCTGGTCGAGGCTCGAGCCGACCGCGATCTGCTGGCCGTTGTAGTCGACGATGACCCGGCGCAGCGCCGGCAGGTTGGTCGCGGTGGCCTCTTGGTAGAGCGGCTCGACATACAGGAAGCTGTCCCGGACCGGGATGGTCAGCATGTTGCCGCGGTAGACGCGGGAGCCGCCGCGGCTCCACAGGGCCAGGATGTCCGACACCGTCTTGTCCTGGTTGATCTGGGCCTCGATCTGCAGCGGTCCGTAGACGGTCTGGCTCTTGGGGAACTCATAGGCGACCACCTGGCCGTAGCGCTTGCCGTCGCTGAACGCGGCCATCCAGGCGACCATGTTGTCGCGGTTGGCGCCGACCGGCGTGAACGGCTGCATCAGCACAAACTGGGGCTTTTGGATGTTCGGGAAGCTCATGATGACGTAGTAGGGCTGCACCTTCGTCTGGTGCTGGCCGATGATCTGGTTGGCCACCCGCCACTGGTCCTCGTGGTTATAGAAGACCTGGGGGTCGGTCATGTGGTAGGTCGCGTAGACGGAGGCCTGGATGCTGAACAGGTCCGCCGGGTAACGCAGGTGCTGGCGCAGCGTCGCGGACATTTGCGACTCCGGCCGGATGACGCCGGGGAAGATCCGCTCGATCGTCTTGAGCATCGGGTCGCGCGGGTCGACCGCGTAGTAGCGGACCGTACCGTTGTATGCGTTGACGACGACCTTGACCGAGTTGCGCAGGTAGTTGGCCCCGTTTGTCGACGGCGTCGAGTAGGGGAAGTTGGCCGACTCCGTGTAGCCGTTGACGATCCAATCCAGTTGGCCGTGCGAGATCACGATGTAGGGGTGGGTGCCGTAGTAAAGGAAGGGGGCGCCGATCAGGCGCGGCAGCCGCTGGGACAGCGAGCGGTAGATCATCGCTCGGGTGGAGGCGGTGACGTCGTTGGTGAGCAGTGGGTTGTAGCTGTTGGCCCACATCGAAAAGGCCAGACGGTTGAAAAAGCCCCCGATGGGGATGCCGCCGCTGCCCTTGTAGTTGCTGTAGACGTCCTTGCTGCCCTTGGGATAGTCGAAGGCCGGCCGACGGCCGTCGACCAGCGCGTACACCGAGGTCTGCTGCCCGTAATAGATGGAAGGCTGGGTCACCTTCAGGCCGACGCTGGAGGTGGCGGGGATGTTCTTCATCCAAAAGAGCGGCTGGCCGCGGGAGGCGATCTGGGAGGACGGGATGACGACCACGCCATAGCCGTGGGTGTAGTTGATGTGGCGGTTGACCCAGGTCTGCGCCGGCAGGGCGTTGTAGTTGATCTCGCGCGGCGCGATCAGCACCTGGCGGTATTCACCGTTGACGGTGTAGCGGTCGATGTGCATGGGGTCGAAGCTGTAGTAGGTACGCAGTCCCTGCAGTTGCTGGAAGGCGGGTTCGGCGATCGTGCTGTCCCAGAGCCGGATGTTGCGGAAGGTGGAGCGAAACGATTTGAGGTCGGTGGCGTTGAGGTTGGTGTGCACCGGGAACGGCTGAAGCTTGATGCGGTTCAGGCCGAAGCCGAGGCGCGTCATCGCGATGTTGTGGAGTATATACGGCTTTTCCAACGAGTACTGGCTCGGCTTGACGATCACGCTCTCCATGATCTGCGGCAGCACCGCGCCGAGCAGCACCGATGAGGCCACCAGCCCGCCCAGGGACCAGGCCAGCAGGCGCGCCCCGCCCCCGCGCGCGTAGAGGGCGGCGGCGACGGCGCCCACAAGCGCCAGGCCGCTGAGCAGCCACAGCACGGGCAGGCGCACGTGGACGTCCGCCCAGCCGGCGCCGAACACAAAGCCGTTGGTGGAATAATCGAGGTTCCAGCGGTCCACCTGGTAGCCGCAGACCTTCACGAGCAGGTAAAGGGCCACCAGCCCGCCCAGGTGGGCGCGCGGCCGCGGGTGGATGGCCAGCCGGCCGTCGATGACGTTGAACCAGCCCGTCGCGAAGTAGATGCCGCCGGCCGCGAGCGCGGAAAGCCAGAGCGCTGCCCCGGCGGTGGTCAAGAGCAGGTGCCACAGCGGCAGGGTGAACATGAAAAAGGCGATGTTGCGGTGGAAGAGCGGGTCGGTGGTCGGGAACGGGACGGCGTCCCGCGCAAACCACACCGTCGGCCATTGCGACGACAGCACCCATCCGGCGAGCACGCCGACCGCCAGCGCGACGGCGAGCACCACGCGGCGCCCGTTGGTGCGGCGCACCGCCTGCAGCGTCAGCGGCAGCACGCCCGTCTGCAGGTGGGTGCCCGGCACCGCCGCCGGCGAGGTGATCGCCGGCAGGGTCAGCGCCAGGTTGATATAGGTAAGAACGGCAAAGGCCGCCCCGGCGACCAGTCCGGTCCAGAGCGCGGCGGTCACCGGCCGCCAGAACAGGACCGGCAGGCCGAGGTGCTGCATCCAGGAAAACAGGACGTAGGCGACGGCGAAGTGGCGAAACGCGATGTACGCGGCGATCAGCCCGGCCACGAAGGCCAACAGCCAGCGGCGATTGAACAAGATGGCCCGTTCCTCCCGGTGGAGCCGCGGCGGCCGGGCGAATGCCGGTGTCCGCGGCGGCGCGCACCGCGGTCCATCGTACGGCAGGTTCGCTGCCACGCCAAGCGCCGCGGGTGGGGACATCGCGGACGCGCCCGTCATAATCCTGGAATGGGAAGCGCGGGACGGGGGTGAGGCGCGATGCCGGGATTCATGGTGGACTCGGCCCTGGCGGCTAACGGGTTTGTCTCATCCGATCTGACGCTCTGGCGCGATGTGGTCGATTGGGCAGGTGCGGCGCCGGTCGCCTGGGGGCGCTACCTGGGCAGCGGCGGCGGGGCGGCGACGCCGCTGACGGCGCAGGAGGTTTCGTTCCTCCACGCCAACCGCTGCGCGATCCTGCCCATCTACAACGATTCGCCGCTCAACGGCGGCCAGGCGGGCACGTACGCCCTGGGCCAGCAGGACGCGGATGCCGCCATCGGGCGCGCCCAGGCGCTGGGGGTGCCGGCGGGGGTCTACCTTTGCTGCGACATCGAATACGGGGCGCCGCTGACGGCGGACTACGTGCGGGGTTGGTGCGACACGATGCGTCCCAGCATCTACGGCGGTTCCGGCATCCTCTACGGCGCGCTGTCCTCGCCCGGTTTCGCCCAGCCTCTGCTGGCGGCGATGGGGGATTCCAACGTGCAGCGCCTGCTGCTTTGGGCGGCGACGCCCGAACCGGGGAGCAGCACCGCGGCGTCGATGCCCAACTGGGCCCCCGACGCCCCGTCCGCCCAGACCCAGGGCATGGTGCGGCTTTGGCAATACGCCGAGGGCGACTACGGCGGCTGGGTCGATCTGGATCAAATCGATACGACGCTCCTGGCCACCGGATTGTGGCAGCCGGCGGGCGGCGTGGCGGACCCGACCCTGCCGGCGAGCGTGCCGAGTTGGGCGGACGCCGCCGTGCAGGCGGCGCTACGGGCTGGCGTGATCTCCGATCCGGTGGGGGATGACGACTTCTACCGCATGCTCGTGGTGCTGGACCGCCTCGGGCTGTTTCCCTGAGCCGTTCAGGCGCGGCCCGGGCCCGGCAGGCGCCGCCCTCGGCGCGCGCGGGCCGGCAGCGGGACGAAGGCGCCACGCCGCCGCGCGAAGGGGTCGCCCAAAAGCCACACGCTCGCCGCCGCGCTGAGCAGGCCGATGACCGCGCCCGCCGCGACGTCGCTCGGGAAGTGTGCCCCGGAATAGACGGCCGCCCAGGCGACCGCGGCCGCCAGGCCGCCGGCCAGCAGTCGCATCAGGCCGCCTGCGCGCCGCAGGAGCGGCCAGGACGCGCATGCCTCGGCCACGCGGGCCGCCGGCAGGGAAAAGCGGGGCATCGCCACGCCGGCCAGCAGCCGCACGCCGGCGTAGGTGTGGGCCGGCGTCGCCCGCTGCGCCAGCCCCTGCAAGCCCCACACCGCCCCGGCGTGGGCCAAGAGCAACGCGACCAAGCCGGTCACCGCCAGTCGCCGGCCGCGCCTGCCGCCCAGGACGAAGCCCAGGCCGAAGACGGTCAGCCAGCAGGCGGCGCCGCTGGTCAGCCAGAGCGCGGCCATGGCGATGTCGCGCGCCGGCGCCCCGCCGGGCCGGCCGTTGATAAGGAAGAACAGGCTCCGATCCGCCTGCCACAGCCATGCCACCGCCGGATGCGCCCCCTTTCGCTCCGATGCCGGGCCGGGTGTCCCCCCTTTCGGGTCCGTGGGGCGATCTTAACGCGCCGGCCCGTCTCACGGAGCCACCTGTGTGAAATTGACGCTTGTTCGCCCCGGCACTATAATGCTGCGGGCGCCGGACCGGCTCGCGGGTCGGTCGGCAGCCGGGGGGCGTAGAGCGGTGGAGAAATACCTCGATATCGTCATCTTCACCGTGGCGGGAGCGTTGTTTCCCCTGCTGACCGTCGTGGGGACGGCGATCATCCGGCGCCGCTACCCCGATCCGGTCAAGCAGGGCGCCTATGAGAGCGGCGAAATCCCCTTCGGTGACGCGAGGGTGCGTTTCCATATCAGCTACTACATCTTCGCGCTGGCGTTTCTGGTCTTCGACGTGGAGAGCATCTTCCTTTACCCGTGGGCGGTTGTCTATCTGCACCTCAGCCGCGGACTGGCCTTCGGCGAGATCCTGGTCTTCGTCGCGATCCTGCTCGCCGGCTGGCTGTACGCATGGAAGAAGAAGGTTCTGACGTGGATGTAGTCAACGGCGGCGGCAACGGGCAGGACGGCGCGGCGGCTGGCGGGGTGGCGGGCGGCGGGCCGCCGACGTGGCTCGGCACGCGGCCCGTCGAAGGCGAGGGACGCGCCTCCGAGGCGCTCCCGCCGCTTTGGCAGCACCTGCCCGGCGTCTTCACCGGGACGGTGCAGTCCCTTCTCAACTGGGCCCGCGCCAACTCCATCTGGTATATGACGTTCGGCATCGCCTGCTGCGCGATCGAGATGATGGCGACCGGGGGGCCCAAGTACGATTTCGACCGTTTCGGCATGATTCCGCGCGGGTCGCCCCGGCAGTCGGACCTGATGATCGTCGCCGGGACGGTGACGGAGAAGATGGCCCCGCGCATCAAGCAGCTCTATGAGCAGATGTCCGAGCCGCGCTGGGTCCTGGCGCTCGGCGGCTGCGCCAGCAATGGCGGCCCCTACCACCAGGGGTACAATGTGGTGGACGGCGTGGACAAGATCGTGCCCGTCGACATCTACGTGCCGGGGTGCCCGCCGCGGCCTGAGGCGCTGTTGCACGGCATCATGCTGCTCCAGGAGAAGATCCAGCGCCTGCAGGCCTCCGCTGGTGCGGCGACGGCTGTCGGCGCACCGCGCTGAGGGGGTTGGGCATGGCTGGCGGAAAGGACGCGACACCGGACGCGACGGGCCGGGGGGCCGCGGCCGGGGGGAACTCGGTGCCGATGGCTCGGCCGGCGGACTCGGGGAGTGCCGGGCCGACCGTTGCGGCCGGCGGCCAGGACGCCGCCGTGGCGCCCGAACTGCCCACGCCCGAGTTGGAAACCCTGCGGCAGGTGATCGCGCGGCGGCTCTCCCACCTGGAACCGGACGGCGCGACCGTCGGGCTGCCGGCCTTCCGGGTGGTGCGCGAGCGGCTCTTGGAGACGGCGCGGCAGTGGCGGGACGCGCCCGAGATCGGGCTGGAGTATCTGAGCTGTCTGAGCGGCGTGGACTACCGCGACCACATCGATGTCGTCTACCACGTGTTCAGCGTGGCCCATCCGGGCCGGGGCGCGGTGCTCAAGGTGGCGGCCCAAAAGACCGGGACGGCCGGTCCCTGGCTACCGAGCGTCACGGCGGTCTGGCCGGGGGCGGAGTGGCACGAACGCGAGGTGTTCGACCTGCTCGGGGTGCGGTTCACGGACCATCCGGACCTGCGGCGCATCCTGCTGCCGGAGGGTTTCTCAGGCGGCTATCCGCTACGCAGGGACTTCAGCGACGAGCGCGTGCAGCGGGAGCGCAAGGTGCGCCAGCGCTGACGGCGGCTCCGGCAAGGGGGTAGGACGGGCATGGAGGCGCAGGGCGGGGCGCCCGCGGTCGTCGAGCGGGACGGCCGGCGGTTGATGAAGATCAACATGGGGCCGCAGCACCCGAGTACGCACGGGGTGCTGCGCTTGATCGTGACCCTGGACGGCGAGGTCGTGGTCGGCGTCGAGCCCGACATCGGCTTTCTCCACCGCAACTTCGAAAAGATCGTCGAGGGCTGGTCCTACCCCGGGATCGTCCCGTTTTCGGACCGCAACGACTACCTTGGCGCGATCACCAACGAGGTGGCCGTCTGCCTGGCGATCGAAAGGCTCGCGCAGATCGAGGTGCCGCCGCGGGCGGTGTACCTGCGCGTGCTGTTTTGCGAACTGCAGCGCATCCTCAGCCACATCCTGTTTTACGGCACCTTTGGCCTCGATCTGGGCGCCTTCTCGCCGTTCATGTACGCCTTTCGCGAGCGCGAGTGGGGCTACACCCTGATGGAGAAGGCGACCGGGGCCCGCATGCTGTACGCGTACAACCGCATCGGCGGGCTGCGCAACGACCTGCCGGACGAGTGGTTCGCCGATTTGGAGAAGTTCCTGGTGTTCATGGAGCGGCAGGCCTGGCCCGAGTACATGGGGCTGCTGATCGAAAACGAGATCTTCCGCGAGCGCACGATCGGCGTGGGCAAGCTGACCCCCGAGCAGGCGATCGCCTGGGGGGCGAGCGGTCCGGTGCTGCGCTCCACCGGCGTGGCCTGGGACCTGCGCAAGGCGGCGCCGTACCTCGGCTATGAGCGCTTCGAGTTCGACGTGCCCGTGGGAAAAAACGGCGACACGTACGACAGCGCCATGGTGCGCATGCTGGAGATCAAAGAGAGCATCCGCATCATCCGCCAGGTCCTGAAGATGCTGCCCGACGGGCCGGTGCTGGCACGGGTGCGTCCCAACCTGCGGCCGCGCGCCGGTGAGTACTACAGCCGCGTCGAGTCCCCGCGCGGCGAGGTGGGGGTCTACCTGGTGTCCGACGGCAGTGCCAGGCCCTACCGGCTGAAGTGGCGCGCGCCGTCGTTCTGCCACCTCCAGTTGGTGCCGGCGATGGGCGGGGGCGGCAAGGTGGCGGACCTGATCGCCGCCGTGGGTAGTCTGGACGTCATCATGGGTGAAGTCGACCGCTAGGGCGCGCGCCCCGGCTGCGGGAGGAGCGGTGACCGGTTGAACATCTACCTGGCGGCGCTGCTGAAGGTCGTCGGAGTGCTGGCCTTTGTGCTGGGCAACGCCTTCATCCTGATCTGGGCGGAGCGCAAGATCTCCGGCTACATGCAGCGGCGCTACGGACCGCTACGCGTCGGCGGGCCCGCCGGTCTGCTGCAGTCGGCGGCCGACATCCTCAAGCTGATGGCCAAGGAGGACTTCGTGCCGGGCGGCGCCGACCTCTGGCTTTGGTGGCTGGCGCCCGCCGTGGCGCTGGTGCCGGCGGTGCTGGTCTACCTGGTGCTGCCGATCGGCCGCAGCTTCGTGCTGCAGAACCTCAGCATCGGCTTGGTGTTCTTCGCCTCGGTGACGTCCTTCACCCTGATCGGCATCTTCATGGCCGGCTGGGGCAGCAACAACAAGTACTCGCTGCTGGGGGCGATGCGCGCCGGCGCCCAGCTCTTCAGCTACGAGATCCCGTTGATCCTCTCGACCATCGGGGTCGTGATGTTGACCGGCTCCCTGACGCTGCAGCGCATCGTGGCGGCACAGGCCAACGTGTGGTTCGTGGTGCCGCAGATCGTCGGGTTCCTGGTCTTCTACGTCGCGTCCCTGGCGGAGTTGAACCGCACCCCGTTCGACCTGGCCGAGGCGGAGTCCGAGTTGATCGCCGGCTACTTCACGGAGTACAGCGGCATCCGCTGGGCCATGTTCGCCGTGGCGGAGTATTCCAACCTGTTCACCACCTCCGCCCTGGCGGTCACGCTCTTTCTGGGCGGCTGGCGGCCGCTGCCGCTTTTGGCCTTCATCCCGGGCTGGGTGTGGTTCGTCCTCAAGACCTACGTCCTGGTGTTCGTCGGTATCTGGATCCGCTGGACCCTGCCGCGGGTGCGCATCGACCAACTGATGGACCTGGGCTGGAAGTTCCTCTTCCCGGTGTCGGTGGCGAACGTCCTGGTGACGGCGCTCGTTTTGGCGGTGAGGTGAGAGCAATGGCCCTGTGGGATCGTGTCTGGCAGACGGGTAAGAGCATGGTGGTGGGACACGCCATCACGATGCGGGAGATGCTGCACAAACCGGTCACTGTCCGCTACCCGGAGGAGAAGCCTCCGTTCGAGCGGGGTTCGCGCAGCGTGCCGGTACTGAAGGTCAACGAGGAAAGCGGCCGGCTCAACTGCGTCAGCTGCGGGTTGTGCGAGCGGGCCTGTCCGCCTTCGTGCATCGAGATCACCCAGGCGATGGACGAAAAGGGCCGCAAGAAGCCCTGGCCGGAGACCTTCCAACTCGACCTGTCGCACTGCATGGTCTGTAACCTCTGCGTCGAGGCCTGCCCCTTCGACGCCCTGGAGATGGCGGATGTGGTCGAGCTCGGCAGCTACCAGGTGCAGGACCTCATCCTGCAAAAGGGCCAGTTGGCCGAGATCTGGAAGACGTCGCGCGCCCTGCGCGTCGCCGGCGGCGAGCGTCTGTGAGCGACGTGCGGAGGGGATGCGCATGAACGGGCCGATGGTGGCCTTCGCCTGCCTGGCGGGGCTGACGCTCTATTCCGCTTGGCGGGTGGCCACGGCGCCGCAGGTGACCCACGCCGCCCTGTTTCTGGCGGCGACCTTTGCGGGGGTGGCCGGCCTCTTCTTCCTGCTGCAGGCGGACTTCCTCGCGGCGGTCCAGCTCCTACTGTATGCGGGCGCGGTGATGACCGTCGTCATCTTCGCGATCATGCTGTCGGAGATGCGCGAGGTCGAATCCGACGCGCGGGGCTGGCGATCCCTCCTGCTGTCGCCGCGGCTGGGCATCGTCCCCCTGGTGGGCGGCGTCGGCCTGGCGGCGATCCTGCTTTCCGCCTACCACCGCGCGGCCCCCTCCTGGCCGCTGAGCCCGCTGCCCGCCGCACCCGATTCGACCCGCTTCATCGCGCACGCCCTCTTCCACGCCTACGCCCTGCCGTTCGAGGTGGCCTCGGTGCTCCTTCTGGCGGCGATGATCGGCGCGATCATCCTGACCCGCACCGAAGGGGGCGCCAAGGGATGATCGCCGCCCAGGGTATTCCGCTGGTCGCGTTCCTGGCGGTGGCGGCGGTGCTCTTTTGCATCGGGCTGTTCGCGGCGCTGCGCCGGGCCAACGCGATCATGGTGCTGATGGGCATCGAGTTGATGCTCAACGCCGTGAACATCAATCTGGTGGCCTTCTCCCGCTACTCGGCCCCCGCGGACGCCGCCCGCGGTCAGGCCTTCGCGCTGTTCGTCCTGGCGGTCGCGGCCGCGGAGGCGGCGGTCGGCCTGGCCCTGGTGATCATCGTGTCGCGGCGGCGCAACACGATCGAAGTGGACAAGATCGACACGCTGCGCGGCTGAACGGCCGCGGTTTTGGGAAGGACGGTGGTTTCGCAGTGCTCGCCTGGGCGCCGCTGGTGCCGGCGCTACCGTTGGCGGCCTATGTGCTGCATCTGATCTTCGGGCGCCGCGCCGGGGAGCGGACGGCGCTGTTCGGCATCGTGGCGCTGGCGCTGTCCACACTTTTGTCGCTGGCGATCCTGGTGCAGGTGGCGCACGGGGCGGCGATCGACCGCAGCGTCCCCTGGCTGCGGATCGGCGGTCTGCAGGTGCGGATGGGCTTTGCGGTCGGACCGCTTGAGGCCGTGATGCTGGCCATGGTCAGCTTCATCTCTTGCTTCATCGAGGTCTACTCGATGGGCTACATGCACGGCGACCGTCGTTACAACCGCTTCTTCAGCAACGTCACGCTCTTTGTGGCGGCGATGCTGACGGCGGTGATCGCCAACAACCTGCTGCTGTTTTTCGCCGCCTGGGAGGTCATGGGTCTGTGCTCGTACCTCCTGATCGGCCACTGGTTCGAGGATCCGGCCAACTGCCGCGCCGCCACCAAGGCCTTCATGGTGACGCGCATCGGCGACGTCGGCCTGCTGCTGGGGATCTGGTGGGCCTTCTCGCTGACCCACACCTTCAGCTTCGCGGCGCTTCCGGGAGCCCTGGGCGCGATGCACCTGCCGGCGGCGACCCTCGACGCGATCGCTCTGCTGATCTTCCTCGGCGCCGTCGGCAAGTCGGCGCAGGTGCCGCTGCAGATCTGGCTGCCCGACGCCATGGCGGGCCCGACGCCCATCAGCGCCCTGATCCACGCGGCAACGATGGTCGCGGCCGGCGTGTTTCTGGTCGCCCGCACCTACGGCATCTTCCTCCTGGCGCCGGCGGCGCTGCACTGGGTCGGCATCGTGGGGGGGATCTCGGCCTTCATCCCCGCGACGATCGCCTGCGTGCAGACCGACATCAAGAAGGTGTTGGCCTATTCGACCATCAGCCAACTGGGCTACATGATGCTCGCCATGGGGGTCGGGGCCTTCGAGGCGGGCATCTTCCACCTGCTGACGCACGCCTTCTTCAAGGCGTTGCTCTTTTTGGCCGCCGGCAGCGTCATCCACGCGGCCGGCACCCAGAACATGCACGAGATGGGCGGGCTGTGGCGGAAGCTGCGCACGACCGGCGCGACCTTCGTCGTCGGCACGCTCGCCCTGGCGGCCATCCCGCCGTTTTCCGGCTTCTGGAGTAAGGACGCCATCCTGCGGGCCGCCTGGGCCTCGCCGGACCGCGCCCTGTATTGGCTGGGTACCATCGCCGCCGGTCTGACCGCCTACTACATGACGCGTGCGGTGGTGCTGACGTTCTTCGGTCGACCGCGCGATGCCCATGTCCAGGAGCATGCCCATGAATCGCCCGCGGTTATGCTCGTGCCGCTGGTCGTGCTTTCGGTGCCGGCGGCCCTGCTCGGTTGGGTGGTCGACCGGCCGCTGCGCCAGTTGCTGACGCCGCACGCCCCCGCGGCGGCGGCCGCCGGGGTGTATGGCTTCCTGCCGCTGCTGTTGTCGCTGGCGGGCGTGGCTGTGGGTCTGGCGCTGTATCTGGGCCCGCTGGCGCGGCGCGAGGCGCTGCTGCGCTCGCCGCTGGTGCGGCCGGTCTACGGTCTGTGCAAGCGCCTGTGGTTTTTCGACGATCTCGGGGCGGTGGTCATGTATGCGGTGGGCCTGGGCCCGAGCTACGTGATCGGCGCCTTCGACCGCTATGTCGTGGACGGGGTCGTCAACGGCATCGGATGGTTGGCGATGGCGTTCGGCCGGCTCTGGCGCAAGCTCTCGACCGGCAACGTCCAGGCCTACATGCTCACGATGGTCGTGGCCCTGGCCATCGGACTCGTAGCCCTGCAGGCGATGGGGGGTTAAGCGTTGTCTGGCGGAGGAATGCCCTTGCTGAGCATGATGGTTTTCGCGCCGGTCCTGGGCGCGTTGCTGCTCGGCTTCATGGGCGGCCGCTCCCCGCAGGCTCTGCGGTCGGTGGCCACGGTCTTCATGGCGCTGCCGCTGGCCATCGTCGTGCTGCTCTTGGCCACGTACCATTACGGGGCGGGCGGGTTGCAGTTCGTGCAGCGCACGGCGTGGGTGCCGGCCTGGCACATCCAGTACTTCCTCGGAGTGGACGGGCTCAGCCTGGTGATGCTGCTTTTGACGGCGGCGATCGGCGTCGTGGCGACCGTCGCCTCTTACGGCATCGGCGACCGGGTGCGGGAGTATTTTGTCTGGCTGCTGCTCTTGCAGACGGGCATCCTCGGGGTCTTCTGCGCGCAGGACCTGATCCTGTTCATCTTCTTCTTCGACGTCGTGCTGGTGCCGATGTACTTCCTGATCGCCATCTGGGGCGGTCCGCGGCGCCAGTACGCGGCGCTGAAGTTCCTCATCTACACCTTCACCGGCAGCGTGCTGATGCTGGTGGCGGTCCTGGCGCTGTACTTTTTGACCGGCCGGCAGACCTTCGCCATCCCGGCGCTGGCGCGCCTGGCGCCGCACGACCTGGGGCGCGGGCTGCAATTGCTTTTGTTTGCCGTCATCTTCATCGGATTCGCGATCAAGCTGCCGATGGTGCCGCTGCACACCTGGCTGCCGGACGCGCACGTCGAGGCGCCCACGCCGGTCTCGGTCATCCTGGCGGCGGTGCTGCTGAAGATCGGTGGCTACGGGATGCTGCGCATCGCCCTGCCGCTCTTCCCGCAGGCCGTGCACGCCCTGGCCTGGCCAATCGGCATCCTGGGTGTGGTCAACATCATCTACGCGGCGCTGGCGGCGATGTCCCAGCACGATTTCAAGAAGCTCGTCGCCTACTCCTCGGTGAGCCACATGGGCTTTGTCCTGCTGGGCCTGGCGCTGGCCACGCCGCTCGGCATCGACGGCGCGATCTTCGTGATGTTCAGCCACGGCCTGATCTCGGCGATGCTCTTTTTGATGGTGGGTGTCTTTTACGACCGCTGCCATACGCGTGAGTTGTCGCGGTTGGGCGGTATGTACCGTACCCTGCCGCTGGCCGGCACCCTGCTGGCCTTCGCGGCGCTGGCCAACCTCGGACTGCCGACGCTGTCTGGTTTCGTCGGCGAGTTCTTCACCCTGAGCGGGGTGTTCGCCACCTACCGCGTGCTGGCGTTTTGGGCGGCCTTCGGGCTGATCCTGGTGGCGGCGTTCAATCTGATCCTGATGCAGCGGGTGGTGATGGGCCCGCCCCGCACCGAGTGGGAGTCGCTGGCGCCGGTCAGCGCGCGGGAGTTGATCACCCTCGTTCCGCTCTTGGGCGGGGTGGTGCTCCTCGGGATCGCGCCCGCGGTGCTCATGAACGTGATCAATGGACCGGCCGCGGCGATCGCGGCCAGCCTGGGAGGCCGATAGCGTGAACTTCGGCGCCGTCTGGCCCGAAATCGTCGTGTCCGGCGTCGGCACGCTGCTGGTGGCGCTCGACCCCTTCGTGTCCGCCGCGCGCCAGCGGTGGTTCGGCTATGTCTGTCTGGCCGGGTTGCTGCTCGCCGGTCTCTTGACCCTTGGGGAGCCGGTCGGCGGTGGCTCGGTGCTGGGCGGCATGGTGACGCTCGACGGTTTCAGCATGCTGTTCCGGCTGATCTTTCTGGCGGCGGCGGCGCTGGTGGTGCTGCTGTCTTTGGACTTCATCCTCCAACGCGGCAAGGACCTGGGTGAGTTCCTCAGCCTGCTGTGCTTTGCGACGACCGGCGCGATGGTGATGGCGATCTCGCGCGATGTGGTCAGCCTCTATGTGGGGTTGGAACTGCTTTCGATCTCGTCCTATGTGCTGGCGGCCTTTCTGCGCGACGAGTCCGGCAGCCACGAGGCGGGGCTGAAGTATCTGCTCAACGGGGCCCTGGCGTCGGCGATCCTGCTGTTCGGCCTGTCGCTCACCTACGGACTGACCGGGCAGACCTCGATCCCCGCCCTGACCCACGGTCTGGCGAGCGCGCTGCACACCGGCTATGCCCCGGTGGTCTGGCTGGCGGTCGGCATGGTGCTCGCCGCCCTGGCGTTCAAGATCGCGGCGGCGCCGTTCCACCTCTGGGCGCCGGACGCCTACGAGGGGGCGCCCACCCCGGTGACGGGGTATCTGATGGTCGTGGCGGAGACGGCGGGCTTTGTGGCGCTGCTGCGGATCGTGGACACGGGGATGGGACCGCTGGCCGCCCACTGGGGCCCGTGGCTCGCCGGGTTGGCGATCTTCACCATGACGGTCGGCAACGTGACGGCCCTATGGCAGCGCAACATCAAGCGCATGCTCGCCTACTCCTCGATCGCCCAGGTCGGGTACGTCCTGGTCGGGCTGGCGGTGGCGACGCCCGGGGGGGTGTCGGCCGCCATCTTCTACCTGGTCGCCTACCTCTTCACCACCCTCGGGGCCTTCGCCGTCATCGCCGCGCTCTCGGTGCGCGACCCCGGGGACGCGATCACCGACTACGCCGGTCTGGGCCGCCGCTCGCCGGCCCTGGCCGTGGTGTTGACGGTGTGCCTGGCCTCGTACGTCGGCATTCCCGCGACGGCGGGCTTCATGGGCAAGCTCGCCCTGATCGGCGCCGCAGTGCACGGCGGCATGGCGTGGCTGGCGGTCGGCATTGCGGTCAACAGCGCGATCTCCATCGGCTACTACTGGACGGTCGCCCGCACCATGTGGGTCGACCCGGCGCCGGCCGACGGCGGAGCGGTCGCGGTGTCCCCGGCCGGGGCGACGAGCGTGGCGCTGACCCTGGTAGGCGTGGTCTTCCTGGGCATCCTGCCCCAGGCCTTCTTCTGGCTCTCCCACTGGGCAGGCGCGGGCATCCTGCGCTGAGGCGGCGCCCCGGGGCGGGGCCACTGCGTTCACGGTCGTAGCGGCCATACGCCCGCGGACGGATGCCGTCCGGCCCCGGGTTAATGTACGGTGCGGGGGATGGAAACCGTCTGGCCCCGCTGCCCGTGGCGCGGCAGATCCGGCGTCTGGGCCGATATCGCGTCCGCCGTGGCCGCCGCATGCTTCGTCGCGCTCGCCAGCACGGCGGCTGGCATGCGTCCGGCGCGCTGCGCCCGTGGGCCCTGCCCCTGCTGGTCGCCGCGCCGCTGGCGCTCGCCGCGCGGCGCGCTTGGCCGCTTGCCGCCTACGCCGCTGCGCTGGCCTTCACCGCCGCCTACCTCGTGACCGGCAATCCGCCCGGTCCGATCATGCTCGCTCCTTTTGCGGCGTTGCTCACGCTGATCGCGATGCGGCCCGCGCGGTTCTGGGCGCCGGCCGCCGCGGCGGGGGCGCTGCTGCTCACGGCCGCCCACGGCCTCGGGCACGGGTGGTTGGCGGGGGCCGTCTTTGCGGGGATGTGGCTGGGGCTTGCCGGCGTCTTCGGCGCCGGCCTGCAGGCACGCCGCCGCTTCCTGGCGGAGGTCCGCGAGCGCGCC
>JAJZXK010000076.1 GCA_021806565.1 Bacillota bacterium | reverse complement strand
CTCTCGCCGCCCCGGCCGGCCGGGCAGCGCGGGCTTGCTCTCGTGCCGTCGCTCCAGCGCCTGAATCCCCGTCTTCTCGTCCACACTGAGCACGACGGCATCCTGCGGCGGTTCCAGGTACAGGCTTGCCACCTGATTGACCTTCTCCTTGAACTCTGGGTCCGGACTGTGCAGCCACGCCGCCCGTCGCAGCGCGAAGCCGTAGATCGCGTCCACATACCGCTCCACGGCACGCAACGCTCGCGGGCCCCCAGTCATCCGGCCACGCCCCCGCACCCCGTCGCATTCCGTCCCCATAGTGTCTGCGGCGCGGAGGGCGGTTCGCCCACCCGCGATGGTGCGCAGGTCCACACTCCCTCGGCCAGGTCGACCGCAGGCACGCTCAGTGCCCCATGCTCCCACTTTTGGCCGTCAAAGGCGGCGCCGAGCGCTCTGGATAGGGTGTGTGAACCGACGTTAGGGGACCGGAGACCCGTGTTCACCCCCGCCATCGCGCCCAGGCCCCCACCCTGCCGGCGGACGCCGCCCCGAACCAGCCCGCCAGAGTCAACACGGAGAGAAGCCGCGTGATTTGTGGAATGAGGGTCTACTGGTCTGTGGCCTCCGTTGCGGACGATCTCGTCTTACGCAACGGGCCGTCTGGAGCCTCAGGAGACGGCCAGGCTCCAGGAGGCGCCGGAAGGCTGAACCCGGCACCGTGCTGGAGCGGTACGCCATCCCCGCGGATTGGGTGCACCATGGCCCCCCGTCAGCCAGAAAGAGATCAGCCGACTGGGGCGAACCTCCGACCACAACTGCGGGCCGGCGGGATGCCCGTCGCCCACGACTGGGGGCAACCGGGGTGCGACAGGTCATCGCGATGGGCGGCGGCGGTTTTTCCATGGAACCGGACAACCCTTTGCTGGACCGCTACGTGCTGGCGCAGGCGCGGCGGGACTCGCCCAGGGTGTGCTTTATACCGACCGCCAGCGGAGACTCGGAAGGCTACATCGGACGCTTCCACGAGCACTTCCGCGCGCACCCCTGTGTGCCCACCCACCTCTCACTGTTCAAGCCCGACTTCGACGACCTGGCCGGCTTCATCCTTGAACAGGACGTCGTCTACGTGGGTGGCGGCAACACGCGCAACCTCCTCGCGCTCTGGCGGGAGTGGGGACTGGATGCCATCCTGCGGCGCGCGTTTGACGCGGGGACCGTCCTGGCCGGATTGAGTGCCGGGTCCATCTGCTGGTTCCAGCAGGGTCTGAGCGACTCCTTCGGGCCCGGGTGGTCACCGATCACCGGCCTGGGCATCGTCCCTGGCAGCCACTGCCCCCACTACCACGACGAACCCGGGCGGCGGGAGGCGTATCAGCGGCTCATCGCGGCAGGCGGGCTCCTGGACGGGGTCGCCGCAGACGACGGCATCGCGCTCCACTACATCGAGTCTGGATTGGCCAAAGTGGTCAGTTCCCGTCCCGACGCGGGGGCCTACACGGTCAGCAGGGTCGACGGCAGTGCCGTGGAACGCCGCCTGCAACCCGAATACCTCGGGCACTGAAGCGTTTCGCCGCCGCCGGCGGCAAGGACGGAGGGTCCTTCTTGCTTCGCATCGGGTTCCTCGCCAGCCACGGTGGCTCGGGAATGCGCGCCGTTGTGGACGCCATCCGGACGGGAGCGCTCAAGGCGCAGGCCAGCGTGGTCATCGCCAATAACAGCAGTGCCCCAGCTCTGCAGACCGCCCGGCAGGCGGGGATCCCCTGCTGCCACCTCAGCGCGAAAACGCATCCGGTCCGCGAAGACCTCGACGCCGCGATCCGAGACGAGCTCGTGCACCACGCGACCGACATCGTCCTACTCAGCGGTTACATGAAACCGATCGGACCGCTCACCCTGGAACGATTCCAGCACCGCGTCCTGAACACACATCCCGCGCTGTTACCGCGCTTCGGCGGACAGGGGATGTACGGCGACCATGTGCATCGCGCCGTGCTGGCGGAGGGGGCCACGGTCACGGGCGCCTCGATCCACATCGTCGACGGAGCCTACGACCACGGCCCAGTCGTCCGACAACGCGCCGTACCGGTGCTTGGCAACGATACCGTGGACACCTTGCGGCCGCGGGTCCAGGAGGCCGAAAGGGATCTGATCCTAGAAGTCTTCGCGGGTCTGAGTGCGGGCCGGTTGCACCTACACACCGCATGATCCTGCCCGGGTCGTCGTACCGATCGTCCCCAGCGCAATGGACACGCCAGGCTGCGACTCGCTATGATTGCGTTGGGAGTAGTATCCGCGCGGGTCCCCTCAGCGAGTCGGCGGCGGTGCGAGCCGACGGGGACCGGCGGTGAATCCGCCCAAGCCTGCACCAAGCCAAGAATCGGTTGCCGCTCGGTCGAGCGGCAACCCAAAGCGCGCCGCTGAGGCGAATCTGGGTGGCACCGCGGGGTCTAACCCCCGTCCGGAGAGGACGGGGGTTTTGTGTCGTCTGGGGAGGCACGCGTCATGCTCGACCCGCAGTGGATCCGAGACGACCCGGATGCCGTCCGCCGTGCGGCGCAGACCAAGGGCATCCCCACCGATGTGGACGAGGTGCTCGCGCTGGACCGGAGTCGCCGCGACCGCATCCACCGCGTCGAGGCGCTACGCGCGGAGCGGAACCGCGCCTCAAAGGCGATTTCCGGGACGGGACCGGAGCAACGCCCGCTTGCGGTCTCCAGGGCCGCGGAACTCAAGGCCGAACTGGAGGGCCAGGAACGTGTGCTGCGGCAGGTGGAAGGGCGGTTGAACGCGCTCCTCCTGCGGCTACCCGCACCGCCGGCGCCGGACACCCCCGTGGGGACGTCGGACGCGGACAATGTGGAGATCCGCAGGTGGGGACAGCCCCCGACGTTCGACTTCCCGGTCCGAGACCACCTGGACATCGCCACCGCACTCGGCCTCGTGGAGACGGAGCCGGCTGTACGGATGGCCGGATCCCGCTCCTATTGCCTTCGGGGCGCGGGCGCGTTGCTGGAACAGGCGGTGTTGCGCTTGGCCGTCGACCGGCTCATGGACGCGGGTTTCACCTTGTTCCACGTACCTGTCTTGGTCCGAGAGGAGGCCATGCTTGCCACCGGGTACTTCCCTCTGGGCAGCGACGAGGTGTTTCGGCTTGAGCGAGACGACCTCTATCTCATCGGCACCTCAGAGGTTCCGCTGGTGGCCCGCTTTCTCGGCAGCATCCTGGACCACGCGGACCTGCCGGTGCGCATCTGCGCGGTGAGCCCGTGCTTCCGCCGAGAGGTCGGCGGATCCGGTCGTGACACGCGGGGCCTCTACCGGGTGCACCAGTTCACCAAGGTGGAACAGGTGGTCATCGGACCGGCGGACGCGGCCACGTCCGCACGCCTGCACGACGAGTTGTTGGCGAACGCCGAAGGCATCCTGCGGGCACTGGAACTCCCCTACCGGACGGTGCTCGTGTGCACGGGGGACATGGGCCAGGGACAGTATCGCAAGCACGACCTGGAGGCGTGGATGCCAAGCCGTAACGCGTATGGCGAGACGCATTCCTGCTCCACCTTCCACGACTTCCAAGCGCGGCGGGGGGCGATCCGCTACCGGGACGCGGGGGGCAAGACCCACTACGCACATACGCTCAACTGCACCGCCATCGCGTCACCGCGCGTGCTCATCCCCCTGCTGGAGGTGCACCAGCAGCGAGACGGCCGCGTACGGGTACCCGAAGCGCTCATGGCCCACATGCGCGGCGTGCGGATGCTGGAGGCCCGGTAGGAACGGTGGTCGGCCGCTCAGGACATGGGCATGCGGCAATGCGGCCTTGCCGCATCTGTGCGCCGAGTTCTTCGACCCCCGCATAGGACCTCGGCCCGGAGAAGCTGGGCGCCGAGCGTCCAGGGAAGGGCTGTCGACCGAGGTGGTCCTCACCGGTCAAGCCGCGTGACCAAGAGCAATCCTTGGCCTGTCCGCTGAACAGAAGGCACAGCGCTCGTCGAACCCGCACAGGTCCACAGGGCGCTACCCTTGTGGAACCCGGGCCGTTGGCTGTGCGTCCATGGCGATGGGCGGGATCGCGGGCGGGCCATGCGTGAAAGCGGCGCCACAGAGCGGGCCGGGGAGTGACCGGAATGCACGACGCTTCTCCTCGTCGGCCACGAGCGGTGCGCCTGCGGGTGTGGGCCGGCGCGCTGGTGGTGGCCGCCCTGCTGGCGGCGTGCGGACACGCCGCCCCCCCTGCGCCGGGTCCGTCGAGCGCGGCCCACACCGCTGGCCCTTCGGCGTCGCAAAGCGCCCCGCCTCCGCCTGGATCCGCCACCTCCGCGCGTGGCGCGACGGGCGCCGCCCTCGTCTCTGTCCAGAAGGCCAAGATCCAGTTCGCCCATCTGGCCCGGCAGCCGCAGAACTTTTCCCTGGTCGATCCCCTGCGGCCACGTACCGGTGCCGCGCAGGATGTCTTCGCCGTCAGCACCCCCACCGCGCAACGCTGTTCCACGGGTCCCGGGCCCTGCGGTTCCGTCCTGTGAGCGTCCACCGATGCGGGGCGGACCTGGACCGTGCGGTACGCGTCCTCGAAGTGGGACATCCAGGGGGTCCACTTCGTCCGTTCAAACGAAGGCTGGGCAAGGGTGCGGTCGAGCGCATGCGCCGGCGGCACGTCCCCTTGCCCCGCGCACCTCTGGTACACGAGCGATGGCGGCGCGCGGTGGAAGGAGGCGGTGGCGTACGGACGAACAGACGCCGTGTCGCTCTATGCCCTCAACACCCGAGACGTCTGGGTGGTGAGCCTCGCCCACGCGCCCGCCAACGGCACCTGCTCGCTTTCGCCGTGCACCCTGCAGATCTTCGCCACCACAGACGGAGGGCGGAAGTGGACGGAGGAATACGACACGCGGAGCAGAGCGGCAAAGCGCGCCGGCAATGCCGTCGCTGGTCTGACCGCACGCGAGGGGAAGGACGGGAAGCTGGAGGCGTGGATGTTTCTCAGCAACGGCCTGGTGCTCGCCCTGCGCAGCCGCGGATGGCGGGTGGTCGGACAGATCACCCAAGGCGTGCCGGCGCTCGGCCTGCCGAACTCCGGCGGGCCACACGGGCAGACCATGCAGTTCCTCAACGGCCAGGACGGCTGGCTGGCCTTCTGCGATCTGGGAACGGCGGCGGCGGATACCTCAATTACCTATACGGCACCACAGACGGAGGGCGCACCTGGAAGCCGCTGTTCCATACCCGCGGTGAGAGCCAGTGGATCGCGGTGACCATGCAGACGAGCCGGCGCGGGATCATGGTGGTCGGCGGGGTGAATCGCGGCTACGAGGGGCCGTCCAACGGCAACACGATCATGGCGACGGACGACGGCGCCATGACATGGCACCATCTGGACTCAGCACCGGGCAGCAATGGATGCGGCGGCTTTCTCCACCGGCCATCTCTGGATCATCGGTGGCCTCGGCCTCCACTGTGACTGTCCGCCGGCCCTCCTCGAGGCTGCGACAACCACCTGGAAGTGGGCGCCGCGCAACCCGGTCCAGAACCTGCCCAGTCTCCCGGGTGTGGCCGTGGTTGGCGGACACCTGATCGGGTTCTCCGCCGGGATGTCCGGCCGGGTCGCGGTGCTGGCCAGCGTGCGGGGTGCGACGTGGCGGCCGATCGGCGCACTGCCGCGGGAGGGCGGCTATTACCTCAACCGCCTCTCAAGCCTCCAGGCGACGCCGAACGGTCCGTTCGTATGGCTGGACGTCCCATGTACGGCATCGCCCCACTCGCGCTGTGCGCTCGCGTCCAGCAACGGCGGCGCCACCTGGCGACAGCATGCGCTGAGGTCGTGCCATGGTGGCCCATGGTGCAGCGGGCCGTCTGGCTCCACCGCAGGGAAACCCCTGGCGCTTTTGCCGGCCGCATCTACGCCTACGGCGACCGCGCACCCCCCCGGCGGGACGGAGGCGGTGGCAGCCACGGGCCGCATGGGCACCGGCAGCGGTGCCGTCTTCCTCCGCGCGGCCGCCGGCCGCTGGCGGGAGATCCAACTGCCCGGACTCGATCCGGATCGGGTCGCCTTCGCAACCTCCAGATTCGGCCTGATCGAAACATTGGGCGAGCGCTTCTTCGTGACCACCGACGACGGGAGGCTCTGGACGCAGATCCCCTGACACCCAACGGACACCCGCGCACACCGGGCGTCTCACGGCCCCCCCCCAAACCTACGCCGGGTCCGCCGTTGCGCAGCGCGACCCTACAACCGCGCGCCTGTCGGTCAGCACCTCTATATGACCACCCTGCGCGACACTCGTACACGAGACACAACGCACGAGCATGCCATCACCTCCCTGGCCGGTCGTTACCCCCTTCCTTCCGCAGACGCAGGATCTCCACGCGCAGGCGGGCGGCAGCCTCTGGTCCCAGGACCTCTGCCAAGAAGGTAATGCCGGCACCGCTCCCCTCGCCGGCCACCCGCAGCAGGCCGAGCAGCAGGTGCTCGGGCTCCATCTCAGCGCTCACGCCGGCCGCATCCGGCCCTTGCACCATCCGACCGAGGCCCTCGGCCGCCTCGGCACCAAACGCGCCGAGCACCTTGCGCAGAGCGCCCGCCACATCCACCGTCCGCGGCGGCGGCGCCTCCCTGCGGGGCGCGGCCGCCTCCGCCCTGGATTCCAGCGCACCCACATCGACGCCGACGCCGAGCAGCGCCGCCACGGCCAGACTCTGCCGCTGGCGCAGCAGCGCGAGAAGCAAGTGGACGGGCTGCGCGAGGGCCTGATTCCTGTCCCCAGCCTCAGCCAGGGCCCCGCGGACCACCTGGCTCGCCGCGTCCGAATACTTTCCGAATCGCGTCCGCACGCCGGCGCCGGCGGTCAGCGTCTGGCGGACCGCCCGCACCGCCGCTACGGGCAAACGCAGCGCCTCGATGCGCTCGGCCTCCCGCTGCAGCGTGCGCTCGACGCACCAGGCCACCGCCAGGCTCCGACTTCGCACCACACCCGCTTCCACCAGCAGGTCCAGCGCCGCCACGGCGTCACCGCGAAGCCGCGTCATCACGGGGATGCTCTCCGCCTGAAGCCGCTGCCGCCCTGTCGCCCGGGCGCCACCGGGCCCCGCCCTGGCAGTCGTCACACCCGTCCTCGGGGTTTGCTCGCCGGACCATACGTGCCGCCCACAGCGCGCCCACAGCCGCAGGGCGGCATCCGCTCCCTCCTGCTGACGCGCCACCTGCAGCAGTTCGTCGCCGTACGCCTGGACGAACGCGTCGAGCGTGCCCTGGTCGTCGCCGTCCTCGGTCCGCAGGTCGATGGTGACGAGTCCCGCCGGACCGCCCTCGTCGGGCTCCACCCTGACATCGCGGAGCTTCACCCCCGCCAGGGCCTTCCGAAACGCCGCCGCCGCATCGGGCCCCCTTCCCACCTGGATCGCCCCCCCTGGCGATACGTGTTCCATTACACCATTACATCGCAATACACCCGGCATTCGCCTCTGGGATACGGCAGGCCGCGCCACGGCGCCCCCGCATCCCGACATGGCCCCGAACGGCAGGGAAGACAGGACCGGGCGGCACTGAGATCACGACCATCTGGCGCCATACCGACCGCCAGGGACGGCGAAGCAGCCTAGCGACGCGGCCCATCGAACCGGCGCGGCGAAAGAGGAGCCACCGCGCCCGGTGGTGCTGCGCCGGTCGGGAGTGTTCCCGCGAACGGCCCAAAGGGAGGACCAAGCGGCGGGATGCCAGACACCGAGGTGCGGCTCAGACCGATCACAGCGGCCGACGCGCCGTTCCTCTGTGCGCTTGCCAACGACTCCGTGCTCATGGAGGCGCTTTGCGAGGGCCCGACCAGCCTGGCGGTCTGGGAGGCGGCCAGCGCGGCCTGGAGCGCGGACGCCGACGAGGCCGGATTTCTGATCCTGCCACCACCCCGCCACCAGCCCGCCGGCTGGATCGCCATCAACGGACTCGGTTCGCCCGACCGGGTCGCGTGGATCAAGATGCTCGCGCTCCACCCGACGGCGTGGGGCAGCGGCGCTCCGGCACGCCAAGCGCTGGCTGGCCACGCAAGGCTATGTTCGCCTGAAACTGTGGACAGACGCGATCAACGTACGGGCGCGCACCTGCTATGAGCGCAACGGCTTCACGGTGGAGGCCACCAGGTGGGCCGAGACGGGGTCCAAGAAGCTGCTGCGTGAACGCCGGTGTCTGGTCTGCGACCTGAAGGCCGAGCACGGTGGGGACGCGGCAACGACCGCAGACCCGATCCTGCCCCATCCACCCTGAAGCGCACCGAACCGCCTCCCGCTTCACCCGGGCCGCGCGCCGACCGGCGGCACGGACGCGCAGGACCGACCAGCACCCCGGCGAACAAGGATCCAGTCGGCGGACGGTCGGATTGAACACCTTTCCAAGCGGAGGGATTTCTCATGCCGTCCGGGGTGATCCTGGACACGTCGGCCGCGGAAGCCGCCGCGGCGTTGCTGCGGGACACCGCCGGCGGCATGGCGCTTCCCGAACTGGCGGCCCGCTGGGTGGCGCTGCTCGGCTCCCCGGCGTACACCGCTTGGGCAGACGCCTGCAGTTCCGCCCCGGACGAGCTACTGGCCGCCCTGCGCCGCTGTCCACCCACACCGGACTCCGTGGTCCCAACGGACCTGCCGCCACCGGCGCGGGCACTGCTCAACGCGTTCGCCGCGGGCCGGCACCACTTGCCCGACCTGAACATCCGCCTGTCACAGGCACGGAGTCTGTGCGTCGCCGACGCGGCCGCCCGAGCGCTCGCCTGGCTCCCGAGCGGCACCGCGCTGGACGCGACGGTCTACATCCTGCTTTCCGGCGACCGGCAAGGCTTGGCCAATGGGCGGGGCGAGGTGACCCTGGACCTGCTCGCCGTGCCATCCCTCCCTGCCAGCGCATGGATGACACCCCTGCTGGCGCACGAACTACACCACATCGGGTCGGATGGGTGCAGGGAACGCGACACCCCCGCGGCGCGCGCGCTGGCGGGCGGTGGTCCCGCCGCGGCCGTCGCCACCGCCTTGCACATGCTGCTCAGTGAAGGAACGGCCAACGCCTTTTGCACGCCGGCGGACCCCGCCTGGCTCCGCGCGGCGGCACCCGGCTTGCGGGACGTGTATGGGGCGGAGTTCACGGACGCCTACCTGCACCGCCTTGCCGCGGACCGAGCGCGGCTGCCGGAGTTGCTGCACCAGTTGGACGGCGTGCTGGCCGTGCTGGCGTCTGGCCGACAGCCGCCAGAGGCCCGCGCTTACGTGCATGGTATCGCCATGCACCGGGACGACCTGCCCAGGCCGATCGCTCACTTTTTGGGCCAGGCCATGGTCGACGCCATCCGGCGGCAGGCGGGTGACGGCGCGGTGGTCGCCGCCATCGCGGACCTGCGACGGTTCCTTCCCGCCTACCAGGCCGCCGCCAGGAGCGCCGGGCTACCGGCGCTCCGCGATGAGACGTTGGCATCCGTCCAGCGCCTCTGGGAATGAGGGCCCAGCGGCGGAACGCGGAGGTGGCGGCGATGGGTTGGATGGACGCGCTCTCCGCTTATGAAGGCCTGCGGGTGGCCCGCGGCGTCTATACGCTGCAACTCGACGGCGCCGGCAACGTCCAGGGCACGGCCAGGGTCGAGGGTAGGGTTGTGGCCGGCCGCTCCGCCGTCGCCTTCGCCCTCTCTCCCGGCGTCACGGTCACAGACGTTCAGGTCGATGGCCTTGGCGTGGCACCGCAGGGGATGGGCGAGGGGCTCTGGTCTTTCGCAGCGCCCCTGTCCCCCGGCGCCCCGCACCGCGTCCAGGTGAACTACGCTGGACGGCTCGAGCGGGCCTTCATGCGGGACGGAACGGACCGCGGCTGGTACGAGATGCAGTTCATGACCCGCTGGCGGCCGGTCTTCGGCCTCGATTACCCCGCGGCAAGCCGCACAACGCTGACGCTTCCCGCCACGTTCACAGCCGCCAGCTCCTTCGCCCTCGTCCACGAGGACCGGATCGGGCCCGCAGTCCGGTACGTCTGGGACACCGGCGAGACGCCCCACAGCGATTTCTCGGTGGTCGTGGGAGAGGGGTTGCGGGCGGACGGCCAGGCCGGTCCGGTAAGCATCCGCGCCCTGTGCCCGCAGGCCGCCCCCTATTCCCCCCAGAGCGTGTTGGCCGCGGCGGGAGGCGCCCTGCACGCGTACGCCGCGGCGTGGGGCCCCTGTACCTACCTGCGCCTCACGCTGGCCTGCCTCCCCCACAGCGCGTGCGGTAACTGCGCCCGGGAGGGCCTCGCGCTCTTCGGACAACTGCGGGCGGACCCCACGACCGACCCCGACGCCTTCCGCCTGGTCGCCCACGAGGTCTCCCACCTGTGGTGGGGTCTGGGCGTGCACTTCGACGAAGGCCGGGGCCTCGGATATGTGGAGGCGCTCGCGAACTACTGCAGCGAGCGCTTGGCCCGCAGCCGCTTCGGGCTGGAGGCCTTCGGCCGGCACCTGTCCGCGGTCCTCTTGCCGCAGGCCAAGATCGCAGAGGCGGCCGCCGGCGTCTCGCTGAGGGACTGCCACTACGACACGCCGGAGAGCGGTCGGCTGCGGTGGGCCAAGGGCGCATGCGCCATGCTGCTGCTGGAGGCGCGGATCGGCTGCGCGGCCGTGGACGAGGCACTGTCGAAGTTGAAGCGTGAGTTCATGGGCCGGCGGGCGGAGCCGGCGGACGTGCGCCGCACATTCGTGGAAGTCGGCGGCGAGGGCGTCATCCGGTGCTTCGAAGACTACTTCGACGGGACCGTACCCCTACCGCAAGGGACGGAGGCGTACGGCGCGTGAGGCTCAGAGCATCAGCAACTGTGCGATGTATAAGGCGGCGGCGACACCCGCAAGCGTCCACAACACCGGCCGGCGCACCTTCGCCAGAAAGCCGATGCCCATGGCCAGTTCCAGCAGCGGTATGAACACCACGAACCGCCCGATGGAGACCATGGCCGTAGCGGAACACACTAGTCCCAAAAAACCGCTCAACAGCATGAGCGGCCCGGAGCGGCGATCCATGCCCAGCGCGGCCAGCACGAATGAAGCGGCCAAGGCGGCCCACAACGGGCCTGCGGTCACCAGACATCAGCTCCGCGGCCAGTATACGCAGCGGCCGCGGCCCGCACCAACGTGCGGCCCGAAGCGTCCGCAGCCGGAGGGTCGCGCGCTGGAGGGGGTGACGCCGGCCGGAAGTGGTCCCGCCAGCAGAAGGATGCGGGGTCCCTTTGGCACGGCCCAGGCGGCTGCGCCACCGCACCAGGCCTGCACCACGAGACCGGGCCGACGCTGTGGGTTCGCGCAGCAGCGACACAGCCTGCGACCAGCGGGTTGGCGGCGGCCGCAGGCGGGTAGCCCCGGCTGTCTCGGGGTGAACTTCGTGAACCGCGGCTTGCGGACGCACCTCCGAGCGCATACACTCCAACCACTGCGGTCCGACCGAAAGGGGGTGGCGTCGATGAGCTTGTGCGTGCGCGTCCGAGATGACCTACGCCACCCGTCCTGTCCGTCGTGAGGTGCCGGCCGCGATCCCGAAAGGGAGGCGCGGCGGACAAGGCAACCCTCTCCGACCACGGGTGGCGACCCGTGGTCTTTTTCATGCCCGCTCCGGCAGCGGCGGCGGGCGAGAGGGGGCACCCGAGTTGGCATCGCACGATACCAGCCAGCGGGTCGGAACTGGCGGGCCCAAGCCTCACGCCGGGCCCGCACCGGCCTGGGGCATGGTGATCCGTACCGAAGGTCCGGTCACGTGGGTGGATGTCGACGGCGAAACCGTTCGTTGCACCCTGCGCGGCCGGTTAAAGCGGGGCGGGCCGGACGCACAGGACCGCACCACGCGCGCGGTCGTCATCGGCGATGTCGTCGCGGTGACACGCCAAGCGGCGGATGCCGGCGTCATCGCGTCCGTCGCGCCCCGGCGCAGCGAACTGAGCCGTCCCGGGTTCCACGGCCTGGTCCATGTGATGGCGGCAAACCTCGACCAGTTGGTCATCGTGGTCGCCGCCCGCCAGCCCGCGTTCAGCCCGCACCTGGTCGAGCGCTTTCTGGTCGCCGCCCGGCATGGGCGAATGAAGGCCGTACTCGTGGTAAACAAGTGCGACCTCGCGGAGGCGTCCGAGATTCAAGCGGCCATCCCGACCAGCTGGTGGTCGGAGATGCCGGTCGTGCTCACCAGTGCCGCCACAGGCCAGGGGCTTGAGCCGCTGCGCGCCCTGCTTCAACCCCGGGTGTCCGTGTTCGCCGGAGTCTCAGGCGTCGGCAAGACCAGCCTCGTCAATCTCCTCTTTCCCAGACTGCCTGCCGGAACCGGCCGCATGGCGCGACCCACGGCCGCGCGGCCGGACCCCAAGGGCCGCCACACCACGTCGTCCAGTTGCCTCTACCCGCTTCCCGGCGGCGGCTACCTGGGCGACCTGCCGGGCATCCGGCAGCTTGAGCTGTTCGAACACCGCGAAGACGCCGTCGCGGAGGTCTTCCCGGAAATCGAGGCGGCGGCGCGGCGTTGCCGATTTCGCGACTGCACGCACGGGCCGGAGCCAGGCTGCGGGGTGCGGGCCGCGATGGATCATGGAGAGATTGCGCCCGAACGGTTCCAGAGCTACCTGCGCCTGCGTCGCACCTGACCACAGGGCCGGCGGAAAACGCGGGGGCCATCCCTTGGGAGCCGTTGGCGGGCAGGGCGGTCCGCCGACGGCGGCGCATCGCGGCCGCATTCCCTGACCGGATATTGCGGCCCCACTCAGGACGCACCCCGACTGGACGCCGACCCCGCGACGCTCGCAGGCCGGCGTCAGATGAGGGCGCACGATCCAGCTGGCGCACAATGAACGTGCGAGCGCGCCGCACCGGCAGGACCGGCCTGCCGCCCCATGGCGTTGCGCGTTGCGCTCGCCGCCAACAACAGCCCGGCCTGAAGTTCCTTTCGGTTTTGCGCCGCCGCAGCCACCATGGCGATGCTTCCCACACCCGCCGTGTACGCCATCGCCTCAGGCGGCGGAAAACGCTGCCCCGCCGTCTCAGCCTGCCGCAGAGGCACCAACTCCGTGTTCACTCGGATACACGCACGCACGTCGCCGATCGCCTCCGCGTCCGCAGCCGCAACCCCGAACCGCTCCCGGAGGATCGAAACGGCGGCACGGGGAAACAGCGGTAACCCCGCATCGGTGACACCGCCCGCACCGGCCCGCTCTTCCGCCAAGATGCGCCGGTATACTCCAAGGGCTTGTGCCACAGACCGTTGGCGCAACACACACATCCCGGCCATGAGGGCCGGAGCCACCCGACCAGCCGGTCCGCCTGGCACCGGGGCCACCGCCCACGGGTGTCCGAAAGCGGTCATCGCAAGCGCATCCGACAGGAATCCGAACTGGAAGGCGGCAGTCCATCCGGCAAACGGCGGCGTGCATTCCGACGGGGCCATCCTGCCCGACATGTCCATGAGCGAAATCCACAAGGAGCAGGCGTCCACGAACCGAGCAGACGGCCACATGGACGCATTGGTCGGAAGCAGGGAGACGCCATAGCCGTGGGCGCAGGCGAGCAGAAGCGCATCCGGCACCGCAACCCAGAAGGCGTGGGCGGGAAGCCATGGCACATACCCTCGGCGCCGCCCCGCCACGATCGCCGTCAGGCCGGTGGCAGCGCCCCTCAGCGCCAGGGGTGCCGGTGCCACATCCTCCGTGCCCGCAAGGTCGCCAGAGCGGTGACCAGGTCCCTGAAGGTCCACCCGGGGTGCGGCACGGATAGGTCGGCACTGCGAAGCATGTCCGGCCGATAAAACACAACCAGCGGGTCAAAGAGCAGTGGCAGCCATATCGTTTCCTCTGTGAAGCGGCTGCCCGCCAGCGCTACACCAAGCCGCATCGCACCCGGAGGAGCGTCCGCCAGAAGGGCGCCATTCACCTTAAGTGATGGACCCAGCCGCACGGCGTATGGAGCGATCTGATCCTGCATACCCGGGTCAACCGCCACCACGGCATCCACCGCAGCATAGGGCGGCGGCGTTCGCAGATCGCTTACGGCCGCCATGGTCCCCTGGGGCGCCATGGTGTCCATCCACGTGTAGAGAGAGCCGCCAAGCGGAGGAGCGGCGCACACGACGCCCCCTTGCTCCGACCTGTGGTTCACCACCCCCAGCGCGAGGGGGTGCTCAAGCGCTCGGGTCAACGGCGGCTGCCCACCGCACCCAGCGGCCAGACAGGCGACACCCGCACCAGCGCACGCCCAACTGGCCAGCAGACTGCGCCGCGGCACCGCCATGGGGATCCCCCCCCGCAGTGCGTTCCAGTCCGTTTGTGGCAGGGACATACCATGGGCCAGCGGCCGGCCGCCTAGCGGACAGACCATCCCGACGCTGCCAGGCGCTCGCAACCCAACTCGTAACCTTATGTCTGTCTGTACATCCCGGGATGGCGCCTGGTACCGTCGCGGAGCCGCAGCCACGTCACCGCCCACCCGGCGCGGTGCCCGCTGGATCGGACGAGGCGGAGGCGTGCCGCCGGGCGATGCCGAGCGCCGGGCTCAGGATGTCGCCTGCCAGCGCCCGCACCAGGGCGCCGCGGTTACGGATCTCCCGCTCCGTCTCCAGGCCCAGATCCCGCCGCAACCCGCTCCACCACGCGCGGCAGCGCAGCCGCTCAGCGTGCGGGGCATCAGCAAGGAGAACGCGGCAGGCCGGGTAGCAGGTGCGGTGGATGCGCCACATCGCCTCGCGATGGTGGCCCTGGTCGATGATCTCCTGCGCTCCGGCGGTCACGTAGGGACGGTAGTACTCGTGCAACTGGTCGTCGCCGGGGACCCTGGTACGGTGGACGGCCACGGCGCGGTCAAAGAGGTCCAGGCCCTCGCGGTGGTACCGGTCGACGCGCTCCGAAGTCCACTGGTCGACGCCGAGGGCCGCGAGGAGCCGCTCGTGCAGTTCGGGACGGCCGGCCGCGTACAATACCTCCCGCGCCATCAGCAGGCACTTCCGCCCGCCGGGCTCGCGTAAGGCGGCCAGGGCGAGCGCCGCCGCGAGTCCCGATACCGCCCAAGCCAGAATGGCGCTCGCCCACTCCAGGTCCGAATCGGCCTGCCGGTCGAGGAGGTCGAGCCAGTCGTGAGCCGATTGGACCGCCCCTTCGCAGCGGGCGGCGACCCACGGATCGTCGGCGTATGCCGAAGCGACAGACCCTCGCAAACGGGCGAGCACGCCCC
Organism: Bacillota bacterium; assembly: GCA_021806565.1. GTDB lineage: Bacteria > Bacillota > Sulfobacillia > RBS10-35 > JAJYVN01 > JAJZXK01. The sequence continues at coordinate 2,759 of JAJZXK010000076.1, read as the reverse complement.
GCGGATCGGCGAGCACCGCACCAAACAGGACGCCGTGGCTCTCAAACGGGTCTGCGAGCACCGCCTCGGCACAAGTGAGGTCCAGTGCGGTAACGGTGCACTGGATCAGGGCCCCGCGATAGCGTTCACCCGCGCTCCATGTGCCGCGGCGCGGCTGGATCACATGCACGTCGACATCGCTGCTCGACGGCATGGGCGTGTCGGGCGCCAGGCGGGTCAGGCTGCCGGCAAGGTATGCCGCGACCAGATCCGGGTTCGTGGCCACATGCCGCTGCACCCACGCGCGGGCCACCGCAATCGCCTCACCGACGGTCATCGCGCGCCCCCGCCGCTTCTGCGCTATGCGCCCCCCCGGTGCACCACCGCAGCATCGTCTCCGTTATACGCCTATACACCGCCAAGAGGCTTCCCGGAAGTTCTTCTGAACCGCCCGCACGGCTAAAGCCGGGGGGTTCTGGTTGGGCCGGACCCCGAGGTGCGTCCCCCGGCCTTACGGCGGCGCCGGACACCGCGCAAGGGGTTCCGCCCGAGAGGTGGAACCTGGCAGCCAACCGAGTTTCGGGAGCGATAGCGTATGCGTATGATCTCCACGCCGCGGATCTGGCGTTTCACGCCCAGTGAAGCGATCGATGCCATGGTCTTGTGCAACGCGGTTTCGCGGCATGAGCACTACGCCTCGCGGTACCCGGGGCTGCGGGAGGCGTGGGCGGAGCGCCTGGGCGCCGACGCCCTGCGCATCATCGATGAGGGCATGGGCCTATCGATGTCCGGGCTCGCGTATGTGATGTCGATGCTCGGTGCCGAGACCTTGGATGCCGTGGTCGACGCGCTCGCCCAGTGGGACACCCTCCGGCCCCGGCTGCAGGCGGACGTGGGTCTGCGCGTGAGGGACGCGGCCACGGTGTTCGGCCGGCTGCGGGAGGCGGGCTTCACGGAACACTGGCGGGGCGACGTCCTACCCGAGTTGGAAGCGGGCGCGGCAAGCCTGCGAGGGCGGGCAGGGGCCCAACCACTGCGCGACGTCCACCGCGCACTGTGTGCCTTTCTCGGAGCGGACCGCGCACCCGCGGGCACCCACGTCCGCCTCGCCTGGTACATCCGGCCCATCGCGTTTCAGCTGCCGGGCGGCGGCATGGCGACGCATCCGCAGGACGTACCGAGCGCATCGCGGCTGGGGCAGCTCTGCGTGCACGAGTCCCTGCATGGCTTTCCCGGGGCCGACGCCGCACTTGCCGCGCAGGAGCATCTGATGGCGCGTGAGCCGGAGTTCTCCCGCCACCACACCGAGTTCGTGCAGCGCTGGCGGTCGGGTCCTGAGGAGCATCTGGTCACGGGCGCCGAAGCCTACCTCACAGAGAGGCTGGCGCTGCGGACGCGAGAGGAATGCGTTGCGTATCTGACGCTCCAGAACGGCGGCATGCCGTTCGCCTGGGCGGTGTATGAACGGCTGCGGGACGCGGTCGGCCAGATGGAAAGCGGCCGGTCGGGGTGGCCGGGATTCGGCGCGTGGGCGGCACGGCAAATGAACGAAGGCCGCCTGCGGTGGCCCGGTGCGGATTGGCCTGGAGGCCGCCCCGCAGGTTGACGGAACCCAATGCTTCCACTCCGCGTGGGGTCGGCGCGTACAGTGGATCCCCCCACAGCCCCTCAGGAGGTGCTCCGTGATGTCTACGCCTGATCCTAAGAGGATCGTGGCCGCGGGGTACGACCGCATCGGAGACGCCTACGCCCGCGACAGCCTGCGCACGCGGGTGGAGGAACGCGAACGGTACACCCGACTCCTCTTCGATCACCTGCCGCCTGGCGCCCGCGTCCTGGATCTTGGCTGCGGCTCGGGGGTCCCCACCACTCGGTGCCTGGCGGAGCGCTTCGCCGTCACCGGTGTGGAAATCTCGCCGGAGCAGGTGCGCCGCGCCCGGGCCAACGTGCCGCACGTCCCGTTTGTGCAGGCGGACATGACCGCCCTGCAGCTTCCGCCGGCCTCCCTGGACGCCGTGGCGGCGTTCTACTCCATTATCCATGTCCCCAGGGAAGAGCTGCCGCGACTCTTCCGATCGATCCACGGCTGGCTTGTTCCCGGGGGGGTATTCGTTGGTGCACTCGGAGCCCACGACGAGCAGGAGGAGATCGCGGCCGACTGGCTGGGGGCGCCGATGTACTGGAGCTTCTTTGACGCAGACTCCAACCTGCGCATGCTGCAGGCCGCCGGACTGTCGGTCCTGTCCTCCCGGTTGGAGACGGCAGACGAGGACGGCACCCCGGTCACCTTCCTCTGGGTACTCGCCCGCAAGGAGGGATGACCAAAGAGGCGCGGCGCAACCCCTTGCCTTTAGGCACGGGGACAAGCCGATTCGGTAGCTTGCTCCCGGCACTTGCCAGGTCGTGGCATGATGCGAACATGCGAACGGTGCTGTGTGCGAATCGAAACGTGGTCTGGTCTTGCCAGTACCATGTCGTGTGGTGCCCGAAGTATCGGCGCAAGGTGCTTGTGGAGGGCGTGAATGTTCGCCTGAAGAGGAAATCCTTCGCGAGGCCGCGGGCGAGCGGCAGCCGATGTGACCGAGTTGGAGACCATGCCCGACCAGGTGCAGCTACTGGTCGGGGTGGACCCGCAGTTGGGCAGCCATCGACGGCTGCGGCTGCTCAAGGGCCGGTCCTCACGACTGCTGCGACAGGAGTTGCCCAGCCTGCAAAGCCGGCTGCCGACCCTTTGGACGAATAGCTACTTCGTTGCGACGGTGGGGGGTGCGCCGCTTGCG
>JAJZXK010000005.1 GCA_021806565.1 Bacillota bacterium | reverse complement strand
GACGACGCTGGTCTCCACGCTGATCGTCATGTTCCGGCTCAACGCGGGGTTTGCCGTGCTGGTGGTGGCGCTGCTGCCGCCGTTTCTGGTGCTGGCGCGGTTTGCGGCCCGCTGGCTGTATGCGGTCACGCGCCGGCAGTATGAGGTGCTGGCCAGCCTGAGCCGGCGCGTCGGCCGGGCGACGCGGCTGTCCGAGGTCCTGGCGCTGCGCCTGTTCGGCCAGGATGAGGCGGACGTCCGGGGCTTCCAGCGCGACAACGCCGTGCTGGCCGACCTCGGGACCTTTGGGCGCAACATCGCCAACGGCTACGGTTCGGCATACACACTGGCGCCCACCATCGCGGTGGCGCTCATCTGGTGGTTTGGCGCCCACGACATCTTCAACGGCGTCATGCAACTTGGCACGGTCCTGGCGATGGTGGCCTATGTCCGGCGCATCACGACGCCGGTCCACACCCTCAGCGGCGTGTTCGTCAACGTGCGCGGCATCCAGGCGGTCGGCGACCGGGTGGCGGAGCTTTTGGAGACGGAAGGGCAGGGCGACGGCGGCACGGTCCAGGGCCGCGGCGTGGCCGGTGAACTGCGCCTGGCGATGGAGGGACGCGAGGTCAGCGCCCGGGCCGGCGCGCCGCTGTGGGTGGTCGCGACGGCACCGGCCCGCACTCAGTTGCGGCAGTTCTTGTGCGGCGAGCGCGGCGACGAGGCCGGGCCGTTTCAGGCTCCTGACGGCCTGCCGGCACCGGCGGGGCTGGTCGCGCGCCACGGGGTGCTCTGGGGGCAGACCCTCGGCGACCACCTGGGAGTGGATGGGGACGGCGGGGCGGCCGAAGCGGCGCTGGCGGCGGCCGGACTGTCCGGATGGTACCGCGGTTGTGCCGGCGGCTTGGGCACGCCGCTGCGCTCCCTTTCGCTGACGCGCGCCCAGGAGTTGCGGCTGTCGCTGGCGGCGGCCCTGGCGCGGGGCTGCCGGCTGCTGGTGGTCGACGGCACCGAGCCCGAGGCCGGCCGCATCGGCTGGGCCGACCTGGCCTGCCCGGTCGTCGTGGTGGCGGCAAGGATGGCGGCGGTGCCGGACGGGGCGGCGTGGGTGCGGGTCGCGTCGGCACCTGGCGGCGATCTGGACGACGTGGTGCTGGCGGTGGACGCTGGCGGGCCGGAGGAGGCCGTGGCCCTGGACGTGGTGCAGCCGGACGCGCCCCTGCCCGGCTGGTGGGCGCGCGCCCGTGGCGGGATGGGCGGGTGGTTCCGCTCGCTCGGGGTCCGGGTGCGCTGGTTCGGCCGTCTGGGCCGCCGGGACTCGCTGCGCCGACTGGTCGCCTACTACTACCCGTACTGGCCGTATTGGCTCTTTGTGACCCTGATGGCGATGGTCTCGATCGGCGGCCTGTCCGCGATCGCGCCGCTTTTCATCCGGATGCTGATCAACCAGGCGCTGCCCCAACACAGCACGCGACTGCTGCTCATCGGCATCGGCATGGGTGTACTGTTGCCGCCGCTGGTGCATGCGGTGACGTCCGTCATCAGCACCTGGGCACACGAGACGATGAGCAACCGGGCCCTGCGCGACATGCGCGGCGAGGCCTACGATCGGGTGATGCGCCGTCCGCTGGGCTTTTTCACGCGGCACACGCCGCAGGAGTTGGCGTCGCGGCTGATCAACGACGTCAACAGCATCTACGTGGGCGCGGCGGATATTTCAAACGCGACCTGGATGTTCCTGCCGATGCTGCCGTCCGTGCCGATCATGTTCTCGCTCAATGCGCACCTGGCGCTGTTGGTGCTGGTGGGCCTGCTGCCGATGGCCCTGGCCACCTACCTGCTGGGGCAGGCGCGCTATCCGCTGACGGCGCGGACCTTCGAAGTGGTGAGCCGGGCCAACCACCAGTTGGCGCGGGTCTGCTCGCCCGACGGGGCGCTGGCGGTGCGGAGCGCACGGACGCAGTCGCTGGAGCGGCAGGCCTTTTTGGCGCGCAACCGCGACATGGCGAGTCTGGGTTTGACGACGGACATCCTGATCGTGGCGTTCCAGTGGGTGGTGGGCGTGGTCGGGGCCGGGGTGACGGCGCTTTTGTGGTGGCAGGGCGGCCGGATGATCATGGCCGGGCAACTGAGCGTGGGCACGCTGGTGGCGATGGGCACGTACGTGCTGGCGATGGAGCAGTTGCACGGGGGCTTTCGCATCTACGTCGACCTGCGTTCGGTTCAGGCCAACTGCGACCGCGTCTTTACCTACGTGGACGACGAGGGCGACCAGCCGGGTGGTGGCGCGGCGCCGTCCGGCGGCCTGGGGCCGGTGCCGGTGTCGCTGCGGCCGCTGGGGGGGACGGAAGCGACGGTGCTCGCCGCCGGGGGGCGGGCGACGCTGAGGCTGCCGGCGGGGGTCGGCCCGCTGCAGGTGGCGGCCTCCCTCCTGGGGCTGCTTGGGGGAGACCCTCCGGTGGAGGTGGGGGGCCGGCCGCTGGCGGGAGCGGCGGTCGCGCCGTGGCGGCGGAGCGTGGCGGTGCTCAGCGGCGCCTTTCCGCTCGAGCCCAATTGCAGTATCCGCGAGTCGATCGGGGCGCGTGCGGGCCAGGATGTCCAGGCGGCACTGGACGCCGCGGGTGTCCCGCTGGGGCCGGACGCATCCCTACTGGGCTGGACCGACGCGGAGTTGCGCTTTCGGTTGTCGCTGGCGGCGGCCCTGTTGCGGCCGGAGGCCTGGCTGTGGGTGGTGGACGCGCGGGCCGTACCGGCGGACCTCTCGCCGGGGAGGCTGGCCGGGACGCGCAGCCTGCTGTATCTGGAGCCGGAGGCGCAGGAGCGGCCGCAGGTCGCCGGGCAGCGCCCGGCCTGGGGCGCCGTCTCGGCCCCGCAGCCGTGAGGCCCTGAGCCCCGGCGTGGCGCGGTGATGCCTGCTCGGGGGCGCTCGGGGAGTACCGCCGGTGTCGCTAAGCAGGACCCGGTTCGGGTTGCGCGAAACTGCGGCCCTCGACGTTTTTCGGGGTCGACCGGCCGCCACTCCGCGCCCGGGGCCGTCGGCCTTGTGTCGCAGTCGCCGCGGCGGTGTGGCGCTGGTCGCGACGGCGGCCAGGGTTTGGGCGGGCATGATGGGATCATGTGCTGACGGATGAGCCTTGTATCGCGGATCGCCGTTATGGACGGGACGAAGGTGGGATTGGACTACGGCCAGGCGCAACCGGCAATTCAGGGGTTCGCGTCGCAGAGGTGGGGCGTTGGGCGGCGGTGCCTGGATCGCGATCGCCGTCGGGACCGCCATCGTCATCCTGGTCGCTCTGAAACTCGCGCTGCCGACGCCTTCGACCAAACGGCCGGCGCTGGACGGAAAGCCGGTGGCGGCGGCGGTGGTGAAGGAGCTGACCTCCGTACCGACGTCGGCCTTTGACGCCGCCGGGCTGGGCGGCAGCGGGGCGTCGGCCTCGCCCCTACCGGTGGTGACCACCAGTCCGGTCTGGCACGTGGGCGGCAAGCCGGTCGTCTTCTACCTGGGCGCGGAGTATTGTCCGTTTTGCGCCGCGACGCGGTGGTCGTTCCTCGTGGCCACGTCGCGCTTCGGCAAGTGGTCCGGCCTGGAATACATGAACTCGACCGTCCACGACGTCTATCCGTCGACGCCGACCTTCACCTTTGTCCACGCCACCTACGCCAGCAAGTACGTCACCGTCCAGACCGTCGAGCAGCAGGGCCAGACGGTGGGCCAGCCGCTGCAGCCGATGGACTCGGCCCAGAACACGGCGGCCACCACCTACGACAACCCGCCCTATGTCCCGTCGGGGACCGCGGGCAGCATTCCCTTCATCGATATGGCGAACCGCTACATCTGGTCGGGCAGCGTCTACAGTCCCCAGGTACTGCAGGGGCTGAACTGGGGCGCCATCGCCGCCGCGGTGCATTCGGGCCAGGGGCCGGTGGCGCGGGCCATCCTGGGAGGGGCCAATGTGTTGACGGCCGGGCTCTGCGTCGCCGATGGGGGCCACCCCGGTTCGGTGTGCTCCGGCCCGCTGATGCGGAGTCTGACCGCGAAGATCCGCGCGTCCAAGCCGGTGGCGGCGAAGGCGGGTTGAGTGGGCGGCGGTGGGCCCGGCTGGGCATGGCGCTGGTTGGCCTGGGCATCTCGGTCTATCTGACGGTGGTGCACTACGGGCACGTTCCCCTTGCCTGCCCGCTGGCGCGCCGCGGGATCGTGGACTGCGCCGCGGTGGTGACCAGTCCGCAGTCGGTGGCACTCGGCCTGCCGCTGGCCGTCTGGGGCATCGCGTGGTTTGTCGTCACCGCCGCGCTGGTCCTGCGGGCAGGGCCCGGTCAGGCGCTGGCCGAGCGGGCCTGGGCCACCGTCGGTGCGGTGGCGGTCGTGTATTTCGTCTACCTGGAGTTGTTCGCGGTCGGCCGGTTGTGCGCTTGGTGCACGGCGGTGCACCTGTTGGTGCTTGCCAATCTTATTTTGGTCGGCATGGACGCCGGCTAGTTCGGTTGGCGCGGGTTTCGTCTCCCGTGCGCGAGATTGTGACAAAAGGCACAAGGGTCTAGACCCGCTACGGCGAATGGCCGAATGGACGGCCGCGGTGGTCGGACCACCGGGCTCGGAGGGGGATGCACCAGTGTCGGAGTACCAGGCGGTGGCCTTGTACCTCGGCGTGGCGGCGGTGGTGGTCTTCGCGGTGACGGCGGGGATCGGCCGGATCCGCGCGGCCCGGCAGACCGGGGCGAGCCGCATGCCATACGAGTGCGGCATCACGGGCGCCGAGGGTGCGGCGCCGCGGTTTCCTGTGCGGTTCTACCTCGTGGCGATGCTGTTTGTCATCCTGGACGTCGAGGCCATCGCCTTTTATCCCTGGGGCGTGCGGTTGCGGGCCCTCGGCGCGCGCGGCCTGGAGGACATGGCCGTGTTCGCCGTCGTTCTGGCCATCGGCTACGCGTACGTCTGGAAGAAGGGGGGCCTGGATTGGCGATGAACGCCGAGGACGGCAACCTGCCCTTTTTCATGACCACCGTCGATCAGATGACGCGCTGGGCGCAGCGCAACTCGCTGTGGCCGTTGACCATGGGCTTGGCGTGCTGCGCCATCGAGATGATGGCCCTGGTCACGCCGCGTTTCGATGCCGCCCGCTTCGGCGCGGAGGTGTTCCGGGGCTCGCCGCGGCAGTCCGACCTGATGATCGTCTCCGGGCGGGTCTGCCACAAGATGGTGCCCGTGATCCGCCATCTGTATGAACAGATGGCCGAGCCGAAGTGGGTCATGTCCATGGGCGCCTGTGCCTGCTCGGGTGGTACTTTCAACAACTATGCCGTGGTGCAGGGCGTCGATCAGATCCTGCCGGTCGACGTCTACGTGCCGGGTTGCCCTCCGACTCCGGAGGCGGTGCTGCAGGCCCTGGTCGCGCTTCAGGAGCGGATCACGCGGGGCGAGGCGCGCCCGCAGGGCAGGCCGGGGATGGTGGGCATACGTGGCTGATCAGGAGACGGCCGCCGCAGCGAACGAGTCCCCGCCGCCGCCATTGCCCGATTGGGTGCAGCAGGTGGTCGCCGCCGTCGCGGACGGGGTGACCGCCGTGCTTGGCGTGGAGGGCGGGTCCGGAGCGTCCGATGTCCCGACCCTGGTGGTGGCGCCACAGCGGTGGTTCGAGGTGGCCGCGGCGGCTAAGGCCCAGGGCTTCGACTTTTTTTGCGACGTGGCGGGCTGCGACTACCCGGAGCGTCCGCAGCGCCTCGCGATCGTCGCGCACCTGCGTGACCTGGACCGCGGTCGGCTGGTGCGCCTGGAGACGGCGGTCGCCGCCGACGGCGAACTCGCGTCTTGGGAGCCGCTGTTTCCGGGGGCCGGCTGGCCCGAGCGGGAGATCTACGACCTGTTCGGCGTCGGCTGGCGCGGGAATGCGGATCTGCGGCGGCTGATGCTGCCGGACGACTGGGACGGGCATCCGTTGCGCAGGGACTACCCGTTGGAGGGGCCGCGCGCCCTCAACCCGGACAGTCCATACGCGCTGTAGGTGGCGTCCCGGCAGCTGTCCCTGTGAGGGGTGGATCCGCCTTGGCCGAGACGACGGTGTTGAACATGGGCCCGCAGCACCCCGCCACGCACGGGGTGCTGCGGTTGGTGCTCGAACTCGACGGTGAGACCGTCGTGCACTGCGTCCCCGAGATCGGGTACCTGCACACCGGGATCGAAAAGAACGCCGAACACCATACCTGGCAACAGGCGGTGACGGACACCGACCGCATGGACTACCTGTCGCCGTTGATCAACAACCTCGGCTATTGCCTCGCGGTCGAACGGCTGCTGTCCGTCGAGGTGCCGCCGCGCGGCCAGTACATCCGGGTGCTGATGAGCGAACTGTCGCGGATCGCCTCGCACCTGGTGTGGCTGGGCACCTACGCCCTGGACCTGGGCGCGATGAGCGTCTACTTCTACGCGTTTCAGGCGCGCGAGGCCATCCTCGACATGTACGAGGCCGTGGCCGGGGTGCGCATGAACCTTTCGTATATCCGGGTGGGCGGGCTGCTGTACGACCTGCCGCCGCAGCTTCCCGGCATGGTCGAGCGCTTTCTGCAGGAGTTCCCGCGCTGGATGCACGACTTCCGCTCGCTTCTGGACGATAACCCGATCTTCGTCGGGCGAACCCGCGACATCGGCCTCCTGCCGGCGCAGCAGTGCCGGGCGTTCGGCGTAACCGGGCCGGCGCTACGGGCCGCGGGGGTGGCGCACGACCTGCGCCGGGTTACGCCCTACAGCGGGTATGAGCACTTCGAGTTCGACATCCCCACTCGCACGGAGGGTGACTCGTACGCGCGCTACCTGGTGCGCATGGACGAGATGGAACAGAGCGCACGCATCGTGCGCCAGGCCCTGGACGGGATGCCCTCCGGGCCGTGGAAGTCGGCGGATCGCAAGATCACCCTGCCGCCGCGGGAGGAACTCAAGACCTCGATGGAGTCGCTGATCCACCACTTCAAGCTGGCCAGCCAGGGGTTCCGGGTGCCCGCCGGGGCGGTCTACCAGGCGGTGGAGAGCCCGCGGGGTGAACTCGGTTTTTACGTGGTGGCCGACGGTGGTCCCCGGCCCTACCGCATGCGGGTGCGGGCGCCCTCTTTCTACAACACGCAGGCGCTCAAGTACGTGCTGGACGGGGCGCTGGTGGCGGACGCCGTCGCCGCCGTCGGCAGCCTTGACATGATCATGGGCGAGGTGGACCGCTGATGCCGTTGGACCTGGAGACCGCCCGTGCCGCCGTCGCGCGCTATCCGTCCCCACGCTCCGCCCTACTGACCCTTCTGTGGCAGGCGCAGGAGGCGGACGGCTGGGTGACGCCGCAGACGGTGGAGACCGTGGCGGAACTGCTCGGGTTGACGGCGAGCGACGTGGAGTCGGTGCTTTCCTTCTACAGCATGTATCGGCGCACCCCGCCGGCCACGCGGCGCCTGCAGGTCTGCCGCAGCCTGGCCTGCGCCATGAAGGGCGCCGAGGAGATTCTCGAGCACGTGCGCGCCGAGACGGGGGTCGGCCCGGGGGAGACCGCCCCGGACGGCTCCTTCAGCGTGGAGGTGGTCGAGTGCTTGGCGGCATGCGACCATGCCCCCAGCTGCCTCTGGAACGAGCGCATGGAGGGGCCGCTGGATAAGCAGGGTGCGCTGGCGCGGCTGCGCGGCCAGGGGGGGGATCCGGCGTGATCCGCAAGCTGCTGACCGAGGGGATGGACACCCACGATCTGACGCGGCTGGACGTCTACCGCGGTCGCGGTGGCTACGCGGCGTTGGCCAAGGCGCTCGGGGGCATGTCGCCCGAGGACGTCTTCAACGAAGTGAAGACGAGCAACCTGCGCGGCCGCGGCGGCGCGGGCGCCGGCGCCGCCTTCAAGTGGAGCACCCTGCCCAACGACGGCCGGCCCCGCTACCTCATCCTCAACGGCGACGAGAGCGAGCCGGGCTCGTTCTCGGGCCGCATGCTGATCGAGCGCAACCCGCACCGCATCATCGAGGGCGCGTTGCTCGCCGCCTACGCCTGCGGCATGGCCAAGACGTTCGTCTACCTGCGCGGCGAGTTCTACGAGGGATACGCGATCCTGAAGCGCGCGGTGGAGATGGCCCGCGATGCCGGTCTGGTCGGCGAGCGCATCCTCGGCAGCGGGTTCAGTCACGAGATCGTCGTGCACCGCGGCGCCGGTGCCTACATCTGCGGCGAGGAGACCGCGATCATGGAGTCGCTGGAGGGCAAGCGCGGCCATCCGCGCACCAAGCCGCCGTTCCCCACCGCCGCCGGGCTCTACGGCATGCCGACGGTGATCAACAACGTCGAGACGATCGCCAACCTGCCCGGGATCGTCGAAAACGGCGGCGCCTGGTTTGCGGCGATCGGGCCCGAAAAGAGCCCGGGTACCAAGATCTGCTCGGTCAGCGGCCGAGTGCGCCGGCCGGGGAACTACGAGATCGAGATGGGCACGCCGCTACGCGAACTGATCGAGGAGCACGCCGGCGGGCTCGAACCGGGCCACGAGTTGCAGTTCATCCTGCCGGCCGGCGCGAGTTCCGCCCTGATCCAGCCCAAGGACCTTGACGTCTCGCTGGACTTCGACTCGATGATGGCCATCCGCTCCATGCTCGGGTCGGCCGGCATGCTGGTGTGTGACGAGCGCGACTGCCCGGTGCACGTGGCCTACCTGGGGGCGCGCTTCTACCACCACGAGTCGTGCGGCAAGTGCACCCCCTGCCGCGAGGGCACGGGCTGGACCGAGAAGGTGCTGTACCGCATGGAACATGGGCAGGGCCGGCCGGGGGACACCGAACGGCTCGAGCAGTTGTGCCAGGGGATCGGCGGCCGCAAGTGCCTCTGCCTGCTGGGAGACTTTTCGGTGACCTATCTGCAGTCGGCCCTGCGGGCCTTCCGCGACGCGTTCGTGGCGCACGAGCACGGCTCGTGCCCCATGGCCCGCCAGGAGGTGGCGATCCGATGAGCAGCAATCCCTCCGCCGGGCCGCAGGCCCCGGCCGCGCCGCCCAGTACGGTGTCCTGCACCATCGACGGCAAGCCGTACACCTTCCCGCGCGGCACGCTGATCGTGGACGCGGTCCGTCAGGTCGGCCGCCCCATCCCCTACTACTGCTACCATCCCCGGCTGGAGCCGGTCGGCGCCTGCCGGGTGTGCATGGTGCAGGTGGAGGGACCGCCGGTCGCTACCCGTGGGCCCATCGTGACCACCGGCTGCACGACGCCGGTCTTCGAGGGTCTGAAGATCGAGACGATGAGCGACCCGGCCAAGCTGGCGCGCCAGCAGGTGCTGGAGTTCCTGCTGATCAACCACCCGCTGGACTGCCCGGTCTGCGACAAGGGCGGCGAGTGCGACCTGCAGGACTTCACCCTGGCATACGGCCCGGGTAAGAGCCAGTTCGCCGAGCAAAAGATCCTGCGGCACAAGGCCGAAGACCTCGGTCCTTTCCTGGTGCTCGATCAGGAGCGCTGCATCCTCTGCCAGCGCTGCGTGCGCTACGAAAACGAGGTGCTGCACGAACAGAACCTCGTGCTCAAGGAGCGCGGCGACCGCACCGTGATCGACACCGGCGCCGGTGAGCCCTACGCCGGCTACTTCTCCGGCAACAACACCGAACTGTGTCCGGTCGGGGCGCTGACGAGCCACACCTACCGCTTCAAGGCCCGGCCCTGGGACGTGCGGCCGGTCCCTTCCGTCTGCCAGGGCTGTTCCCTGGGGTGCAACCTGACGGTGAACCTGCGCGGTCCGAAGATCGTGCGCCTGCTGTGGCGGGAGAACCAGGCGGTCGACGCCGGCTGGCTCTGTGACCGCGGGCGCTACGGTTTCGGCCACACGCTGGCGGAGCAGCGCCTCGCCACCCCGCTGGTGCGCCGCGACGGCGAGTTGCGGGCGGCGACCTGGGAAGAGGCCCTCAGCGCGGCCGCGGCCGGACTGACGGCGGGGCCCGCGGCCGTCCTGGGCGGCGGACGGTTGACGGACGAAGAGTCCCTGGCCCTGTCTCAACTGGCGCGCCTCGGGCTGCGCACGAACGATGTGGACTGGCGCGTCGGCTACCAGGGCTTTGCCGCCCCGGCGGCCATCGGTCTTTCGGAGGCCGCGATCACCGACCTCGACCGTTCGGACCTGGTGCTGCTTTTGGATACGTCCCCCCTGGAGGAGGCCCCGGTCCTGGACATCCGGCTGCGGCGCACCGCACGGCGGGCCACGGTCATCGACCTCGGCCCGGTGCGCAACCTGCGCCACGCGGCCAGCCGGCGCGTGGCCTGCGCGCCGGACGAACTGGCGCGGCGTGTGGCCGAACTGGCCCCGGAGTTCGCAGCCGCCCAATCGCCCCTGGTCATCTGGAACGGGCGCGGCGGGCCGGCCCTGGCGGAGGCGGTGGCGGCGCTCGGCGCCCCGCTGCTGGTCGTCGGGGAGTTTGCCAACGCCCGTGGCGCCGAGGCGGCCGGGCTGGCGCCGGACCTGTTGCCGGGTTACCACGCCGTCGGGGCGGGGGCCGAGGTGGCGGCCGTCTGGGGGGCGGAACTGCCGCGGGAACCCGGCCGCGACGCCGCCGGCATCCTGAACGCGGCAGCCTCCGGCGACCTCCAGGCGCTGTATGTGGTGGGAGCCAACCCCCTGCGCAGTTTCCCGGACGGCGAACTGGCGGACCGCGCCCTGGACGCGGTGCCGTTCCTGGTGGTTCAGGACCTGTTTCTGACCGAGACCGCACAGCGGGCGGACGTCGTGCTGCCGGCCCTGGGGGCGCTGGAGAAGGCCGGCCATACCAGCAACCTCGTCGGGCAGAGCCAGCCGGTGGCGCGGGCGGTCGCCGGGCCGGCCGGCGCCCTGGCGGACGGCATGATCCTGCGGCGGCTGGCGGCGGCCCTGAATGTGACCCTGGCCGACCAGGCCCCGCCGGAGGCGGAGACGCCGGCCCGGGTGCGCCTGCCCGAAGCCGGCGGCGAACGTCCCGGCGGTGGATCCGGCGAGGAACTCGGGCTGCTGCTGCGGCCGCGACTGTTTGCCGGTGGCGGGACCGCGGCCTTCGACCCGAACCTGGAACCGGTGCACGTTGCGGGCGAGGTGCGGCTGAATCCCGAGGGGACGGACCGGCTCGGGCTGCAGGAAGGCGCGGCGGTGCACCTGCACGGCGCGGGAACCACCGTGCGGGGCACCGTGCGCCTGGACGCCGGCGTGCTCCCCGGGTGGGTGGTCCTGGCCGCCCATGACTTCGGCGGCAACCGGCTCGGCCCGCGCGTGCGCGTCACCGCGGTGCCGGCTGCGGCGGGGGTGGCGGCACGTTGAACGGCATGTCGCTCGGCTACGTATTGGTCCGGTCCGTCATCCTGATTGTGTTGCTGATGAGCGCCTTCGCCTATTTCATGGTGATGGAGCGCAAGGTCATCGGCTACTTTCAGTTGCGCTGGGGCCCGGTGCGCGTCGGCCCGTGGGGTCTTTTGCAGCCGCTGGCCGACGCGCTGAAGATGCTGGCCAAGGAGGACGCCCAGCCGCTGGCGGCGGACGGTCTGGTCTTCCACGTCGCACCCGCCCTGACGCTGTTTGTCGCCCTGGCCGCCTTCGCCGTGATCCCGCTCGGGCCGGCACTTCACATCGGCGGCTTCTTACTGCCGCTTTCCATCGCCAATCCCAGCACGGGCCTGCTCTTCGTGCTCGCGGTCGCCTCGCTCGGCGTGTATGGGATCAGCCTGGGCGGTTGGGCCAGCCAGAGCAAGTATGCGCTCTTGGGCAGCCTGCGCGCCTCAGCGCAGATGGTCAGCTACGAACTGGCCCTGGGTATGGCCGTCATCTCGGCCGTGGTCCTCGGCGGTTCGCTCAGCCTGCCTCGGCTCGTCGCGCAGCAGTCGCTGCACACCTGGGCCTTCATCCCCGACATCCTCGGCTTTGTGATCTTCGTCATCTGCTCGGTGGCCGAGACCAACCGGGCGCCCTTCGACCTGGCGGAAGCCGAGGGCGAACTGGTCGCGGGGTTCCATACGGAGTATTCGGGGTTCCGCTTCGCCAGCTTCGTCATGGCGGAGTACATCAACATGTTTACGCTCAGTGCCCTGGGAGCATTGCTCTTTCTCGGCGGCTGGAACGGCCCGTTCGGGCTCGGCCCGTCGGTCTGGTGGCTCCTGACCAAGATGGCGCTGTACCTCTTCTTGTTCATCTGGATCCGCGTGACGTTCCCGCGCATCCGCTATGACCGGTTGATGCAGTTCGGCTGGAAAGTACTCGTGCCGATCGGTTTCCTGAACCTGATCTGGATCTCGGTGTTCGTGGTCGGCGGGGGGTGGCGGTGATGGGCGCCCTTTCACAGGTGCGGTCGCTGGGGCGCGGGCTCGCGACGACGTTCGGGTACCTGTTCCGACCGCGGGTCACGGTGGACTACCCCGAGCGGGAGCGTCCGGTGCCGGAGCGCTTCCGGGGGCTGCACATCCTGGACCGCCACGACGGCGGGCTGGAAAAGTGCGTCGGCTGTGAACTGTGCCAGGCGGCCTGCCCGGCGCACTGCATCACGGTCGAGGCGGCGGAAAACCCGCCGGACGCCGCGGTGTCGCCCGGGGAGCGCTACGCCTGGCGCTACGAGATCGACCTGCTCCGCTGTATCTTCTGCGGCATGTGCGAGGAGGCGTGCCCGACGGGCGCGATCCAGCTCACGCCGCGGCACGATTTCGTCGCCTTCCGCCGCGAGGACTTTCTGGTCGACAAGCGGTGGTTGACGGTGCCCGACCCGGCCGTGGTGGCGCCGGAGGCGGAACCGGTCCGGCCGCCGGCCGGTGCGGGGGGGAAGATGGCCGGATGATCAGCTTCGCGCTCATCGGCGCCGCCGCCGTCGCCGCGGCGATCGGGGTGGTCACCGCGCGGCATCCGGTGCACAGCGTTCTGTGGTTGATCGTGCACCTGTGCAGCCTGGCCGTGCTGTATATGACGCTGCACGCGCCGTTCTTGGGGCTGGTGCAGGTCCTGCTCTACGCCGGGGCGGTGATGGTCCTTTTCCTCTTCGTACTCGGACTGCTCAGCGCCCGCACCCGGCCCGACCCGGCGGAACCGGAGCCGCTGACGGGCCAGCTCGGCTGGACGATCGGGGCGGGGGTGGTGATCGCCGCCGTGCTCTTGCTGGCGGCCGGCGCCGGGGCGGCGGGGGCGAATCCGCACGCGCTGCCGGCGGGCTTCGGCGGGGTGAGTGCCTTCGGCCAGGCGCTGTTCGGGCCGTACCTGCTGCCGTTTGAGGCTACGGCCCTGGCGCTGTTGACGGCCATCGTCGGGGTGGTGGCGCTCAGCACCGGCCACGACGAGGCGATGCGGCGGCCGCCGACGGAGCCGGAGGCGGAGCCGGAAGGGCCGGCCCTGGACGTCAGCCACGCCGCCATGGATCCGCGCCGCGGGGTCGGGGGGGGACGGGACTGATGCCACACCTTTCGGCCTACCTCGGGCTGAGCGGGGTGCTGTTTGTGATCGGGGCGGCCGGCGTGTTGCTGCGCCGGGACCCGCTGGTGATGGTGATGGCGATCGAACTGATGTGGAATGCCGCCAACCTGGCGTTGGTGGCGGCGGCACGACACTACGGCGCCCTTGGCGGGCAGGTCTTCACCTTCGTGGTGATCACGGTGGCGGCGGCCGACGTGGCCGTCGGGCTGGCGCTGGCGGTGCTGCTCGGCCGCAACCGGGGGCACCTGGACGCCGACCGGCTGAAGTGGTTGCGCGGCTGAGTGCGGACGCGGGGGCGGCATGTCGGGGCGCCCCCGCGCGGGGGCGCAGGGGGAGGGATCCGCGATCGCTGCCGTCGGGTTGAGTGCGTTGCTCTGTCTGCTCCTACCGCTGGCCGGGGCGGCACTGTTGGCTCTGGTGCGCCTGCCGCGCCAGGTTCAGGGCTTGGTGGGCGCGGGTAGTGTGCTTTGTGCCTTCATCGCGGCCGTGGCGATGGCCTCGGCCGGTCCGGGCGCCGGACAGGATCCGTTCGGGACGCACGGCGCCCTGCACGGCGGGGCGAGGGTCGTCCTGGGCGTCTGGGGCGCCGGCGGCGGGTTGCGGGTGCCGCTCGACCTCTGGGTGGACGGGCTCTCCACGGTCTTCGTGCTGGTGATCACCGGGGTGGGCTTTCTGATCCACGTCTACTCCCTGGCCTACATGGGCGGGGAGTCGGACGCCGACTACGGGCGGTACTTCGCGGGGATGAACCTGTTTGTGGCCGCGATGCTGCTTTTGGTGCTCGCCGGCAGCCTGCCGCTACTGCTCGTCGGCTGGGCCGGGGTGGGCTTCGCCTCCTACCTCCTGATCGGCTTCTGGTATCAGCGGCCGGAGGCCGTGGTCGCGGCCCGCAAGGCCTTTCTGCTGAACACCGTCGGGGACGTCGCCCTGCTGCTGGCCATCGCGGTCATCTGGCGCGCGGTCGGCGGTGTCGGCTTCGGGACGGTGCTCGGCTCCCACGGTCTGGCCCTGCTGCGCGGCCATGGCGGCGCGGCGACAGCGGCGGCCCTGCTTTTGTTCTTGGCCGCGGCGGCCAAGTCGGCCCAACTGCCGCTGCAGTCGTGGCTGTCGGACGCGATGGAGGGCCCCACTCCGGTGAGTGCCCTGATCCACGCCGCGACGATGGTCACGGCGGGTGTCTACCTGATCGCGCGCTGCCGCGGCATCTTCGCCGCTTCGCCCGGCGCGGCGGCCGTGGCGGGCGATCTGGGTGCCCTGACCGCGGCGGCCGCGGCCGTCACTGCGGTGTTCGCATACGACCTCAAGCGACTCTTGGCGTACTCCACCATGAGCCAGGTCGGCTACATGATCGCCGGTGTGGCCTTCGGGGCGGTCGCCGCCGGGGTCAGCCATGTGGTGACGCACGCCTTCTTCAAGGCCCTCCTGTTCATGTGCGCCGGCCTCGTGATGCACGCCACCGGGGACGAGCGCGACATGCGGCGCTACGGCGGTCTGGGGCGGGTGCTGCCCTTGGCGCGCTGGGGCTTCCTTCTGGGCGCCCTGGCCCTGGCCGGCATCCCGCCGTTTGCGGGCTTCTGGAGCAAGGATGCGGTGATGGGGGCGCTGCTTTCCGGCGGCCACCTGCCCGCCTACCTGCTGTTGGCCCTGGCGGCGCTGGTCACGCCGTTCTACATCTTCCGCGCCTACTACCTGACCTTCGGCGGGGAGGCGCGCGGCGCCGCCGCCCACGCGCCCACGGGCGCGAGTCTCTATTGGCCGACGGCGGTCCTGGCCGTGCTGGCCGTCGTCGGCGGTGCGGCGGCGGTCGGCCTGCAGCACGCCTGGGGGGTGGCGCTCGATCCGTCGAGCATGGCCATCTCCACGGTGCTGGCCCTGATCGGCTTCGGGGCCGCCTGGGCCCGCTACCGCAGCGGTGCGGCCGCGGCGGACGGCTGGACCGCCTCGCCGCTGGGCGAACTGGCCAGGGGCGAATGGGGTTGGGAGGCGGCCTGGCAGGCGGTGCTGATCCGTCCGACCCACGCGCTGGCCGAATGGCTTTGGTCCGGCTGGGAGGGCGCGGCGCGGCCCGCCCTGGAGGGCCTGGCGGCGGGTGCCGTCGCCACGGCCGGCCGGGGTCTTTCGATGTGGCAGTCGGGTCTGGTGCGCCGCTACGCCCTGGCGATGTTCCTCGGCACCGCGGCGGTGTTGCTGTATGCCCTGCGAGTGCGTTAGCGGGCGATCCGTTGGGCTGTGGGAGGGTGTGCGGCCTTGCTGACTCTGCTCTGGGCCCTGCCGGCGCTCGCGGCGCTGGCCGTGGCGGTCGGTGGCCGAAGGGTATCCTGGCTCGCTCCGGCGGCGACGGGCGTCGCTCTGGCGCTTTGCATCGCCCTCTGGCCCGGCGCCGGCCACCTCGGGGAGAGCGCGCATTGGTTGTCGGGGCCGTACGGCGGCGTGGCGCGCTACAGCCTGGGGCTTTCCGGGCTGAGTTGGCTCTTGGTCACCATGACCTTGCTGCTGACCTTCCTGTGCACGCTGGCCGGGCTGCGACTTGGGCCGGCCTTCACTGCCTGGCTGACCCTGCTGGGCGGGGCCGCCAGCGGCTTGTTTTTGGCGCGCGACCTCATGCTGTTCTACATCTTCTGGGAGGGGATGCTGATCCCCGCCTACTTCCTCCTGTTGGGGTTCGGCGGCGCCGGGGCGCGGCAGGCCGCCTGGCGCTTCCTCCTCTACAACGTCGGCGGCAGCGTGGCGCTGCTCTTGGGCCTGGCGACCCTGATCGCCATGCGCGTCCACATGCCGGGACTGGGCGTCGCCGGAGGCTTCGGCGCCGGCCGGCACGTGCCGTCCGCGGTGGCCGTCCCGGTCGCGGTGGCCCTGATGATCGCCTTCGCCGTCAAGACGCCGCTGTGGCCGCTGCACGGTTGGGTGGCCGATACCTACGCCTCCCTGCCGGCCCCTGCGGCCGCGCTGGTCGCCGCGGTGCAGAGCAAGGCGGGACTCTACGGGATGCTGGCGCTGCTCCTGCCGCTTCTGCCGGCCGGACTGGCCTTCTTGCGCCCGGTGCTGATCGCGGTCGGATTGGTCAGCATCCTGTATGGGGGGCTGTGCGCCCTGGCCGCGCGCGATCCGCGGCGGCTGCTCGCCTATTCCAGCGTCAGCCACCTGGGTCTGGTGGCGATCGCCTTCACGACGGCGCGTGCCTCGGCCATCAGCGGCGGGGTGATCCAACTGGTGGCGCACGGCCTCTTCACGGCGGCCCTCTTTCTGCTGATCGGCATGCTGGAGTCGCGCATGGGCGGCCCGGTGACCCTGGCCGAGATGGGCGGGTTGGCGCGCAGCGCTCCGGCCCTGGCGGGGGCGCTGGTGCTGGCGGCCATGGCGGCCCTCGGTCTGCCCGGCCTGGCCGGCTTCCCCGGCGAGTTGTGGATGCTGGTCGGCATCTTCCGATATAACCCCGCGCTGGCGGTCGTCGGCGGGGTGGCGCTGGTGCTGGCCGCCGCCTACCTGCTGCGCCTGATCCAGTTGGTGCTGCACGGACCGCAACGGCGGGAGCAGGCGGATGTGGCGGATCTGCGCGCCGGCGAGCGTTGGCTCCTGGCGCCGCTCGCGGCCCTGCTGGTGTTGATCGGCCTCTGGCCGCGTCCGGTGCCGCAGCGAGCGGCCCCGGCGGTGGCGGCCGCGGTGGCATCCGCGCGCGCGGCCCGGGTCTGACGGCCGACTAGTCGCTACGGGAAGGCGGGGAGGGCGGTGCCCCCGGGGGCGCCGCCGCACAGCGATGCAGGGGCTCGGAGGGGTTGCGGCTCCGGTGGTGCTGCTCGGGGCTGGCGCGGTGGTCGTGCTGCTGCTGGACCTGTTTTGGGAGGGCGCCGCCGGATTGTTGCGGGGGGCGGCGCTCGTGGTCCTGGCCGCTGCGGCTGCGGCCGCACTGGCGGGCGGCGGCCTGCCGGCGGCGTTCCACGGCGCGGTGCTCGGCGGCACGCTGGCGCGGGTCACCGACCTGGTGGCGATCGCCGGGGCGGTGGCCGCGACGGTGTTACCCGCGCCGTTGGGCTGGGGCAGGCGCTGGTCGGCCTACCTGGCGCTGGTGCTCTGGTCGGCCGCCGGCATGGCGCTGGCGGGGGCGGCCGGCAACCTGATCGTGCTCTTTCTGGGCATCGAGGTCCTGTCGCTCGCCCTCTACGTCTTGACGGCGTTCGCGCTGCACGACGGGCGCGGCGCGGAGGCGGGCTTCAAGTATTTCGTGCTCGGCGGCCTGGGCTCGGGACTGTTGCTCTATGGGGCGGCCCTGAGCTACGCGGCTACCGGCAGCCTGGCGATCGGCCCGGCGGTGCGGGGGGCCGGCCACGGCCCGCTCGGCGCGGTCGGGCTGGCGCTACTGGTGGCCGGCCTCGCGTTCAAGCTCGCGCTGGCCCCGATGCAGCTTTGGACGGCGGACGTCTATGAGGGGGCGCCGACCCCCATCACCGCCTTCATGGCCGTGGGCACCAAGGCGGCAGCCTTCGCCGCCCTGGCGCGGGTCGCCGCCGGGGCCCTGGGCCTGTCGGGGCCGTTCGCGGCGGCGTTGCTGGTCAGCGCCGTGGTCTCGATGTTCGTCGGCTATCTGTTGGCTCTGCGCCAGCCGGGGCTCAAGCGGTTGCTCGCCTTCTCGGGCATCGCCAACGCCGGTACATTGGTGCTGGCGCTCTTGGTGCCGGCGATCTGGGTCAGTGGCAAGGCGGCCTCGTGCACCTGCGCCCTGGTCCAGGGGCTGCAGGCACCGCCGGCCTGGGAGCCGGTGGCTCTGCTGTACCTGATCGCTTACGCCGTCGCCTCACTGGGCGTATTCGCGGTGGTTGCGGCCGTCGGCGATGGACGCAGCGCGGACGGCATGGCGTCGCTCGCCGGGCTGGGGCGCCGCCACCCGTGGCTGACGGCGGCCTTCGTCATCTGCCTGCTGTCGCTGGCCGGGGTGCCGCCGACCGGCGGGTTCCTGG
Organism: Bacillota bacterium; assembly: GCA_021806565.1. Classification (GTDB taxonomy): domain Bacteria; phylum Bacillota; class Sulfobacillia; order RBS10-35; family JAJYVN01; genus JAJZXK01. The sequence goes on along the minus strand of JAJZXK010000005.1, from coordinate 50,022 downwards.
CGAAGTTGTGGCTGCTGCAGCTCTTGACCGGCGGCGGGCGGCCGCTGGCGGCGGTGCTGGTGGTGGTGGCGACGCTGGTCGCCCTGGTGCCGTACTTCAAGTTGGTGGTGGCGGCGCTGCAGCCGGACGACGGTGAGCCGGCCGCGCCGCTGCCGACGGGCGTCGCCCTGGTCGCCGGCCTGGCCGCAGTGGCGACGGTCGCGATCGGCATCTTGCCCGGCGCATTCCTCCATGGCTAGAATGAAGGGAATCGGGCGGCGGCCGCGGGTGCGACCGCGCTGGCGGGGGCGGCAGGTGCCGCCCCCCCGCTGCTTCGCTTGGGGGCGACGGACGTTTGAAGGCAACCATGGAACCAGAGAGCGGTAGCAGGGTCAGCCTGCAGATCGAGGTGGCTCCGGACGAAATGGCGCCAGAGATCGCCGAGGCGCTGCATCGCCTGGCGCGGCAGGTGCGTGTGCCGGGCTTCCGGCCGGGCCGTGCGCCGGCTTCCCTGGTGGAGCGCGTGGTCGGGCGCGAGCGGGTGCTGCAGGAGGCGCTCGATCCTCTGGTCCAGCGCTTCTACCGGGCTGCCGTCGAGCAGCAGGCGGTGCCGACCATCGGTCAGGCGCAGATCGATGTGCGCCGCTACGCCGACGGCGAGCCCCTGGAGTTCGTCGCGACGGTGCCGGTGCAACCGGAGGTGCGGCTACCCGACTACGAGGCGCTCAAGCCCGAGCGCCAGGTGTCCGAGGTCGCCGAGGCCGACGTCGATCAGGCGTTGGAGCAGATGCGGCGGCGCCACGCCCCCTGGGCCCCATGTGACGGTCCGGCTCAGGGCGGGGATCTGGTGGAACTCCATGTTCAGGGCACACTGGAGGGCGGGGGGCTGATCCAGGAGCCGCAGCGGCAGGCCGTGCTCGGGTCGGGCACGCTGCGGTCCGAGATCGACGCGGCCGTTGTGGGGATGATGCCCGGGGCGACCACGAAGGTGAAGTTCGTCCTCCCTGAGACGGAGGCCACGCCGCGCCTGGCAGGCAAGGAGGCCCGGGTCTCTGTGACCCTGACCGACCTCAAGCGGCCGGAGCTGGCGGAACTGGACGACGCCTTCGCCCGTGACGTCAGCGAGCACGACACGCTGGAGGAGTTGCGGGCCGATCTGCGCAATAGACTGGAGCAGGTGGCGGACCAGCGCGCCAACCAGGCGGCTGCGGAGCAGTGGCTGACGGCGATCGCCGACGCCAGCGAGGTCGATGTCCCAGAGGTGCTGGTGGACGAGCAGGTCGAGCAGTTGCTGGAGAACCTACGCCAGGAGATCGGCGTCAGCGCGGAGCAGTGGCGGGCGATCCTGGCGGAACAGGAAGCCACTGGCGCCGGAGGGCCGCGGGCCCAGGTGCGGGAGTCGGGTGCGCAACTGGCCAAGCGGCAGCTCGTGCTTGAGGCGATCGCGCAGGCCGCCGGGCGGGTGCCCGAGGCGGAAGTGGTGGACACGGAGATCGACCGGATCGCGGCGGAATCCGGGCGCGATGCGCCCCGGATGCGGGAGTGGCTGAACCGGCCGGAGGCGCGGCGGCGCCTGCAGAGCCGGCTCGCCCAGGGCAGGGGCTTCACCTACATGACGGAACGGGTGGGGCCGGTCGGGGCTGTGGCCGCAGAGGCGACCGGCTCGGCGGGGGACGAAGGCGCCGCGGCCGCGCCGGCTGGCGCGGGGGAGGACGGGGAAGCATGAGCGCGTGGGGCTACTCGCGATTGCAGGAGATCCGGCGGAACATCCGCGCCTACGTGCCGATGGTGGTCGAGCAGTCCGCGCGCGGCGAGCGGGCCTACGACATCTATTCGCGCCTGCTCAAGGAGCGGATCATCTTCCTGGGTTCGCCGATCGACGACCAGGTCGCCAACCTGGTCATCGCGCAACTGCTGTTTCTTGAGGCGGAGGACCCGGACCGCGACGTGCAGATCTACGTCAACAGCCCGGGGGGCAGCGTCGACGCGGGTCTGGGGATTTACGACGTCATGCAGTACATCAAGCCGCCGGTGGCGACCACCTGCGTGGGGATGGCCGCGAGCATGGGCTCGGTGCTGCTGGCGGCCGGCGCTCCCGGCAAGCGGTACGCCCTGCCGCACTCGCGTATCATGATCCACCAGCCTTGGGGCGGAGGCGGCCAGGGCCGCGCGACCGACGTCAAGATCTGGACGGATGAACTCCTCAAGGCCTACGATCGGGTTGCGGAGCTGTATGTCAAGCACACCGGCCAGCCCATGGAGAAGGTCAAGGCCGATCTGAGGCAGGACTACTTCATGTCAGCCGAGGAAGCCAAGGCATACGGTATCATCGACGAGATCATGCCTGCCCGTCCCGGGAAGGCTGAGGGCGGTAGCCGCTAGCGTCCCCCCGGGGGAGGTCGAAACGCGGTGTTCAAGTTCACCGATGATGGCAAGGGCCCCTTGAAGTGCTCCTTCTGCGGCAAGCACCAGGAGCAGGTGCGCAAGCTTATCGCCGGTCCCGGGGTGTACATCTGCGACGAATGCGTCGATTTGTGCAACGACATCATCGACGAGGACATGACCGAAGAGGTCGATGTCAACCTCAAGGACATCCCCAAGCCGCGCGAGATCAAGGATGTACTCGACCAGTATGTGATCGGCCAGGAGAAGGCGAAAAAGTCCCTGGCGGTCGCCGTGTACAACCACTACAAGCGCGTGCACCTGGGCGGCAAGGTCGACGATGTCGAACTGCAAAAGAGCAACATCCTCTTGCTGGGTCCGACCGGCAGCGGCAAGACGCTGCTGGCGCAGACCCTGGCGCGCATCCTCAACGTGCCGTTTGCCATCGCGGATGCGACCTCCCTGACCGAGGCCGGTTACGTCGGTGAAGACGTCGAAAACATCCTGCTGAAGCTGATCCAGGCGGCGGACTACGACGTCGAGAAGGCCGAAAAGGGCATCGTGTATATCGACGAGGTCGACAAGATCGCACGCAAGTCGGAAAACCCGTCGATCACGCGCGACGTCTCCGGCGAGGGCGTGCAGCAGGCCCTGCTGAAGATCCTTGAGGGCACCGTCGCCTCCGTGCCGCCTCAGGGCGGGCGCAAGCACCCCCACCAGGAGTTCATCCAGATCAACACCACCAACGTGCTCTTCATCTGCGGCGGCGCGTTCGACGGGCTGGAGCGCATCATCCAGTCGCGCGTCGGTAAGAAGTCCATCGGTTTCGGTGCCGAACTGGTCAGCCGCGCCGACGACGCCCAGTTGGGCGCCATCTTCTCCCAGGTCATGCCGGAGGACCTGCTCAAGTTCGGGCTGATCCCGGAGTTCATCGGCCGCCTGCCGGTGATGGCCACCCTGGACCCGTTGGACGAGGCGGCCCTGGTGCGCATCCTCACGGAGCCGAAGAACGCACTGGTGCGGCAGTACCAGAAGTTCTTCCACATGGACAACGTGCAGTTGGAGTTCCAGGACGAGGCGCTGGGTTTGATCGCACAGCGCGCCATGCAGCGCAAGACCGGCGCGCGCGGGCTGCGGGCGATCATCGAGGAGATCATGCTGGAGGTCATGTTCGACATGCCCTCGCGCGGCGACATCGGCAAGTGCGTCGTGACGCGCGACGTCGTCGCCGAGCACAAGATACCCCTTTTGGTGCCGCGCAAGCGCAAGCGCGAGGAGCCTGCCTAGCCGGCGGGCGGACGGTTGGTCCCAGGCGCGCGTTTGGGTCGGCGAGGGGGCGGGCGGCCGCGGGTGCGGCGCCCGCCCCTTGCCGTGGTGGAAGCCGCGGCCGCCCCCCCGAGTTCGATGGCGCCTCCGCCACCGCCCGCGCGCCGCCACGGACTGCCGTCCCCGCCGGGTCGCACCGCCCGGCCCAGGACATGGCCGTTGACCCGACCCCTCCGGAGGGATACTAGCCCCCGGCGGCTCGCCGCCGACCCGGAGGGGGGCGAGGCACGTGTCTCTCGGCGTGATCCTCACCGCGGTGCAGTTCGTGTTCGCCGTGGTCATCGGTCTCTATTTCTGGAATCTGCTCAAGACCCAGCAGGGAAGCCGCGTGGCGGTGCAGCGCGAATCGCGCAAGGAGATCGAGCGGTTGGCCCGGATGCGCGCGATCGCGCTGACCGAGCCGCTGTCCGAGCGGACCCGCCCGCGCAGCTTCGACGATATCGTGGGGCAGCGGGACGGGGTGCGCGCTCTGCGCGCGGCTCTGTGTGGACCGAATCCGCAGCATGTGCTGCTGTATGGGCCGCCAGGGGTCGGCAAGACGGCGGCGGCGCGGTTGGTTCTGGAGGAAGCCAAGCGCAGCGGCCAGTCGCCGTTCCGGCGCGACGCGGTCTTTCTGGAGTTGGACGCGACCACCGCGCGCTTCGACGAGCGCGGCATCGCCGATCCGTTGATCGGTTCGGTGCACGACCCGATCTATCAGGGCGCGGGTCCCCTCGGCATCGCGGGCATTCCCCAGCCGAAGCCGGGGGCCGTCACCAAGGCGCACGGCGGTGTGCTCTTTATCGACGAGATCGGTGAACTGCACCCGGTCCAGATGAACAAGCTCCTGAAGGTCTTGGAGGACAGGAAGGTGTTCCTCGAGTCCGCCTACTACAACTCGGAGGATCCCAACCTTCCCAGGCATATTAGGGATATCTTCGAAAACGGCCTGCCGGCGGACTTCCGCATGGTCGGGGCGACCACGCGGTCCCCCGAGGAGATCCCCCCCGCCATCCGCTCGCGCTGCCTCGAGGTGTTCTTCCAGCCGCTGCAGCCGGACGAGGTCGTGCAGATAGCGCACAGTGCCGTCCGCCGGGTGGGCAAGGCGGCCGACGCCGGCGTCCTGGACGTGGTGCGGCGCTACGCCCAGAGCGGGCGCGAGGCTGTCAACATCGTGCAACTCTCCGCGGGTGTGGCACAGTCCGAGGGGCGGAGTCTGATCCGCGTCTGCGACGCCGAGTGGGTCGTCACCAGTGGGCAGTACGCGCCGCGCCTGCTGCCCCGCATCCCCTCCCACCCGGCGGTCGGCGTGGTGAACGCCCTGGGGGTCGCGGGCCCGCAGATCGGGTTCCTGTTGGAGGTGGAAGCGTATGCCGCCCACGCCGCGCGTCCCGGTGCGGGAACCCTGCGGGTGACCGGTCTGGTGGACGAAGAGGAGATGGCCAGCCACGGCCGCACGTTGCGCCGCCAGGGTATGGCGCGGGCCTCGTTGGACAATGTGCTCACCGTGTTGCGCCGTCGCTTGGACCCGGGCTGTGACCCGCTGGACTGGGACATCCACGTGAACTTTCCGGGCGGCATACCTGTTGACGGGCCTTCGGCCGGTGTCGCCATGGCGGTCGCGGTCTATTCGGCCCTGACCGGTCGCGAGGTGGAGCACACGGTCGCCATGACCGGTGAGATCTCCCTGCACGGTCGACTGCGGCCGGTCGGCGGCGTACCCGCGAAGATCGAGGCGGCGCGCCAGGCCGGCGCGCGCCGGGTGCTGATCCCCGAGGAGAACTGGCAGCAGGGCTTCGGAGAACTGGAGGGCATCGCGGTGGTCCCGCTGGCGACCTTCGACCAGGCACTCGGTCAGGCCCTTGTGCACGAAGGTGCTGAGGCGGTGGCCGCAGCGGAGCCCCTGGCCGCTGCGACCAGGACCACCGCTGTACCGCAGGGCGCGGCGCCGGAGCCCGAATCCGAACCCCGTCCCCTGGCCGGTCCGCAGGTGGTGACCGCGGCCCCCCGTGGTCGTACGGCACCCTGTTGAGGCGGCGGCGCGGGCCGCCATCCCGTGCGGCGGCGCCCGTTGCCTAGAACCGGATCGGTGTTCCCGCCGAAGCCCGCCGCCGCGGCATCGACGCCGCGGCGGCGGGCTTCGGCTGTGGGCCGGTGGCTCCAGCCGCTGCTCCTGGCGGGCCGGCACGGTCTCTCCAGGTTTCGCCAATCCAAGTCCCTCCACGTGGACCAGGGCAGGACTTCCCCCCGTTCTACAGAACCGGCCTTGCGTCGACGAAATCGCGGCCGTCTGGCCGTGTAGTCATCTCGGAGGGGCCGTCGGGCGGTCTCTCCCATACGTTTGGAGTAGCGGGCGCACAGCGCACGACGGGTGGCGGTGTGCCCCGGAGGGCGGGTTGTGTCGATGGCGGCTTCACGCAAGGAGGCAGACCGGGCGCCACAACGCCGGGCGGTGGGCCAGAGCGGCACGCGTCGCACGTCGACGCGTACCCGCGCGCGCCATGCCGCCGCGGAGACGCCGGCGGTAGAGTCCGGCGACATCTTCCCGGTACTGCCGCTTCGGGGACTGGCGGTCTTCCCTGGGGCCCGGATGCCGTTGCAGATCGGCCGCACCATGTCGTTGCGGGCCGTCGAGCGGGCGGCGGCGGTCGACGGGCGGGTCTTCTTCTGCGCGCAGCGCGACCCGCAGTGCGAAGAGCCCGGGCCGGACGATCTGTATGCGGTGGGAAGCGTGGGCATGCTGCGCGAGGTGCGGGCCGACAACGGCCAGACGGTGCGCATCGTTGTCGAGGGTCTCTGTCGCGCACGGGCGACCGGATTCCGCCCCGGCGATTCGGGCGACGATTTGCTGCTGGCGGCGGTGGATCCGATCGTGGAGGAAGTCGCCCCCCCCGATGCGACGCCCGAGTTGGCCGAACTCGGGGCCGCCCTGCTGCGGCGCGTGGAGCGGCTGCGCAGCAACGGGCTGCGTCTGCCGGCGGACACGGCGCTGCCGCCGGTGCAGGAGCCGGGGCGGTTGTGCGACGCCGTGGCGGCGCGGACGTTGCACCGGCCGGCGGACCGCCAGGAGATCCTGGAGACGCCGGGTGTGCGCGAACGGCTGTTGCGCCTCCATCGCATGCTGGTGCGGGAGACGGAGGTCGGCGACGTCGAGCGGGAGGTCGCCGCGCGCGCACGCAAGCAGATCGAGCGGACCCAGCGGGAGTATTACCTGCGCGAGCAACTCAAGGCGATCCAGAAGGAACTTGGCGACCACAGCGCCGGCGGCCGGGGTGAGGCCGAGGAGTTGCGCGGGCGCCTGGCGGATCTGGACCTGCCGGACGCGGTCCGCGAACGCGTCGAGCGGGAACTGGAGCGCCTCGACAAGATGCCGCCGCTGGCCGCGGAAGGGGTCGTCGTGCGCACCTATGTGGAGTGGCTGCTGGCGATCCCCTGGAAGGTGCGGGCCGAGGACCGGATTGACCTGGACGCGGCAGAGCAGGTGCTGGCCGAAGACCACTACGGTCTGGATCGGATCAAGGAGCGGGTGCTGGAGCACCTGGCCCTGCGCCGGTTGTCGCCCGGTCCCGCCCGCGGCGCCGTGCTCTGCCTGGTCGGCCCCCCGGGCTGCGGCAAGACCTCGCTGGCGCGCTCGATCGCCAGGGCCATGGAGCGCCCCTTCGTGCGCCTGTCTCTGGGCGGGGTGCGGGACGAGGCGGAGGTGCGCGGCCACCGCCGCACCTACGTCGGCGCCATGCCGGGGCGGTTGGTGCACGCCATGCGCCAGGCGGCGGTGCGCAACCCCGTCGTGCTGCTCGACGAGATCGACAAAATGAGCGCCGATTACCGCGGCGACCCCGCGGCGGCGCTGCTGGAGGTGCTGGACCCCGAGCAGAACGCGGCCTTCAGCGACCACTACCTGGAACTGCCCCTGGACCTGTCCGAGGTCATGTTCATCGCCACGGCCAACACGCTGCAGCCCCTGCCGCGGGCCCTGTACGACCGATTGGAGGTGATCCAACTCCACGGCTACAGTGAAGACGAGAAGGTCTCCATCGCCCGCCGGCACCTGCTGCCGCGCCAGCTACGCGACGCGGGCCTCACCGGCGAGAGCCTGCGCCTTTCCGACGGCGCCCTGCGCACGGTGATCGACCGCTATACCCGGGAGGCCGGGGTCCGCGGCCTGGAACGGGAACTCGGGTCCATCTGCCGCAAGGTGGTGCGCCAGGTGGTCCGGCGCCCCGGGGCGCGCTTTTCGATCACGGAGCGCAACCTGGCGCGTTTTCTCGGCCGGCCGCACGTCTTCCACCAGGGGGCGCCGGCCCGCGACGAGGTGGGGTTGGCGCTGGGACTCGGCTGGTCCGAGTCCGGAGGCGACGTGCTCGCCATCGAGGTCAGCGTGCTGCCGGGGGGCGGCGACCTGCAACTGACCGGGCGGCTGGGCGAGGTGATGCGCGAGTCGGCCCAGGCCGCGCTCACCTACGTGCGGGCCCACGCGGAGCGGTTCGGGCTGCCGGCGGACTTCTACCGCCGCTGCGAGATCCACGTGCACGCCCCCGAGGGCGCGGTGCCCAAGGATGGTCCGTCGGCCGGGATCACCGTCGCGGCGGCGATGGTGTCGGCCCTGAGCGGCAGGCCGGTGCGGCGCGATGTGGCGATGACCGGCGAGATCACCCTGCGCGGGCGGGTGCTGCCGGTCGGAGGCATCAAGGAGAAGGTGCTCGCGGCCCGACGTGCCGGGGTGCGGCGTGTGGTGCTGCCGGCGGAGAACCGCGCCGACTGGGAGGAGATCGGCTCGGCCGCGCGCAGCGGTATGACCGCGGCCTTCGTCGGCCAGGCGGAGGACGCGTTGAACGAGGTCCTGCGCGGCGGGGTTCCGGGGGCCGCGGACAGTGACGCCCTGCACGTCCCGGCCTTCCTGGCCGCCCTCGATACGACGGCCCAGGCCGGATCGGTCACCGTCGCCCGCGCCCGCTGAGGATGCTGCGGGTGCGGAGGATGCCCGCGGGGTGCCGCGGGTATCCTCATGGATATGGCGGCGGGTGATGGAGCGGAGAAAACGGGTGGGGGGGGGGGGCGGGGGAGGCCGCGGGGGGGCCGCGGGTGGGCCGCGGCGGAGGGGGGCGGGGGGGGGGGGGGAAAAAGCGGGGGGGGGCGGGGGGGCGGCGACGCCCGGGCGCCGCTGGGTGCGGGCCCTGGGCTGGACGGCCGTCGCCGTCTGCGGCGCGGTGGCCGCGGCGGCGACGCTGCTTCCCGTGCGCAGCCAGGCCGCGGCCCTGCCCTCGGTGATCCTGGACCGGCGGGGCCGCGTCTTGGCCACGCTCGCCCCCGGGGACCGCCAGCCGGTTGCGCTGTCCCAGATCCCGGCGCGGTTGCAGCAGGCGACGATCGCCACCGAGGACGTCCACTTCTACCGGGACTTCGGCATCAACCCCGTCGCCATCGTCCGCGCCGCCTGGGTCGACCTGCGCTCGGGCCGCATCGTCGAGGGCGGCAGCACCATCACCCAGCAGTTGGCCAAAAACCTCTACCTGACCCCGGCGCGCACCCTGCGGCGCAAGCTGGTGGAGGCGCTTTACACGCTGCGGCTCCAGGCGACGCACAGCAAGGCGCAGATCCTCAACATGTATCTGAACACCGTCTACTACGGCGAGGGGGCGTACGGTGTCGCCGCGGCGGCGCGCACCTACTTCGACCGCGGTCTGAGTCGGCTGGACCTGTCCCAGTGCGCTCTGTTGGCCGGTCTGCCGGCGGCGCCCGGGGCGTACGACCCCTTCCTGCACCCGCAACTCGCCCTGAACCGGCGCAACTTCGTGCTGCAGCGTCTGGCCGCGGTGGGGGACATCACGCCGGCCGAGGCGAAGGCGGCCGCGGCCCGGCCGCTTGGCCTGCACCGCGGCCGGCTGAGCCTGCCGGCGCCATCCGCCGGCTATTTCATCTCGTATGTGCTGTCGCAGATCGCCCAGCAGGATCCGTCGCTGGAGGCCGCCGTGCGCCGGGGCGGCTACCGCGTGCTGACGACCCTGAGCGCCCGCGACCAGACGGCGGCGGACCAGGCCTTTTCGCGCTATATGCCCCCAGGGCAAACAGGCCCCAACGGCACGCTGGAACCGCAGGGCGCCCTGGTCGCCGTCAGTCCGCGTACCGGGGCGGTGCGGGCGATGATCGGCGGCCGTTCCTACGCGACCGACCCGTTCAACCGCGCCACCGACGCCGTCCGCCAGCCGGGCTCGACCTTCAAGCCGTTTCTCTACGCGACGGTGGTGGCCGCCCACCAACCGGTGACCGCCCGCCGCCTGGATGCCCCGGTCTGTTTCCCTGGGGCCAACCCGTCGACGCCCTATTGCCCGAAGGACTATTCCGGCTACAGCTACCACCGCCTCACCATCCGCCAGGCCCTGGCCGACTCGGTCAACGTGGTGGCGGTGAAGTGGGCTCAGACCGTCGGACCGGCGGCGGTCATGCATACCGCGCGGAGTATGGGGATCTGGAGCCCGATGCAGCCGACGCTGCCTCTGGCGCTCGGCTCTTACGGGGTGACGCCGCTGGAGTTGGCTTCGGCCTACGTGCCCCTGGCCGACCTGGGCATGGCGATCGCGCCCTGGGGGGTGCATGCGGTGGAGACGGCTTCGGGCCACGTGGTGTGGGCGCCGCACCCACCGGCGCCGCACCGCGTCCTGGACGCCGGCGTCGCCTACATTGTCGACAGCCTGATGGAGAGCGTGATGAAAAACGGCACCGGCCAACGACTGCTGCCGCTGGTCGGTTACTGGCCGCTTGCGGGCAAGACCGGCACGACCAACGGCCACCGCGACGCGTGGTTTGCCGGCTTCGCCCCGAGCCTGGTCTGCACCGTCTGGGTGGGGGACGACCAGCCGGCGCGCCTACCGGGTTACGGGAACTCGCTGGCGGGCCCGATCTGGGCGCACTTCATGGCCGCCGCCCTGAAGGGCCGGCCACAGGCCGGGTGGACGCGGCCGCAGGACGTGGTGCAAGAGCGTGTGTCCGCCGTGGACGGGCTGCTGCCCAATCCGGCGGTCTCCACCGTGCACGAACTCTTCCTGCGCGGTACCGAGCCGACGACCGTCAGCCCGGCCAGCGGCGACCAGGGTCACTACATCGGCATCACCGGCCTGCCGGGGACTTCCGTCACGCCGCCGCAACAGGGCCCGTCTTCCCCGTCCCCGTCCCCGCCGGACCACTGGCCGCACTGGCTGCCGTTCCCCTGGCTGGGCTTGCGCTAGCCGCCCCCGGCCGTCCGAACGGCCGTGCCGGCGCACCCCATTCGCTTCGCCCTGTGTTCGCGGGCCGCCCTCACCCGGAGGCTGCCGGTGCCGCGGCCCCGCTCGGCAGGCGCCGGGACAGCCCCGCCGCCGCGATCAGCCCGGCCGCCAGCGCCCAGAGGGCGGCCGGGATGCCGACCGCCGCTGCCAGGGGCCCGAGGGCGAAGACGGCGAAGGCCCCGACGGCGTTGCCGCCGCCCAGGACGAGCCCCGACGCCATGGAGCGGCTTTCGGGGAAGAGGTCGTGGGCCGCCAGCATCGTCAGCGGGAAGCCGGCAAAGAGCACGATGCCGCTCAACCCCATGACAATGAAGGCCCATGCGCCGGAGGCCAGGGCCAGCAGGGGCACCAGCGCCGCCCCCGCCAGACTCGTCAGAAGCAGCGGCAGGTGGTGGCCGAAGCGGTCGGCCATCCAGCCTCCGGCGAGGTTGCCGACCACACCCACCAGCAGCATGGCCGATAGCAGCGAGGCTCCGCCGACCAACGATCCGCCGCGGGCGTGCCACAGGAGGGGCGCGAAGGTGGAGAGCCCGAAGACGGCCGCCGCCCGCAACCCGCTGAAGCCCACCAGCGTGGCTGCCGGTCCAAGGCGCCCGCGCAGGTCGCTGGACCGCGACGGGCGCGGCGGCAGCACCGGAGCGGTGACCGCCAGCGCCGGTACGGCCACGAGCGCGGGCAGGCAGATCAGGGGCAGCGCCCCGAGTCCGGCCCAGGCGACCAGCGCGCTGATGGCCACGGGCCACAGTCCGCGCCCGACTTCACCGCCGACCAAAAAGCCGCTCAGGCGCATGCCGCGGCCGCCGCCGGCGCTGGTGGCCGCCGCCAGGGCCTGTGGGTGGAAGACGGTGTTGCCGATGCCGGTCAACAGCAGCACGCAGAGCAGCACCGGCAGGTCGTGGGCCAGTCCGACCGCGCTGGCCCCGGCCGCCGCCAGGGCCAGACCGATCCAGATGAAGCCGCGCCCCCCCTGGCGGTCCGCCCACAGCCCGACCAGCGGCTGGGCCAACGAGGTGACGCCCTGCAGCGCCAGCACGACGGCGCCGGCCAGGGCCAGCGGGATGTGGTCGGCGGCGATGAGGGCCGGCAGGATGCCAGGGACGTAGTTGACGTAGCCGTCGTTGAGGAAGTGGGCAAAGGCCAATATCGGCAGAGCCGTCGCCGCGGGCGCGGCCGGATCCGCCTGCGGTGCCAGTTGCGCCTGCGCCACCGCTTTCCCCCCCGCGCCGGTCCACGGCGTTGCCGCCAGGGTATCATGGTGCGAGGAAAAACGGTGGGCGGCGGCTGTGGCGGCAGGAGTCGGACCACGCGCTGCCAATCTTCCCGCCCGGCTCCCGGGTCGGGAGGGGTGCGGCGGTGCGCGTGGCGGTCACATATAACCTGAGGCGCGGGGCGCCGTCCGGAGCGGACGACGGTGCGCGCGTCGGCGTCCAGGCCGAGTATGACACGGAGGAAACCGTGCTGGCGCTGTGCGCGGCCCTGGAGGCCGGCGGGCACGAGGCGCCGCGGGTGGAGGCCGAAGCCGACTTTCCGGCGCGGCTTTCCGCCTTGCGCCCCGACTTCGTCTTCAACATTGCCGAGGGCTCGGGTGGACCTGGGCGTGAGGCGCAGGTGCCGGCGGTCTGCGAACTGCTCGGCCTGCCGTACACCGGTTCGGGCGTGCTCACGCTTGCGCTGGCCCTGGACAAGGCGATGACCAAGCGTGTGCTTTCGGCCTGCGGTGTACCGACGCCGCCCTTTTGCGTGGTGCCGCCGGGGATGGCGTTCGCCGCCCTCGGCCTGCAGCCGCCCCTGTTTGTCAAACCGCTTGCCGAGGGCAGTTCGATGGGGGTGACGCCGCGCTCGCTGGTTCGGGACCGGGAGGCGGCGGCCGCGCAGGTCGCGGAGATCCATGCCGCCTATGGTGAGCCGGCCCTGGTCGAAGCCTTCCTGCCCGGCCGGGAGTTCACCGTCGGCCTGCTGGGCAATCGGCGACCGCGGATCCTGCCCATCATGGAGATCGACTTCGGCGCCGTCCCGCCCGGATACCCACCGGTGTATACGTACCAGTTCAAGCGGGAGTGGGACGCCGACCGCTTCTACCACTGCCCGGCCGGGTTGGAGGCGGGGCTGGAACGGGAATTGGAGCGGCTGGCCCTGGCGGCGTATGAAGCGCTGGGCTGCCAGGATGTCTGCCGGGTCGACCTGCGCCTGGACGCGTTGGGCCGGCCGCAGGTGATCGAGGTCAACCCCCTGCCGGGCATGGTGCCCGGCTTTTCCGACCTGCCCCGCCAGGCCGCCGCGGCCGGCATGGGCTACGCGCAGCTGGTGGCGACCATCCTCGACGAGGCGCGTGCCCGCCGCCTGCGGTGACGATCCGCGTCGACGGGTCCACAATCGTCCACCTGTGGTTCGCAGGAGGCTCCGTGTGCTTCACCGAAAACGGAGGCTGTTTGCGGCCGCATCCCCCGGAGCGGGGGGCTGGGCTAGCACGGTCGCGAGGTGGATACGTGAGCGCTGTCGCACTTGAGCCCGTTCCGGCGCCGTCGCGCCCGATGCCCGAGGTGCGGTTGCGGCCACTGCGCCCTGAGGATTCCGACGTCTTTTTGCGCTGGGCCGCCGACCCAGAGGTGCGGCGCCACTATCTCGGTAGTGAAGGTGTCGCGGGGGCGGACGCTGCCGCCGACTGGGTCCCGTGCTGCGGGGAGGCCGTCAGCCCGCTCGGGCGCAGCGCCAGCCACCGGGAACGGCCTGCCGGGCATGTGGTGCGCGCGGTGGAGACCGCCGCCGGTCAGTTGCTCGGCTGGGTGGAGTTGCGCGACCTCAACTGGCGGCGGCGCAGCGGCGAGTTGCGCATCTGCCTGGGGGACCCCGCGACCTGGGGCCGCGGCTACGGGGGGGCGGCCCTGAGCGGCTTCCTCGAGTTGGCGTTTGGCGCCTGGCGGTTGCGCAGCGTGCATCTGCGGGTGGCGGTGTGGAATGCCCGGGCGATCCGGGCCTACGAGCGTTGCGGCTTTCGGCGCGAGGCCCGCCTTTGGGCGGGCAAACGCACGGCCGAGGGCATCCAGGACCTGTGGCTGATGCGGGCGGTGCCGCTGCGGACCTGAGCGGCCGACGAAAGGGGGGGGCGCGTGGTGGAGGGGCGGCTGTCCGGGGTCGTGCTGGCCGGTGGCACGGGATCGCGCCTGTATCCGCTGACGAAGGTGACCAACAAGCACCTGCTGCCGGTCGGAGGCTACCCGATGATCTACTATCCGATCGCCAAGCTGGTGGCGGCGGGGATCACCGATGTGCTGGTGGTGACCGGCCTCGAGCACATGGGCGACGTGGTCAACCTGCTGGGCAGCGGTCGTGACTGGGGGGCCCGTTTTACCTATCGGGTCCAGGACGAACCGGGCGGGATCGCGCAGGCCCTGGCACTCGCCGAAGCGTTCGCCGGCGGCGGCAGCACGGTGGTTCTTCTCGGGGACAACATCTTTGAGGCGGACATCACCCCGTTTGTGGACGGCTTCCGCGCCCAGCCGGCTGGGGCGCGCCTGTTGCTCAAGTCGGTGAACGACCCGCAGCGCTTCGGGGTGGCCGAGGTCCGCGACGGCCGCATCGTCGGCATCGAGGAGAAGCCGGCGCGGCCGCGCAGCGACCTGTGCGTCACCGGTATCTACATGTATGACGCGCGGGTGTTCGAGTTCATCCGCGACCTCCAGCCGTCGGCCCGTGGCGAGTTGGAGATCTCGGATGTCAATAACCGGTACATCGCCGAAGAGTCGCTGCACTACGACATCCTGCCCGGCTGGTGGACCGACGCGGGCACGATCGCGTCCCTGCAGTTGGCCAATCGCTTGGCATTGGAGTTGCCGGCCGGCGGGATGCCGGCTGGCCGCACTCCGGCGGGGGTGCGGGCATGAGGATCGTGGTCACCGGCGCCGCGGGGTTTATCGGTAGCAACCTGGTCCGCCTGCTGTGCGCTGAGGGTGAGGATGAACTCGTCGCCCTGGACGCCCTCACCTATGCCGGTAATCCCGCCAACCTCGACGGGCTGGGCGACCGGGTCCGCTTCGTGCGGGCAGACATCCGCGACGCCGGGCTCATGGCCGACGCACTGGCCGGCGCCCAGGCGGTGCTGCACCTGGCGGCAGAGAGCCACGTGGACCGCAGCATCCGCGACGCCCGCGGCTTTTTGGAGACCAACGTCATCGGCACCCAGGTCCTGCTGGACACCGCGCGCGCGGCAGGGGTGGAACGCTTCGTCCAGGTTTCGACCGATGAGGTCTACGGCTCCCTTGGGGAAAGCGGGCAGTTCACCGAGGATTCCCCGCCGGCGCCGCGCAGCCCGTATGCGGCGAGCAAGGCCGCGGCGGACCTGCTCGCACTCGCCCACCACACGACCCACGGACTGCCGGTGGTGGTGACGCGCTGCAGCAACAACTACGGTCCCTACCAGTTCCCAGAAAAGCTCATCCCGCTGACGATCGTGCGCGCCCTGGCGGGAGAGCCGGTGCCGGTGTATGGGGACGGTCGCAACGTGCGCGACTGGATCCACGTCGAGGACCACTGCCGCGGCATCCTGGCGGCGTTGCGCCACGGGCGGCCCGGCCGCGTCTATAATTTCGGCGGCGGCGCGGAGCGGACCAATTTGGAGATGGTGCGCGCCATCCTGCGCTTGACGGGTGCCCCAGCGGATCTGGTTCGGTTTGTCGCGGACCGGCCCGGCCACGACTTCCGCTACGCGGTGGATGCCGGCCGCAGCCGGTCCGAACTCGACTGGGTTCCGCGGACCGACCTGGAGACGGGACTGGCGGAGACGGTGCGCTGGTATCGCGACCATCCCGGATGGTGGCGGCCGCTTCTGGGACCGGAGTATCAGGCCTACATCCGGCGGCAGTACGGCGGCGTCGGGGCCGACGCTGGTGGCTGAGTATTTGATCACGGGTGGCGAGGGTCAACTCGGGGTGGCGCTCGCGGCGGGCGCGCCGGGGACGGTCGAGGCCCTGGGCCGCCAGGACCTGGACGTCGGTGATCCGCAGGCCGTGGCGCGGGCTGTGGAGCGGGTGCGTCCGGCGCTGGTCGTGCATGCCGGTGCCTACACGGACGTGGATGGCTGTGAGGATGACCGGCAGCGGGCCTGGCGGGTCAACGCCGAGGGAACGGCCAACCTGGCGCGGGTCTGTGCGGCCATCGGTGCGCGCCTGATCTATGTGAGCACGGATTACGTCTTTGCCGGCGACGCCTCCCGGCCGTATGAGCCGGGCGACCCGCTGCAACCCACATCGGCCTACGGCGCAAGCAAGCTGGGCGGCGAGTTGGCCGTGCGCACCCTGCTGCCGCGGGACCACACCATCGTGCGCACCTCCTGGGTCTTCGCCGCGCGCGGCCGCAACTTCGTGCGCACGATCCTCCGCCTGGCGGCCGAGCGGCCCGAGTTGCGGGTGGTCGACGACCAGCGTGGGCGGCCGACCTGTGCCGATGACCTCGCGGCGTGGATTTGGGCCCTCGCCGACCGGGGTGCGGTCGGGACCGTTCACGCCTGCAACGCCGGCGAGTGCACGTGGTATGGCTTTGCCAGGGAGATCGTCGCGCAGGCCGGCCTCGCCGCCCGTGTCCTGCCGGTATCGACGGCGGAGTTTCCGCGGCCGGCGCGGCGCCCCGCCTATTCGGTGCTGAGCACGGACGCCTTTACGGCGGCGACGGGTATCGAGCCGCGGCCTTGGAAGGACGCGCTGGCCGAGGTGCTTCGGGATTTGGACGCAACAGGAGGCGGGCGGCAGGCATGATCGACGGTGTCGTGGTGAAGCGCTTGGTGCGGCATCCGGACGACCGCGGTTACTTCATGGAGATCTTGCGCGACGATGACGCGTTGCTGCGCCGCTTCGGCCAGGCGTCCTTCTCCCTCAGCTATCCTGGAGTGATCAAGGCTTTTCATTATCATGAGCGGCAGGACGATCTGTGGTTTTTTCCCCGGGGCAACGCTCAGACGGTACTGCACGATCTCCGCCCCGGATCGCCGACGCAGGGCCAGACACAGGTCGTGTATATGGGAGAGGAAAACCCCGTTCTGGTGCTGATACCCAAAGGCGTCGCCCATGGCTACCGGGTGCTGGGCAACGAGCCGGCCGCCATCGTGTATTTCACCACCGAGTCGTACAACCCCAAGGATCCGGATGAAAAGCGCCTCGCCTTCGACGATCCGGCCATCGGGTTCGACTGGACCACGAAGGCCCGGTAGGCCAAGCCATGGCAAGCGGGAAAGGGAGCGGGCGGGACGCGGAGGCGGCTGGGCGTGCCGTGGGCCCAGAGGTCAGCGTCATCGTGGTGGCCTGGAACTGCCGCGAATACCTGCCTGGATGCTTGGCGGCCGTCGCGGCGGCCGGCGAGGTCATCGTGGTGGATAACGACTCCAGCGATGGGACGGCGGCGTATCTGGCGCGGGATTGGCCGGCGGTGCGGCTCATCCGTCCGGGGCGCAACCTGGGCTTTGCGGCGGCGAATAACCTCGGCATCCGCGAGGCGCTGGGCCGCTATCTGTTGCTGCTCAATCCGGATACGGTCTGCGATGCGCGGACCGTATCCGGATTGGTGGACTTCTTGCGGGCGCATCCCCAGGCCGGGATCGCCGGCCCGGCGGTCGTAAACCCGGACGGCTCCCTGCAGCGGGCCTGCCGGCGGCGCATCCCCAGCCCCCTGGACGCCTTCTGGACCCTGACCGGGGTTGCGCGCTGGAGCCGGTGGCGGGGCGGTCCGCTTGCGGCCCGCTTTGCCCGCTACAACGCCGCCGACCTGCCGGTCGACGCCCCGGCACAGGTCGACGCGGTCTCCGGCGCCTGCCTGATGGCGCGGCGCCAGGTGGCTGAGGCCATCGGTGGCTTGGACGAATCGTTCTTTCTCTTCGGCGAGGAGCTCGATTGGTGCTGGCGCGCCAAGCACGCGGGCTGGCAGGTCTGGTATGCGCCGGTCGGACGGGTGCTGCACTTCAAGGGCGGCAGCACGCGCAAGGGCGGCTGGCGGTCCAGGTATGCGTTTGCGCACGCAATGTGGCTTTTTTACCGCAAGCACCTCGCCCGCCGGTACGGCCCGGTGTGGAGCGCCTGCGTCTGGTTGGGGATCGCGGCGTACGGGGTGCTGACCGTGGTACCTACGCTGGTGCGGCCGGGGCGCCCGGCCGGGCGCGCGGGCTGAGCGAAGCGGACGGCCGGGGCGCCCGGGCCGTCCGCCGGAGGAGGGGGCGGCGTGGCGGGGGACGATGCGCTACGGGTGTCGGCCGTGATCGTCACCCATCAGAGCGAGGCAACCGTCGGCGACTGTCTGGAGTCGCTGCGCCGCCAATCGGTGGCCTTTGACGAGGTGGTGGTGGTGGACAGCGCCTCGACCGACGGGAGCGTTCCCGCCGTGCGGCGGGTCCCGCTTGCCGTGCGGTTGACGGCCAGTCCCCACAACCTCGGCTTCGCCGCGGCCTGCAACCTGGGTGCCCGCCAGGCCACGGGTACCCATCTGGCCTTTCTCAATCCCGATGTGGTGCTGGCCGAAGACTGGTTGGCCCAGATCCGCGCCGCCCTGCCGGCGGACATGGTCGCCAGCCAGGTGCGTTCCATCGCCCACCCGGACCGGGTGGAGAGCCTGGGGGACACCTGGACCCGCTGCGGCATCCCCGTGCACCGCCGCCAGGGCACATCCGCCGACGCGGTGCCGGCGGAACCCCAGATGGTGCTGGGCGCACCCGGGTGCGCCATGGTGGTCGAGCGGCAGTGGTTTGCGCGTCTGGGCGGTTTCGATGAAGACCTGTTCTGCATCCACGAGGACTCGGACCTCAACCTCCGGGCGGCGCGCGCGGGCGCCCGCTGCGTGCTGGCGCCCGCGGCGGTCGTGTACCACCATGGTTCCAGCAGCATCGGGCGGCTCTCCGAGTTTTACGTCTGGTACGGGCAGCGCAATCTGGAGTGGGCCTACCTGCGCGCCCTGCCGCGCAACGCCCTGCTCACCTGCCTGCCCGGGCATCTGCTGTATGAATGTGGGGCCGCGGTTTTTTTCCTGCGCCACGGCCGGCTGCGCACCTTCCTCTCGGCCAAATCGGCAGCGCTCGCCGGCCTCGGCCGGTGTTGGCGCAAGCGGCGGCGAGACCTGGAAAGCGTCGGCTGGTGCAGGCTGCGCTCGATGTGTGACGAACCCTGCTTTGCTGGTCGCTGGGCGCAAAAGGCCCTCACCCGCTAGGCCTGGAGGGGTTTGCTTCCGTGGAGGAGCAGGAACGATACGTGCCCGGCGCCGGGCTGCGCGAGACCCAGTATGAGCACCTGCACCGCTATGCACTGGCCCAGCGGCTGGCGGACGGCCGGGATGTTGTGGACCTCGGCTGCGGCGAGGGGTATGGTGCGCACCGCCTCAGTCTGGTGGCGCGCTCGGTGCGGGCCGTCGATCTTTCGGCCGAGGCGGTCGCGGCGGCGCGGGTGCGGTACGCCGCCCCCCAACTCAGCTTCCTGGTCGCTGACGCGACCCGGACCGGGCTTGCCGACGCGAGCGCCGACCTGGTCGTGGCGTTCGAGATCTATGAACACCTGGAGGACCCCGGAGCCCTGCTGGCCGAGGCGCACCGCTTGCTGCGTCCGGGCGGGTTGCTGTTGGTTTCGACTCCCAATCGCGCCATCTACAGCGAGGCGCGCGGCTATCAAAACCCCTTTCACCGCAACGAGGCCGACCGCCAGGAGTTCCTCGCCGCGCTGGCGGCGCACTTCAAGCACATCCGCCTTCATGGCCAGCGGATCGTGCGTCTGTCGGCGATTTGGAGCCAGGATGGCCCGGACGGACCGGCCGACCTGCCCGCCGGGGCACTGGACGACGTTCCGCCCGTGTATCTGCTCGGGCTTTGTGGCGACGGGCCCCTGCCGGACCTGCAGGCGCGCTCCTGGTGGCTCGATCCACACGAACTCCTGGACACCGAGGCATCGGAACTCGTCGTGGCGCGTGCGACCATCGCGGCCAAGGACGAGGAACTTGCCCTGGCGCGCGCGACGATCGCGGCCAAGGACGCCGAACTGCGTGAGGCGGCAGGCACGATCCAGGACAAGGACGTGGAGTTGGAGCGGGCGCGCTCCGCCATCGCGGACCTGCAAGGCCAGGTGGCGGCGGCTCGGGAGCACATCGAGCGCGGCGAGGTGGAAGCGGGTCAGGCGCGCGATGCGGTGGAGGGCCTGCGCCGGGACCTCGCGGCCGCCGCGGCGGTACGCGAACTGCGCGAGGCGGAGTTGCGGGAGGCACGCGAGCGCATCCGCGCCATGGAGGCGGAGGCGGAGCGCCAGCGCACCCTGCTGCAGGAAAGGGAGGCCCAGGCGCTCCGCGCCCAGGAGACGGTGGACACCCTGGTGCGCGAGGGCGCGCAGGCCGCCGGCGTCGCCGAGCAGTTGCGGGGTTTGGTCGGGCACCTGGAAGAACTGCGCGCGTCCCTGGCGTCCCTGACGGCCCTGTTGCCGGCGGGCGGGGCAAATCGCTGGGACGGGCTGGCGAGCGCCATCGAGGACGCGGTTCGCAATCTCCAACTCGCGGGAGCCCCGCCCAATCCCGCGCCAGCCAATCCGGCGCCGGCGGTGCGGATGGCGTCGGGCCTGCCGGTCCAGGTGATCGGGCAGGTCGAGGAGCCCGCCGGGGCGGTACGGCGCCACGGCGAGTTGGTGGTAAGTGGCTGGGCCTTCTGCCCATTCGCCCCGCTGGACCGCATCACCGTGCGCTGGTCCGGTCGGGTGGTGGCGGTCGCGGAACAGGGGCTGCAGCGGCCGGACGTGTATACGGCCCACCCGTTGCCGGCGGCGCTGGCCTCCGGCTTCCGGGCGCGGTTCGGTGCACACCTCGTGCCGCGCTGGGCACGACGCGTGGAGGTGGTCGCGGAAGTCGGTCGGCGTCGGGTGCTGATCGGTACCGTCGCCTTTGTGCCGCGGCCGCTGCTGCCGCTACGGGCCGTCCGCAGCCTGCGCGGTACCCTGCGCGTCGGGCTGGACTACGCCCGCCAGGGCAGGATTCCGCGTAACCCGCGCGCCTGGCCCAAGCTGGTCCGCAGCGCCTGGCGCTTTTGGCGCGCCGGGCTTGCTTCGGACGCTGTGGCGGCGCGGCAGCTTGCGGCGTATGACGCCTATGGGGAGTGGCTGCGCGGCCACGTGCTGACGTCCGCCAAGCGGCGGGCGCTGGTGGCCGAACGGTCCGCTTTTACGGTCACACCTCGGATCAGCGTCGTGGTCGCGGTGCACAACGTCGGGGAACAGTGGCTGCGTAGCTGCCTGGACTCGGTGGTCGATCAGACATACGATCAGTGGGAGTTGTGCGTCGCTGACGACTGCTCCACGGCGGAGCACGTGCGGCCGGTGCTGCGGGAGTATGCGGAGCGGCTCGGGGCCGAACGCTTCCGGCTCGTCCTGCTGGACACCCCACACCACATCTCCCGCGCGATCAACGCCGCCGCGGCCGCGGCCAGCGGGGAGTATTTGGCCTTTCTCGACCACGACGACGAACTGACCCTCGACGCCCTGCAGGTGATGGTGCGCGAGATGCAGCAGTCGCGTGCCGACCTCTATTACTCAGACGACGACAAGGTGGACGCCAACGGCGGGCGCTACGCCCCCCAGTTCAAGCCGGACTGGAGCCCGGAACTGCTGCTGTCGTACAGCTACATCAGCCACCTGCTCTTGATGCGCACGGAACTCTTCCGCAGCTTGGAGGGTTTCCGCGAGGGGTTTGAGGGTTCACAGGACTATGACCTGCTCCTGCGGGCGGCGGAGCGGTCGCCGCGGGTGGTGCACATCCCGCGTATCCTCTACCACTGGCGGGCCTTACCGCAGTCCACCGCGGCGTCGACCTCGGCCAAGTCCTACAGCCTGGAGACGGGGCGGCGGGCCGTCTCCGAAGCCCTCGTACGCCGGGGCCTGCGGGGGGAGGTGACCCAGCCGCGCTTTGCCCGTGAGGCGGGGTTGGGCATCTTCCGCATCGACTACGCCGGGATCCCGGAGCCGCTGGTGTCCATCATTATCCCGACCCACAACGGCCGGTTCCTGGAGCGGTGCATCGAGAGCCTTCAGGAGCATACCGACTATTCGAACTATGAGATCATCGTCGCCGACAACCTCAGCGACGAGCCGCGCACGGTCGACTACCTGGCAGGGCTGAAGCACAAGGTGCTGCGCATCGCGCACCCGGAAAGTGGTCGCTTCAGCTTCGCCTATGTCAATAACCAGGCCGCGGCGCACGCCTCCGGCGAGTACCTGCTCTTCCTCAACGACGACACCGAGGCGCTGGAACCACGTTGGCTGCGGGCGATGGTGGGCGTCCTGCAGAATCCCGAGGTCGGCGCGGTGGGCGCCAAGCTCCTGTACCCCGACCGCCGGATCCAGCACGCCGGCGTCCTGCTGGGCGGCGGCGCGCGCGGCCTGGCCCGCCATGCCTTCCGCCTGGCGGGTGGGGACTATGGCGGCTACCTGAGCTTTGCCCAGGTGATGCGCAACTACAGCGCGGTGACTGCGGCCTGCCTGCTCACCCGGCGCGGGCTCTTTGAGGAACTGGGTGGATTCGACGAGGCCCGTTTCGCCGTCGCGTACAACGACGTGGACTACTGCCTGCGGGTGTGCGAACGCGGCTTGCGGGTGGTGTATCAGCCGGATGCGGCACTGCTGCACCACGAGGGCATCAGCCGCGGCTACCGCGACGATCCGCGCGAGGAGGCCGCCTTCGAGGAGATGTGGGTGAGCGGCCGCCGCGACCCCTACGACAACGAGAACCTGCGTCAGGACAGCGACCTGTTCGAGATCCAAGCCGGCCATCTGGATCCGCCGGTGTGGCGGCGGCCGGCGCACGTCGCGCTGATCGGCCACAACCTCAACGTCGAAGGGGCTCCACTGTTCCAGTACAATATCGCCAAGGAGTTGGCGGCTGCCGGCTGGGCGTGCGACGTGCTGTCCCCGCAGGAGGGCCCGCTGCAGCGGCGCTATGCGGCGGCCGGTATCACGCCGCGGATCTTTTCCCACCCGCTGGTCGGCGCCACCAACGCCGCCATGCTGCGGGAGCGGTTTGGCCGTCTGGGCGAGGAGTGGCGCGGGGCGGGCGTGGATGTGGTCCACGCCAACACGCTGCACGGGTATTGGGCGGTGTTGGCGGCGAGGGCGGCGGGCCTGCCCAGCGTGTGGAGCATTCATGAAAGTGTTGATCCGCGGGAGTATTTCCGGCAATTGCCTGGGTTCACCTACGAACTGGCCCTGGACGCCCTGGATTCGGCCGATCGCGTGGTGTTCGTGGCCGATGCCACCCGGCGCATCTTCACCGAGGCCGTCGGACGGCCGTTTCGCTTGATCACCGTCCCGAACGGCCTGGATGTGGCCCGCGTGGAGCGCTTTTGCGCGGGAACCTCCAGGGCGCAGGCACGGCAGGCGCTGGGCGCCGCGGAGGGCCGCTTCGTCTGGCTGATCGTCGGTACGACCGCGCCGCGCAAGGGTCAACTGTATTTCGTCCAGGCCGCCGCGCAGGCGCTGTCGCGCCGTGAGGGGCGGGACTGCGAGTTCTGGATCGTGGGGGCGCGCGAGTCGCCGTACCTGGCCGAGGTGCGCCAGGCCATCGCCGCCAGCCCCGACCCGTCGCGTTTCCGGGTGGTGGACGAGACGCCCGATGTCTATCCATACTACCGGGCGGCCGACGGATTCGTCTGCGCCTCGCTGGAGGAATCACTGCCGGCGGTGGTGTTGGAGGCGTTCGCGTTCGAGTTGCCCCTGGTCTCCACGGATGTCTTCGGGATTCCTGAGATGGTGCGGCGGGAGGTGGACGGGCTGTTGGTCGCGCCGCAGGATCCCACCGCCCTGGCCGACGCCATGCTGCGGGTGCTTCGGGATCCGGACGCGGCCCGGGCCCGCGCCGCGTCCGGCCGGGGGCGGTTGCAGAAGTTTTGCCTGACGGAGATGGTGCGTGCTTACGGCGACCTCTTCCTCCAGATGGTGGAGTCGGGTGGGATGCAGTATGACTGACGTGTGGCGCTTTCGCGAAACGCTGCTGCGCCTCGCGATGAAGGAACTGGCGATTCGCTATCGCAACTCGTTCCTCGGTTTCCTGTGGTCCATGCTAAACCCCCTGCTGCTGATGCTTGTGTATACGACGGTGTTTTCAACGATCATGCAGATTGGTATCCCACGCTACCCGCTGTTCTTGCTGATCGGTTTGCTGCCCTGGACGTTCTTTTCCATGGCGCTGCCGACCGGCATGCAATCGCTGCTGGCCAACGCCGGGCTGGTCAAGAAGGTGGCGTTTCCGAAGGTTCTGCTCCCCGGGGCCAGCGTGATCGCTAATCTCATCAACCTGTTCCTGAGCTACGGAGCGTTCATCGTGCTCGTTCTGGTGCTGCAGGTCAAGGTGCCCCTTGGCCCGCAGGTTCTGGCGATGGTGCCGCTGCTGATCTCGCTGTTCCTGTGGAGTTGCGGCTTGAGTTTCGCGCTGGCCGGATTGGTCGTCCACTTCCGGGACCTGGAGCACCTGATCGGGGTGGTGCTCGCCGCATGGTTCTATCTGACCCCGATCGTCTATCCGCTGCACCTGGTTCCGGTGAAGTATCGCGGGTTGCTGTTGCTCAACCCGCTCACCGTCTGGTTTCACGCCTTCACCGCGATTCTCTATTGGGGGCGTTGGCCGGGGTCCGGCGTCGTCTGGCTCACCAGTGCCGAGAGCATCGTGGTCTTCGCCCTGGGATGGCTCTTGTTCAACCGACTCAGTCGTGATGCGGCCGAGGTGATTTAGGGATGGCAGGCCTGGTGGTCGAAAACGTCGCCAAACGCTTCTACCGTCCGGAGGACCGCACCCTCGCCCTGAAGGACTACGTGCTGCAACTCGGGCGCCGGCCGCGGCGGGAGAGTTGGGTGCTGCGCGATGTGTCCTTCGAGGTGCGCCCCGGCGAAATGGTCGGCATCGTCGGCAGCAATGGTTCGGGCAAGAGCACCCTGCTGAAGGTGGTGGCGGGCATCCTCGGGCCCACCCGCGGCCGGGTCAAGGCGGACGGCCGGATGGTGGCGCTGCTGGAACTGGGTGCCGGCTTCCACCCGGAGTACACGGGCAAGGAGAACGTCTTCCTAAATGCGGGCCTGCTGGGCATGAGCCGGCGGCGCGTGCAGGGGCTGTATGCGGACATCGTGGCGTTTGCCGGTCTGGCCGACTACATGTCCATGCCGGTGAAGCACTATTCCTCGGGGATGTTCATGCGGCTGGCCTTCGCGGTCGCCGTGCATGTGGACCCGGACATCCTCGTCCTGGACGAGGTGCTCAGCGTCGGGGACGCGGGCTTTCAGACCAAGTGTTTCGAGCGCATCCGCCAGATCAAGCACGCGAAAAAGGCGATCCTGTTGGTGTCCCACGATCTCGGCGCCGTGCAGGAGCTGTGTGACCGGGTGGTCTGGCTCGACCAGGGCGTGGTGCGCGAGAGCGGCCCTGCGCACGATGTGGTGCCGTCGTACGCGGTGAGCAGCCTTGGGGCCGAGGGCCGGACCACGGAGAAGCAGGCGGTCGAGGGGCGCCGATACGGCACCTTTGAGATCGAGGTGTCCAAGGTGGAACTCCTGGACGGCAAGGGCGAGGAAGTGGACGCCCTCTGGGCTGGGCAGGACGCCATCCTGCGCGTCCGCTACCAGGTGCATGAACGCGTCGAGGCACCGATCTTCGGCATCATCATGCACACCGACGAGGAAACGCCGCAGTTGACCTATGACACCAACACCATGTGGCGCGGCATCGATACGGGGGTGCTGGAGCCCGGGTATGACGTGGAGGTGGAATACCGCTTCCGCTGCACGCTGCCGGCCGGCCGCCACTACGTGACCGTCGCCGCTGCCCACACCAACGCGCGCGAGTTCTATGACTGGATCGACCGTGGCATCACCTTCGAGGTGCGGCGCGACCGGACATGGAAGGGAACCGCCAACGTCGGCTGCGAGATCCGCGTCGACACGGCGGTGGCGATGCGGGGCGACCGCCGCGTCGAGGTGGGGGGAGTGTGACTGCGCTACCCGGCGTTGTGCCTTGGGCAGGTCGCGACCGTGATGCTTCCTGATCTTTACTGTCGTGGTGGGTGCATGTCGAACCGGTGACGCTGACGGCATCGGACGGGGGGCGCCGGCCACTGGGTGGCGGCCCCCACCCGGTGGGTTCGCCGGTACGGCCGTGAGCATCGCCACCACACCTGTTTTTCCCTGCTCGTGCCGGTGCATCCCTCAAATGTGGAGATCAGGCGGCCTTGCCCCTGAGCCCAGTGAGGTGGCGGGAAGCGGGTCCGGCCAACGCGCGGCGAGTTGCGCAAGAAGCCTCCCAGCACCGAAGCGGGGAGAGGGCGATGGCGCGTAAGGCCAGGACGGCGCGGGCACCGATGAGGGACCAATAGGTGCCGGAAAGGACTCTGGGCCCATGTCGGCGCGGGAGGAGCAGGCACAGGCCAGCAACGGGCCCGCAGCACGCCGCGCGCTGCACCTACAGCACCTGGGCAAGACACGTCGTCTGACGGTGACGCCCAGCCGCACGTTCCACCGCTTCGAGACCAATGTGCCCAAGACGGACCGTGGACGACGGATGTCCTGGTTATCGGCGACTCGCGCAAGTCGCTAAACTATCCCCTGAGTTGTTGCAGGGGTCGGCGGTATTTCGGTGGAGGAGCTGGCTGGGTGTCGTCTCTCCCAGCGTCTCGCCCATTCCCGTGATTTTCCGTGAAGATGCATGTCTAACTTGCCCATAAGTATGCCAAAAATCATGGCGGACACAAACGCCATGACTGCGAGCAGCGAGCTCAGGCGAGCGTGATACTGGGTGATCGCCACTGCGTAAATGATGGTAACCACCGGTACCTGAGCCAGATAGATGCCGTACGAGTAATCGCCGAGCTGGCACAGAACGGCTTGCAATCGATTCCCAGGCGTCGCTGTCCACGGTAGCGTTGATAGCATCACCAACGCGAAGGCAGCGCCGAGCAGTATGCAGCGCACGAACGTTCCTGTTTGCAAGCACGCCACCACCAGCATCACCAGTCCCGCCCCACCCTCGGCGAGCCTTGTCGGCATGGGTTGGGACCCCACGCGCTTGGCGAGGTAGAACAGTAGGCCGCCGAAAATGAAGAGGAGGTCGAAGGGTTCCAGGAGGACGTTGCGCATGGTCGGCACCAATGAATAGTGGATGGGAGCGAGTTCTCGCACGGAGACAATGACTGTCGCCCACGCGCACAGGAAGTAAGGGAACACCACCCGACCGTATGTCCAAGCAAAGGCGGAACACACAAGGTAAAAACAGATCTCGAAGATCAGCGTCCACTCGACGCCGAGCGGGTAAACTGTGGCGCCCAGAGGGAGAAGGCTTATGGCTTTCAGCAGAAGCGGGTTGCTTACAGACCCGAAGACTAGGACCTTGGCAAAGAGGGTGAGGCATCCCGCAATCAGGTAGGAGGGATATATCCTCAACACTCGCCGCAGTAGAAAGGACCTGTATCCTCTGTCTATCAGGGACGCCATCAGGAAGCCAGACAGGGCGAAGAACAACCAGGCTCCGTAAGAGAAGGGAAGCGAGAAGATCCGGAACACCGTGTGGGCATTGTTTCCTATAAGTATCGCGTATGTATTGGTGTGATAGAGCAGGACAGAGATTGACGCCAATCCCCGCAACGCCTGGATCGAGTCTAAGAACAACCGCGACGCCTCCTGCAGTGCGCGTCTGCGCGGCGCATGCCCGTGCCTTGCTGTGTCGGAGGGTCCATGCGCTCAGAGCAGCGTTCGCGTTCCACGGGGTGCCGGGACATCTTACGCAACTTCGGCACCGGAACAACGCCATCCTGCGGCACTCTTCCGCAGATGCGCGAAGCAGACGGACGTCCGTCGCGCATACGGGTATTCAAATGAACCTCAACGTCGATCGGAATCCAGTGCCCGACGATCGCCGCATGAAAGGCAACTATGCGACGTTGGCCGCCATGCGGTGGAGGGTGACGGCGCGGTCGGACCGCCACCCATACTCTGCATTCTGATTGTTGGCGAGAGTGATCTCGTTCCCAAGGTTGGCAAAGGTGAGCGGGCCGGCCTGGCTGGCATTGCCGCAGCCTCCCAGGGTGAGTGCCGCTGCCCCGGTGGCGGCGATTCCGACCAAGCCTCTCCGTGTCATGACCGTCCCCACACTCCCAGTGTCATCGGTTTCAGTAGATCCAATGAGTTGCGGGGCCCCGGCTGCATGTGCTCCGCCGGCTAGCCTAACCCAACGTACCCACCGCCCCCTGTACCAGCTTCAGCTGTGCCGCATACTGCGCGCCAAGGAGCTTCTGCGCGGCCGCCAGGTGGGTCTTTGCTCCCGCGGACTTGGTGTGCTGTTCCACCACGCCCAGCCAGAGGTTGGCCTCGCCTCCCAGGGACCCGGAGACCGCGGTCAGGGGCTTGAGTGCTCGGGCGGTGGTCGTCCAGTGGCCCTTGAGTGCGCTGGCTTCGGCAGCGGAAAGCTGTAGTCCGGGATCGGTGGCGGGGAACGGTGGCACTACGGAGGGGAGCGCCTTGCTCTCAGCGAGGGCGCGCGGCGGGATGGCCGCGCTGTGGCTCTTGAGGCTGCCAGCGACGCTTGCCAGGTCGGAGAGATACGTGGCGGCCGACTTAGTGTGGTGCCCATGCGCGGCCTGGATCGCCGCCTCGATCAGGCCGGTGGAGAGCGCCGAATACTGCGCGAGGCTGTATGGAGCGTCGGCGAGGGCGGATTGGAGTTCGCGCACGGCCTGCGGGTCCTGTCCGACCGTGCCCAGGAACTGGGCGTACGCGGTGCGGCGCGCCGCGTCGTATGAGTCGAGGGCGACGGCGTTGCGGTACCAGTTGTTGGCGCGCTGCAGATACCCCTGTACGACGGTGGGCGACTGCTTGCCGCCGGACATGAGTTGGTTGGCCATGGTCTCGTCCACCTGGGCGAGGTCATAGGCCACCGCCGAAGACCAGGGATCGTCGACGAGGGCGCGATGCAACTGCACTTGGCTGGCGGGAAGTTGGTTGGGCTGCCTGGCCAGGCGGGCGGCCGCGTCGAGGTGGACGATCGCCGTCAGTTGCACGAGGGAGAAGGTGATCAGGGCCACCATCACCGTACCGACGCTGATCTGCGTCCAGAATTCCCTGGGGGAGGGCGCGTGGCGCTGGCGTGGACGGGCGGGGGCAGGGGCGGTGGCGGGCGGCATCGCGGCCGAACGCAGCATACCGGAAGCCGCCCACATGGCCACGCTGATGCTCTGGAGCGAAAGGGTGAAGTCTAAGAAGGCGTGGCCGCCGATCATCGCCACCAGCCCAGCGAGGCCGGCGAGGACGGGGCGTTGATCTCGGGATGCGCGCCTCAGCGCGGTAAGCGTGGTCAAAAGCAGGAGCACCCAGAAGGCGCACCAGAGAAGGAAGCCGACGCTGCCGGTGTTGACCCACGTCTGCACCCAGCCACTGTGTACCTGGGTGGAGGAGTAGTCGTAGCTCTGGAAGGCGTGGTAGGCCGCCGTCCAGCCACCGCCGCCCCATCCGAGGATGGGACGGATCGCGACCATGCGCAGGCCGTCCAGCCACCAGCGTATGCGCGACCAGGCGCTGTAGCTGTGCAGGCTGATGCGTCCGAGTCGTGTCAGGGCGCTGTGGTGGAACCCAATGGCGATCGTCACCGCGCCCGCGAGGGCGACCGCGCCGAGGATGCGCAGCCCCAACGGTATGAACCGGTTCAGGTGGGAGCCGCGGGTTGCGAGCCACTGCCGCATCCATTCCAGGGCCAGCGCGGTCGCGATCGTGAGGGCGACCGCGGTGAGCACCGGGCCCGCGCCTGGGGCGTGCCGGAGGTGCGCTGCCTTCAACCCCAGGACGTACGGGACGGAGCCGACGGCGACCGCCAGGAGCGCGAGCAGGATCGAGCCGGCCGCTTCGAGGCGCCGCGTCCGTTCCTGCATCAGCGCAAACAGGAGTGCCACGGGGAGGAAGACCAGGGCCGCGCCGCGCGACAGGGCGAAGACGAACGTGAACAGCAAGATGGCGGCCAAGCCGGCGTAGGCGAACTGCAGGCGCGGCTGGCCGCTGCGCAACCGCAGCCCCAGGGCCAGGAAGGCGACGGCCGCCAGGTAGGCGGCGGCACCATCGGGATACTGGATGGATGTGAAGATGCGGTCGGTGACAAACCAACCGTGTCCCTGCACACCAGCCGCTCCCAACAGCCCCGTGGCTGCGGTGATCAGGCCACCGAGCAGCAGGCCGTGCAGGATTGCCTGCCGAGCCGCGTCCGAGCGGAGGGCGAGTTCGGCGGCGGCCCAGAACACCAGCAGGTCCATGGTGTGGACGAGCCAGGAGTGGATGGCCGCGCTGGGGTGGACCGCGACGAACAGGCTGAGCAGGTAGCTGGCGGAGACGCCGAGGGCAAGCCAGTCCAGCCGGTGCCGCAGCAGCGGGCCCGGCCTCCGGCCGGCCACAGCCACGGCCGCAGCCACCGCGCAGGCGACGGCGACCGCCGCGAGTTGCTGCGCCGGGAAATAAAGCCCGCGAAAGGTTACGGAGACACCCAGCAACACACCCAACAGGGCGCCGAGGACCAGCACGGTGTGTTCTTTGGTGACGGCCGTCTTGGCCGCGGGTTCGGACCACATGGAGGGGCCGGACGCCGCATAGTGCCGGCGCTTGGATTTGATTGGTCGGGCCAAGCGGGCGCCACCCCCGATACGTTTGTGGGTCGGCCGCTTGGATTCGACAGTTGCGGTCTGTGGCCTTCCGCCCGTTCCTGGCAAGGCCTACGGCCATCCCCAGACTCCTTCCAGGCTTCCACACGAAAGGACAGCGATGGTTCGAGGCGAATCTTCCATATGTGGGTGTGGATTGTCGACATCCGCGTCGCGTCGTGGCGGGCGGAGTGTCAAGTGGGTGGAGCGATAGCTGAAGTTGGGAGGTTGTGCGCGTGGCACCGGGCGGCCGTCGGCGAAGGCCGACCGGCTGGTTGATCCTCATCGACGCCGCGGCGGTGGCGGCGGCTTACGGGCTGGCGCTGCTGACGCGCTTTCTCGGGACGCCGCCCGCCTATAACGAGCATGCCCTGCTTGGGGCGTTGCCGCTGGTCGTTCTGGCCGCGGTCGTGTTGGCGCAGGTATACGGGCTATACGAGGAACGGCAGCCGCCCTGGCCGGAGCAGGTCCAGAGCCTGTTTCTGCTGGCGGCCCTCAACGCCGTCGTGGCGATGGCGGCCTCGTTTTTTGTGCGCAGCTTCGGCGTGCCGCGCAGCGTCATCGCGCTGGCGGCCGTCAACACCTTCCTGATCCTGTACGCCTACCGGCGCGTCCTGTACCGTCGCTGGGAACGGGTCATCGGCGTTCCCGCCCTCGTGCTGCTGCATGTCGGGCCGGCGGCCGGCGTTGCGGCGGCGGCCGCAGACACCATGCCGTTCAAGCTGGTGGGCGATTTCAATTGTGAAGGCCTGGGGGCGGGCGCGGTGGTGGCGACGGCACGGGAAGTGGTGCGCGAGCACCGCGCGTCAGGGCTGCTGCTCGATCAGACCCTGCCGGGTCAGTTGAAGGAAGACGTGGCGTTGCTGGCGTTGGAGGGCGGCCTCGATCTCTTCGTGGTGCCCCGCCTGCTCGATCTGCTGCTGTTGCAGAGCCGGCCCCGCGCCTGGGACGGCCGGCTGGTCATCGAGGTGGCTCCGAGCGGCCGCGGGTATCAGCAGATCCTGAAGCGCTTCATCGACATCAGTCTCAGTGTGTTGTTCTTGACGATCACGTTGCCCGTCCTGCTTCCGGCGCTGGCGCTTGTCGCGGCGGAAGACGGATGGCCCGTGCTCTATCGCCAGGAACGCGTCGGCCGCAACGGCCGGCGGTTCACGCTGATCAAGATCCGGACCATGGTGCGCGACGCGGAGGCGGCGACCGGCCCCGTGCTGGCGTCGGCGGCCGATCCGCGGGCGACCCGGGTCGGCCGCTGGCTGCGCCAGTTGCACCTGGACGAGGTGCCGCAACTGTGGAACGTGTTGCGCGGCGAGATGAGCCTTGTGGGCCCGCGTCCCGAACGTCCGTCGCTGCACGATGCGGCGGTGGCGCGCGTACCGCACTTCGCGACGCGCTTGCACGTGCTGCCGGGTCTGACCGGTCTGGCCCAGGTGCAGGGCGACTACCACACGCTGCCCCAGGAGAAGCTGAAGTTCGACACCCTATACGCGCTACGGTCCAGCGCGGCGCTGGACGCCCAGATCATCCTGCGGACCGCGCGGACGATCCTCGCCGGCCTGGCCCGGTTGTTCCACCTGCGCCGACGGTCCTCCTGATGCCGTCCCGCCGCGCCTTTCCCGACCCAGCGCGGTGGGTCACACGGCCGGAGGCGGCGTCCCTCCCCGCCCCAGCCACGGGGTGCCCGTACCGAAGCGCGTCAGGAGCGTGGCTCCGATGCCGAGGCAGGATGCCGCCAGCCATACCAGGCCTCCCAGCACCGGGATCCAGCCGGCCAGAAAGAGCAGGATGGAACCCGCGGCGAGGCTGAGTAAAGGATGCGCCTCCGCGCGGCCGGCGCGGGCGAGGGTCGCGCTGCCCGCCAACTGCCAGACGGCGATGTAGCCGAAAAACCAGACGGCGACCAATCCAGCTGCGGCGGCGAAGGCGACCGGCAGGCCGATGATCGTGATGCTGACCAAAAGCAGCGCGGGCAGCGCCAGTACCGCGGTGGCCAGCCCGACGAGCACGCTGCGGCCGGGGTCGCGCCGCATCTGCAGGGCGGTGGCCTCTACGGCGTTCGGCCACAGCGCGGCCACGGGCAGGCCCAGGGCGAGCATGCCCAGCCAGGACAAGACATGGAAGCCAAACCACAGCCATCCGATCCAGGGTGCCATGGCTCGGAGCAGTCGACTGCCCGAGGGGTGGCCATACATGAAGTCGCGCCCGGGGTGGATGGTCACTGAGTGGGCCACGGTTCCGCGGACCGCGCAGGTCAGACCGCCCCGAGGACAGGAGAGGCTGCTCTGCGGCGCTCGGCCGCTGAGCACGACGCTGCCGCCGATGCTGCCGCCGGGCTGCACGATCACCTGGCCCATGGCCAGATGGACCGAGCCGTCGATCCGGCCGGCGGGACCGACCTCGATCTGCCCCGCGGCCAGGGAGACCGACCCCGTGAGGCGGCCGTCCACCTGGACGTTTCCCGCCACCATCTGGATGTCTTCGCGCACGACCGCGCCGGCGGGGATCTGGACCTGCCCGAAGAGTTGCTGGTCCAGGGGCAGGGCCGGTCGGGCCGGACCGGAGCCCGCGGCGGCGGTGGACGCGGGGGGCGCCGCCGCCGTCGCGGGCGGACCCAAGAGAAGGAACAGGCAGACCGCGAAGGCGGTCATGGCCAGAAGGCGCGCGCGCCGCACTGAAACCGTTACCATGGTGTTGTCCTCCCGTTTCGATGCCGACGTACGCTACTACGCGGCGCGGCCGGCGCGGTCTGATCCCTGGGTCGCATCAGACCGGCCGGCCCGTCCTGCGTAGATGGGCTATAGGGGATCGCCTGGCGGGCAGGGGGCGCGGTCATGGACGGGTCGGTGGAACGGGATGCCGTCGCCCGCTGCCTGGCCGGCGAACGAAACGCCTTTGCCGCGATCGTCCAGGCCCATCAGGACCGCGTGTACGGGATCGCCCTGCGCTGGTGCGCCGGTGACCGGTCCGAAGCGGCTGACCTGACCCAGGAGTGCTTCCTGCGGGCGTACGTGGGCCTCAACCGTTTCGACCCCGCCCGCCCGCTGCGTCCCTGGTTGTTGCGGATCGCGGTCAATGTCTGCCGCGACGCCGCCCGGCGCCGGGCCGCGCGGCCGCGTGAGGCGGTGGATGCGTCCTGGGACGCGTTCGCCGACGCGGATCCGGGGCCGGAGGCGACCGTTCTGGCATCCGAGCGCCGACGGGCCGTGCGTGAGGCGGTGGCGAACCTGCCGGCACAGCAGCGGCTGTTGGTGGTCCTCGCCTACGACCGCGAGTTGCCGCTACGCGAGATCGCCGCCGCGCTCGGATTGCCGCTGACCATCGTCAAGAACCGTCTGTACCGTGTGCGCAAGCGGTTGGCGACCCAGTTGGGCGAGGTGGTCTTCGGTGGAACGCGGGATGGACTGCGCGCGGGTCCTGCGCCTGTGGCCCCGCTGGATCGACGGTAGCCTGCCGGCCGACCACAAGAGGGCTGTGGCCTGCCACCTGGCGTCCTGCCGGTCCTGTGCCGGCCGCTGGCGCCGGGCCGATCCCGTCGGCGCGCTGGGAGCCTTTGGTGATCCGCCGCAGGCCCCGCCGGGACTGGCGGCCGCCGTGCTGGCGGCATTGCCGGCGAGACCGCCGCGGGATGCCGCGCGGCCGCCGCTCGTGCCGGCGCTCCTGGCGATCGTCCTGTTGGCCGCCGTGCGGTGGGGTTGGTTGCCCCTCGGCCTCTGGCTCGTGCCGCGGGCCGGTACCGGGCTGGCCGCACTGGGGGCCCTGCTCGGTTCACTGGCCGCCGCGCTGGCGGACGCGGCGACCGTCGCGGCCGCGGTGCTATCCTGGGGCGCCCCCGCCCTGGTCCTGTGCGTGGCGGTGGAACTGGCGGCCTGCTGGTATCTGCTGCGGGCACGCCCGCGGTGAGGACCCGTCTCCGCCGCCGTCCCGACCGTTTCCTGCCGGATCCCGGCTCGAAGCCGCCCGCCGGTGGTGGCCTGGAGTATCTCGACGGACGGGCTGGAGGGCGAAGGCGTCGGTGCGCCACCGTCGAACCGTGACGCGAGGTGCGGGGGAGAACACGGCGGGGGTGTGCCGCCGCTTGGAGGGGACCACGTGAAGATCCTGGTGACCGGGGGCGCGGGCTTTATCGGGTCGCACCTGGTGGAGCACCTGTTGGCGGCGGGGCATGAGGTCACGGCGCTGGACGACCTGTCGACGGGCAGTGAGGCGAATGTGCCGGCGGGCGCCGCCCTGGAGCGGATCGACCTGCGGGACGGTGACGCGGTGCGGCGCTCGCTTGCGGCGGTGGCGCCAGAGGTGGTACTGCACGAGGCGGGCCAGTCGGATGTGCGCGTTTCGACCCGGGAGCCGGAGCGCGACGCCGCCGTGAACGTGATCGGCGGCATCCACCTGTTGGAGGCCTGCGTGGCGGCCAAGGTGCGCAAGGTGGTCTACGCGTCGACCGGCGGCGCCGTATACGGGAATCCGCAGCGGGTGCCCGTGACCGAGGACGCCCCCGTGCGGCCGATCTCGCAGTATGGGATCTCCAAGCACACCGTGGAGCACTACCTGTTTCTGTACCGCCAGCTGTATGGCCTCGACTACACGGTGCTGCGCTACCCCAACGTCTACGGCCCTCGGCAGAGCCCGCGCGGCGAGGCCGGGGTGATCAGCATTTTCGCCCGCGCCGCCCTGCGCGGTGAGCCGGTGCAGATCTTCGGCGACGGCCTTCAGACGCGGGACTACGTCTATGTGAGCGACATCGTGGCCGCCAACCGGGCGGTCCTCGCCGACGTCGGCGGCGGCGAGATCTTCAATGTGGGCACGGGTGTCGGCGTGTCGGTCCTGGAGATCCGCGACGGCCTGGCGCGGGTGCTGGGCCGGGAGGTGGCGTCCCTGCACCTGCCGCCGCGTCCCGGCGAGGTTTCGCACATCGCCCTGGATGGCGGGCGGTTCGTCGCGGCCACCGGCTGGTCCCCGACGGTCAGTTTGGTCGACGGGATCCGGCAGACGGTGGAGTATGTCGGCAGGTACGAGGTCTGATGCGCTGCCTGCTGCTCGCGGCCGGGCTCGGGACGCGGCTGAGGCCGTTGACGCTGCAGACGCCCAAGTGCCTGATCGAGGTGCGGGGACGCCCCATGCTGCAGCGGTGGCTGGAACTCCTGGGGCGATACGGCTGCGACGAGGTGCGCATCAACACGCACCACCTGGCCGACCAAGTGGAGGCGTTCGTCCGCAGCTACACGGGGTCGCTGCGCCCGCGGACGGTCCATGAGCCGGAGTTGCTCGGCAGCGCGGGTACGCTGCGCGCCAACCGCGACTTTTTCCCGCCGGACGAACCGGTCCTGGTGGCCTATGCGGACAATCTGACCAACGCGGATCTGGGCGCGTTGCGGCGGGCGCACCAAGCCGCCGGCCGGCCCCTGACCATGGGGCTGTTCCAACCGGCCGACCTGAGGGCCACCGGGGTGGTGGAACTGGACGCCGACGGCCGCATCGTCGGTTTCGAGGAGAAACCCGCCCATCCGCGCGGGACGTGGGCCAATGCCGGGCTGTATGTGATGGAGGGCCGCGTGGTGGACGCACTGACGGCCCCGGATCCGGCGGACATCGCCCGCGATCTGGTGCCGCACTGGCTGGGGCGGGCGACAGGGGTACCGTTGAGCGGGTATCTGAGAGACATTGGCACACCCGCGGCCTATGCCGCGGCGCAGGAGGAGTGGCCGGATTGATCGTGGCGCAGTCCCCCCTGCGGATCGGCTTCTTTGGCGGCGGCACCGACATCCCGGAGGTCTATCGCCGCATCTCCGGGGCGGTGCTGAGTGTCACCATCGACAAGTTCATCTACGTGGTGGTCAAAGACCGCTTTGACGACCAGATCCGCGTGGCCTATACGCGCACGGAGACGGTGGCGGACATCGACGAGGTGCGCCACGATCTGGTGCGTGAGGCACTACGCCTGACCGGGGTCGGGCGTGGGATCGAACTCGCGACCTTCGCCGACATTCCATCGGAGGGGACCGGGCTCGGTTCGTCCAGCGCGGTGACGGTCGGCCTGCTCAACGCGCTGCACGCCTATCGCGGCGAGGCCGTCGGTGCAGCGCAATTGGCCCAGGAGGCCTGCGCCATCGAACTGGGGCGGCTGGAGCGGCCGATCGGCGTTCAGGACCAGTATGCCAGCGCCTTCGGCGGGCTGCGCCACATGGTGTTCGAGCCAGACGGCGCGGTGCATTGCCACCGGGTCGACGTGGGGCTTGACGTCCTGCGCCGGTTGGACGAGCGATTGCTGTTGTTCTACACTGGCATCAGTCGTTCGGCGTCGGCCGTGTTGGAGGATCAAGCGGCCAAGGTCGGGCATAACCTGGACACCCTCGGTGAAATGCGCCGTCAGGCGGAACTCGGCGAAGCACTCCTGCTCCAGGGAAGCCTGGACGATTTCGGGCGCCTGCTCCACGAGGCATGGTGCCTGAAGCGCAGCCTGTCCACTCGGATCAGCACCGACGAGATCGAGCGGATGTACGGGCTGGCGCGGGAGGCCGGGGCCTTGGGGGGCAAGGTGACCGGAGCCGGTGGTGGTGGCTTCCTGCTGGTGTATTGTCCGGGAGAGCGGCAGGCGGCGCTGCGCGCGGCCCTGGCGGATTATCGCGAGCTACCCTTCCGCCTCTGGGGTGCGGGCAGCCGCATTCTCTACCAGCTGTGAACGGGTTGCGGCGGGCCATCCTCTTCGATCGTGACGGGGTGCTCAACCGCCGGATCGTCGGCGGCTATGTTCTACGCCCCGACGATTTCGAATGGCTGCCCGGGGCGCGGGCGGCATTGGCGCACGCACACGGGGCGGGGCTGATCTGCGCGGTGGTCACCAATCAGGCCTGCATCGGGCGCGGGTTGGTGTCCGCCGACGGCGTCCGCGCCATTCACGATCGCATGCTCGCCGAGGCGGCCGTGGCCGGCGGGCGGATCGACGGGGTGTTTGTCTGCCCCCACCGCCCAGAGGACGGCTGCGGCTGCCGCAAGCCGCGTCCAGGCCTCCTGCATGAGGCGGCGCGGACCCTGCGGCTTGACCTGTCGGCGTCGGTGTTGATCGGCGACTCCCCGACCGACATTGAGGCGGCGGCGGCGGCCGGGGTGCGGGCGATCCGCGTCGGCCCGCCGCCACCCGACGGGGTGGAGCTGGCGGCGGCCGCATGGGCGCCCGACGCGGCCGCCGCGGTCGCGGCGTTCCTGCGCTGAGGGCACCGCATTCGTGGCCCGCGCGGCTTCCTTCCGCCGAAGCCGGACCGTGACCGCGGTCGCATCGCCCGAAGCCAAACTGTCCTCGCGCCAGGGCCAGAGGCCCGCCGCCGGATGCCTGGAGCGTGGCGCATGCCTCGGATGCTTCGTGTACGGATCTGCCGCGTGTCCTGGATCGTTCAGTCAGGATTTCGCCATCTGTTGGATAGGTTTCCTGCCAGTCGTCGGCGCTGGCGGCGCCGCCAGAGGACTCTGTGGGTTCTATGCCGAACGGACTCATGCAGTGGGTGCCGCCCTAAGGATTCGCGCCGCGAGCCTACCGGGCAGGGTAGATGCGGCGTGGATCTGCTGAGGCGAACGGGTGCCCAGAGGAGGCAGGCAGAAAAGGACCGACCATACACACGGGGAGGATGAAACGATGCCGTCGATGCAGCGTCGCTCCTTGATCCGCCAGGGTAGTTTGGCCGCGGGCGCCGTGCTTGCCGCCCCCTTCCTCACAGCCTGCGGCGGACCGGCCGCCTCCACCAAGAGCGCGAACAGCCCGACCGTCATCACCTATGGCAATTGGGAGGTTTATAAGACTCAGGCTGACATGCACAAGAAGAACGTCGCGGGATTCAACGCGAGCCAGAAGCGCGTCAAGGTCGTTTACCAGGGCATCGCCAACCAGAAAATGGCCGTCGAGCTCGCCACCGGAAGCGCACCGAACATCGTCAACTGGTACCAGGTCGATCCGTTCGGCCCAGAGGGCATCCTGCTGCCGCTGGACGAGTACATCAAGACCGACACCAAGCTGCGGTCGCTGGTCGTCAACCAGCAGGCGCTACTGCAGTATGTGGTCAAGGGTAAGACCTACGCCTTCCCGTCGGCGATCTATTGCCAGCAGGGCGTGTTCTGCAACCTCGACATGCTCAAGGCCGCCGGCGTCACGCCGCCCAAGACGGGCCCATTCAGCCTCGCCGAGTTTCGCAGCGCGATTGCCAAGCTCTTGGCGTACACGAAGACCAAGAAGAACACTTGGCCGATCGCGCCCTTCTTTCCCTCGGAGTATCTGGGGGTGGTCGAGGGTGGGCCGTTGACGTTCAGTGGCGGCGGCCACCATTTGAACCTGAGCAACCCGATACTCACTTCCAGCTTTGCCTGGCAGTACGATCTGCAATTCAAGCAGGGCGCCTCGCCGTCGGCCGCCGCGGTGTCGAGCCTGGGCGGCAGCGGTGGCGACGTCACCATGTTCCAGACGGGTAACCTCGGCATGATGCTGGTGGATCCCTATCCGGTCGCGACGCTGCAGGCCCATAAGACCCCGTTTTCCTGGGTCGTCGTCCCCGGGGTCAAGGAAAAGGAGTACCCGGTACACGTCGGCATCTATCCGCTGTCCATCACCAAGACCTGCAAGGACCCGGCGGCGGCCTACGAGTACCTGCACTACGTCGCCACCGATAAGGCCGCCAACCACCTGAAGCTGTCCACCGGTTACGGGATCCCCGTGCGCAAGGACGTCGCGCAGACGGCGACCGGTCCTATGGGGCAGTTCGTCTACCTGCTCACCCATGCCACCAAGTCCTACACGGCCCCGCCGCCGCTGAACAGCGTCAACCAGTTCACGACCAAGGTCACCGTCCCGGCCTGGCAGGCTGTCGCCACCGGAAAGATGACCGTGGCCAAGGCGATCGCTTCCATCGAGGCCCAGTGGAAGAAGCACGCCTCATACCACACGCCGTCCTGACCGGTGTGCGCGTCCCCGGTGCCGCAGTGCGGTGGCCGGGGACGTGCCGCGGTAGGCATGGGGGGAGGCTCCCGCATGGGTGTCCATCTGAACACCGGGACTGACGCGGGTGGCGGCCGTGCGGCGACGGACCTCACGCGCCGCCCGCGTCGGGGGTCCCGCCTCGGCCGCCGGGAGGCGATCGCCGGCTATCTGTTCATCACCCCGGCCATGGTCGGGCTGGTGGGACTGATCGCGTTTCCGGTGCTGTTCGCCTTTTATGTCAGCCTGACCAACTATAACTTCATCCACATGCACTTCGTCGGACTGGCCAACTACTCCAAGCTGCTGCATGACCCGCTCTTTTGGAAGTCACTCGGCGTCACCTGGTACTACGTCCTGGTCAGCATCCCGCTCAACCTGACCGTAGGCCTGGTGCTGGCGATGATGCTCAACCGCAAGATCCGCGGCATCGGTCTGTTTCGCACCGTCTATTACCTGCCCAGCCTGGTCGGCGGGGTGGCGGTCTCGCTGCTGTTTCTGTGGCTGTTCAACCCCAACTTCGGGCTGATCAACTACCTGCTGAGCCTGCTCCACATCCACGGGCCGCAGTGGCTGTATAGCCAGAGGTGGGTGATCCCCGCCATCATCCTGATGAGCCTGTGGGGCGTGGGCGGCAGTATGCTGATCAACCTCGCGGCCCTGCAGGGGGTGCCGACGGAGTTGGAGGAGGCGGCGCGCATCGACGGTGCCTCGCGCGTCCGCATCATCTGGCACGTCACCCTGCCGATGATCAGTCCCGTCATCCTCTTCAACCTGATCCTGGGCATCATCGGCAGCTTTCAGATCTTCACGCAGGCGTATGTCATGACCAGCGGCGGGCCCAATAACGCCAGTCTCTTCTACGTGCTGTATCTGTATGAGAACGCCTTCGAGTTCTTCAAGATGGGCTACGCTTCCGCCATGGCCTGGATCATGCTCGTCATGCTGTTGATCCTGACGCTCTTGGTCTTCCGATCCTCCGGGGCGTGGGTCTTCTACCAGAGCGAGATCCGCGGAAAGGAGGAGGCGGGATGATGCGCGGCGGGCCGAGTTCACGTCATGTCGGCACACGGGCGGGGGATGCTCTGGCGACGGTGGTGCTGTCGGTCGGCGCCGTGGCGCTGCTGATGCCCCTGGTCTGGATGGTTTCCACGGCCCTCAAGGGAACCGCCTTTGTGATGCTGTTTCCGCCGCAGTGGATTCCGCACCCGTTCACACTGAGTCCGTTCCTCAACGCCTGGAAGACGATGCGCTTCCTGCGCTCGCTGCGCAACACCGTGTTTCTCACCGTCTCCAACGTGGTCGGCGTCGAGTTGACCGCGTCCATGGCGGCCTTCGCCTTTGCCCGCCTGCGCTTTCCGGGTCGCGACCTGCTGTTTCTGATCCTGCTGTCCACGATGATGCTCCCGGCCACGGTGCTCTTGATCCCCACCTTCATCCTCTTCAAGGACATTCATTGGGTCAACACGTACCTGCCGCTGATCGTGCCCTCGTTCCTCGGCGGCGGCGCGTTCAACATCTTCCTCATGCGGCAATTCTTCACCGGGGTGAACTCCGAGATCTTCGACGCCGCCCGGGTGGACGGCTGCGGCTACTGGTCCATGTATGCGCGGATCATGCTGCCTTCGGCCAAGCCGGCGATGCTGATCGTCTTTGTCTTCACCTTCATCGGCAGCTGGAACGACTTCATGGGTCCGCTCATCTACTTGAACAACACCAAGCTCTACCCGCTGACGCTGCAATTGCAGGTGTTTGTCGGGCGGCACGTCGTCGCCTGGAACGACCTGATGGCTGGGACGCTGATGGTCGCCATCGTGCCGATCATCATCTTCTTTTTCGCTCAGAAGAACTTCACGCAGGGGGTGGTGTTCACCGGCATCCGCTGAGGCCCGTTGGGATGGATCGCTGCGCCCGGGGGCCGCGTCCGCGCGCGGCCATCAGCGCGGCCATCAGCGCGGCCCGCCGGCCAGGCGGCCGGCCGCGAGCGTCTCTTCCATGATGTGCAGCGCGGCGGCCACCGCATCGTCGAGGTGGCCGTTGCGGTTGGTGATCACGTGGTCGAACTCGTCGGCGTGCCGCAACTCCTCGGCGGTGCGGTGCAGCCGCGCCGCCACATCCTCCGGGGTGCTGCCCGCCCTGGCCTCCAGGCGGGTGCGCAACTCGTCCAGCGACGCCGGCTGGACGAAGATGGTGGTCGTGTTGCGGGGGTAGG
The DNA here is from genome assembly GCA_021806565.1 of Bacillota bacterium. Lineage (GTDB taxonomy): Bacteria > Bacillota > Sulfobacillia > RBS10-35 > JAJYVN01 > JAJZXK01. The sequence goes on along the minus strand of JAJZXK010000005.1, from coordinate 8,290 downwards.
CATGGCGCACCGCCCTGCCGCCCTTGTAGTCCAGGGACGTCAAGCCGACGGCGTCCGCCACCAGCACCTCCTCGATGCGCCGGCGGGATGTGCCATACAGGTGCCCGTGGATGCGTTCCCACTCCAGCAGGCCGCCGCACAGGCGCAGGTGCTCGAACTCCCCGTCGCTGGCGAAGAAGTATTCACGGCCGTGCGCCTCGCCGGGCCGCGCGGGCCGCGTGGTGGTCGTCGGCACGAAGCGGCACTCGGGCCGCTCCGCCTGGATGCGGCAGATCATGGCGGTCTTGCCGCTGCCCCCGGGACCGATGAAGACGAACAGATGCCCTTTGCTATGCATGACGCGCCCCGCTTCCTTGGCCATCGCTTCCTTGGCCATCACTTGCTTGCGCATACAGGCCATCCGGACCATGCGCCGGCAGGGCTTGGCGGCGCGCCGCGGCGGGCACGGCTGGCGGCGCCTGGCGGCCCGCGGTCGGATGTCGCAGGTTTCGGTGGGCCCGGGTGGCGATGGTGCGGTGGTGGGGGATTGCTGCGCAGGGGCGGTTGCGGCGTGCGGGCGGCGGGGTCCGGTGCGCGGCCAGGTGTGGGAGGTGGCGTGCCGTGCAGTCCCGACGCCGAATGGGCACACCGCGTTCCTCCCCCGCCATGGCGAGATTGTATGGGGGCGGGACCCGGAGTCGTCCACACGCCGGGCACGTCCGCTCTTGGAGGCCGTCGCCGCCGCCCCATGGTGACCGGTCCATTGTACCGGAAGCGGTGGCTGTGTGGGGTGCGGCGCCGCGGACCGTCCCACCTCGTGCCCGTGGGCCGGTCAGGTGGTCTCGAGCACCGCGGCCCCGTCGATGCGGCCACGGCTCAGTTCGACCAGCGCGCGCTCCGCCTCGCGCAGCCGAAAGCGGGTCACAGCCACCCGCAGCGGCAGCGCGGCGGCGGCCCGCAGGAAATCGGCGGCGTCCTGCCGAGTGGCTGCGGTGACACCGCGGATCTCACGCTCTCCGGACAGCAACTGGTCGTGGTCCAGGGGGGGCAGCGCGGACAGGTGTACCGAAGCGATGGCGACGACGCCTCCCGCGTCCAGCCGCGCCAGCGCCTCGACGACCGTGTCGCCGGCCGGGGTGAAGACAATGGCGCGTTCCAGCGGCCAGGGGGCGTCGGCGTCGTACCCGCCGGTCCAGGACGCGCCCAGGCCGGCCGCCAGGCGGCGGTGGGCCTCGCCGCGCGACCAGACGGCCACGGCGCAGCCCCAGGCGGCCAGCACCTGCAGCGCCAGGTGGGCCGAGGCGCCGAAGCCGAAGAGCCCTACCCGCTCCCCGGGCCGGATCCCGGCGCGGCGGATGGCCCGCCAGCCGATGATGCCCGCACACAGCAGCGGGGCGGCCTCCGCGTCCCCGTAACGCTCGGGCAGGGGATGCACGAAGGCGGCCGGAGCGACGGCGTGGCTGGCGTAGCCGCCGTCGGCGTCGTAGCCCGTGAACCGCGCCAGTTGGCAGAGGTTTTCCCGGCCGGTGCGGCAGAAGCGGCAGCGCCCGCAGGTCTCGTGCAGCCAGGCCACACCGACCCGCTGGCCCACCCTCAACTCGCCGCCGAGGTCCGGTCCGAGCGCGTCGATGCGGCCGACGATCTGGTGGCCGGGGATGACCGGCAGGGGGCGCGGCGGCAACTCGCCGGCGCACAGGTGCAGGTCGGTGTGACACACGCCGCAGGCGGCCACCCGCAACCGTACCTGGCCCGGCCCGGGTGTGGGTGCTTGCCGGCGTTCGAACCGGAGCAAGCCCTCACCGATCCTGCCCCGGCCATACAGCACCATGGCCTGGCACGCCTCGTCTCCCAACCCGTTTGCCCCCTCTGGACCGCTCCGCGACCCCATTGCCATCCTGCCGCCGCCGGGGCGTGGCGCGCAAGCGGCAGGGCGAGCGTTTGCGCATCCGGAACGAGGGCGGCATGCGGTGTGTGGGGAGGGCGGCGGAGTGCGGTACCACCCGATTGCGGGGGCGGGCATCCGGGTCAGTGAGGTATCGTTTGGAACCTGGACGATCGGCGGCGGCTGGGGAGCGGTGCCCGAGGTGGAAGCGTTGGAAGGGTTGCGGGCCGCCATGGACGGTGGCGTCAACTTCTTCGATACGGCGGATGTCTATGGCGACGGCCGCGCGGAGCGGCTGCTTGCCCAGGCGACCCGCGGAGCGGCACGGCCGATCCACATCGCCACCAAGTTCTGCCGCGCCGGCGACATCCACGACCCGGCGACCTACAGTGCTCAGCGGGTGACGCGATGGTGCGAGCGCAGCTTGGAGCGGCTGGAGCGCGAGGTCATAGACCTGTATCAGATCCACTGCCCGCCGGCGGAGGTCCTGGCGGACGGAGGGGTCTTCGACGTGCTGGACCGGCTACGGCGGGACGGCAAGATCCGCGCCTATGGTGTCAGCGTGGAGACGCTGGACGAGGGGATGCTGTGCCTGCCGGGGCCCGGGCGGGAGACCGGCGTTGCCGCCCTGCAGGTGATCTGCAACGTCTTTCGCCAGAAGCCGCTGGAGCAACTGCTGCCGGCCTGCTTCGGCGCCGGAGTCGCCGTGCTGGCGCGTCTGCCGCTGGCCAGCGGGCTTCTGACCGGTAAGTTCCGCGGCGACGAGGCCTTTGCCCCTGATGACCACCGCCACTTCAATGCGGACGGCCAGCGCTTCAACGTGGGGGAGACGTTCGCCGGCTTGCCCTTCGCCACCGGGGCGGCCCTGGCCCGCGAGGTGGATTGGATCGCGGCGGACCGCGGCAGCATGGCGCGGGCGGCGATCCGCTGGCTCCTGGACCAGCCCGGCATCACCTGCGCCATCCCCGGGTTCCGCAACGCCGCTCAGGTGAAGGAGAACCTGGCGGCGGTCGCCGCGCCCCCGTTTTCGGCGGCCGAACTGGAGCGGCTGCGGGTGTGGTACCGCACGCGGGTGCACGCGCAGATCCGCGGCGCCTACTGAAGAGATTCGCGAGGATGACCGTTGGTGCGGCCGCCCGCCGGCAGCGAGCGGCAGGCGGCCGCGATCGCGTCCATGTCCTCGGGGGTGAAGCGGCCGTCGCAGGGCAGGGTCAGGACGCTTCCGGCCAGCAGGCGTTCCGGCCGCGTCAGCTTCGGCCGCGCTACTGGGGCGACCGGCCAGTGCAGGGTCGCTTCAATCCCCTGGCGCAGCAGCCAGGCGGCCAGCCGGCTACGGTCGGGGTGGCGCACGACGAAGCCGGTTGGGCAGACGCCCTCGGGCAGGGTGTCTGCCCAGGGACTGCAGGCACCGCCGGCCAGGGCCTCGCGCAGGGCCGACCAGTTGGTACGGCAGGCCCTGCGCCAGCCCACCCCGGCCGCGGGGGGCCGTTCCGCCAGTTCCTGCAGGGCGAGCGCCACCGAGGGGTGCGGGGCCGGCGGCGCGCTCTGACGGTCCAACACCGACTCGGCCCGCTGGAGCGCGCGGTGCCGGGACGGGCCCGCGGGTTGCCGCAGGGCTTCCCGCCTTGCCGCCGCGAAGCTGTCGGGCCCCTGCGCCGGCGCCGTGGGCGGTAGGGCGCCCTGCCAGGCGCGCCCCAGCCCGCCGGCGGCCACCGGCAGCGTCTTGCGCAGGCTGGCCGCCATCGCCGTGGCGGCGTCGGGTCCCGCCACCCGCTGCCCGGATGCGTTGGTCAGGGTATGCGACGCGTCTTCCAGCACCGCGACGCCGCTGGCGCGCAGGCGGCGCATCGCGTCGCCGTCCTGCAGCCAGCCCCAGGGGTGGACCACGACGGCCGCCGCAGCACGCTTCGTCCTGGCCAGGCTCGCGAGCGCCGCCCAGTCGGGGCGCAGAAAGATGTCGCCGGGGTAGTAGTCGGGCTGGCAGCCGGCGAGGAGGACGGCCTGCGTCAGGGCGGGGCAGGCGTAGGCCGGCAGCAGCACGACCGATCCGGGCATCGCCAGCGCCCGCAGGACATCCGCGATGGCCGCGCGTCCAGATGACGCCAGCACGGCCCCCTGGCCCAGGGCGCCCGGATGCCAGTCCGGCCCAGGACCGTCGCGCTCGGCCAGCCAGTCGCCGCCCAGCCATCGCGCGCACGCCGCGGTGCCGCCGCCGGACACGCTGCCACCCGCCTTCCGTGGCGCGGCCCGTCCGCCGGCGGGGGCGCCGGCGTTGCGCAAGGCGTGCCGGCGGGCGCGCGCCACGGAAGGCATACCACATCCGGAGGCCGGCGGCGACGGGTCGCGCCGCTCGGCGGTCTTCGCCACTTCTGGCGCCAAACCGCGCCGACCCTGGGGATGCCCTCCTTGCGATGGCCGTCCGGGGCCACCTATCATGGGCCAAGCCCGGCTGGTGGGGCATCCCGACGCGCCCTCTGCGGCGCGGGCAGTGCGATGCCTTGCCAGGATGCCGGCAGGGAGGGGATGGGCAGGGTATGGCCAACGAGCGCAGTGGCGTGGTGACGATGGGCGGCAAGCCCGTGACGCTGCTCGGTCCACAGGTCCGGGAGGGCGACCGGGCTCCGGATTTCACGGTGGTCGATGCGGGGTTGCACGATTGGCCCTTCCTGGAGCGTACGGCGGGCCGGCCCCGTCTGTTGAGCCTGGTGCCGTCCCTGGACACGTCCGTGTGCAACCTGCAGACACGCCGTTTCGACGAGGCGGTCGCCGCTCTGGGCGACCGGGTGGCGGCGGTGACCGTGAGCATGGACCTGCCGTTTGCGCAATCGCGTTGGTCCAAGGAGTCCGGGACCACGCGCATGACCCTGGTCTCGGACCACCGGGACGCCGCATGCGGGATGGCGTATGGCGCACTGATCCAGGGGCTGCGTCTGGACTGCCGCGCGGTGTTCGTCGTGGACGCGGGGGGCGTGGTGCGCCATGCCGAATACGTTGGCGAGGTCACTGAGCATCCGGACTACGATCGGGCGTTGGCCGCCCTGCGTGCGGCTCTCTGACGGCCCTCAAGCCATGGGGGAGGGGATCGGTGGCATGGGCGGCGCCCGGGCGGCGGACGCGGATGCGCTGCGCCACCAGGAGACCCGCATCCGGATCCGGCGGCAGTTGGTGCGCCTGCACTGGGTGGCGGCCGGACCAAGGCCGGACCACCACGGCCCGCTGGTGCTGTTGCATGGCATGGCGAGTTCCTGGCGGCAGTGGCGCGGCACGCTTGGGCGCCTCGGGCGGGACCTGCCGCTGGCGGCCCTGGACTTTCCCGGCTTCGGCCTGTCCGGCCTGACCCGCCGGCCGCTGGCCGCGTCGGACTATGCCGATGCGTGCGAGGCGTGGTGCCGCGCCAACGGCTTCGGTCGGGTGGCGGCCGTGGGGCATTCCTTCGGCGGCGCGGTGCTGCTGGACTGGGCCGCAAGGTATCCGCGCCGCTTCCGCAGCCTCGGCCTGATCGCCCCGGCCGCCGTCTTCCACGAGTGGTATACGGCCGGCTACCGGTTCTTGCGCTGGCCGGTGATCGGGCGGTTGCTGGTCCCGATTGTCGTGTGGTTGGTGTCGACCCGCTGGCTCGGGCCAAGGATGTACGGTCACGTCGTCGCGCGGTTGGAGAACCTGACCGAGCAGGAGAAGCGCGATCTGCAGTGGGGCTTCCGTCGGGCGCGCGAGATGTGCCGCGCCATCGACTACTATCGCTTTCCCCACCTGCAGGAGCACCTCGGCCGGATCCGCGCCCCGGTGGTCGTCGGGTGGGGGACGGACGACCGCGTCGTGCCGTATACCGACGCCGAGGTCTACCTGTCGCGGCTGCCTCAGGCGCGGCTGGTCAGCTTCGAGGCGTGCGGCCATGTGCCCATGGTCGAGCAGCGCTTGGCCTCCGATGCGCTACTGCGGGACGTGTGGCGCGCGGCTCCTGGCGGTGTGGGCGCCACGGCGCCGTGAGCATGGCGCAGCGGACCTCGGCGTATGCTGGCGGGGGGGATGGCGCGCTGGTGCTTGCGGTGCTCCGCTTGGAGCTCCGATTGTCGGGGGCGTTCTCCCTGAAGGACAAACGTGCCGTGCTCCAGTCGTTGCTGCGCCGGAGCGCGCAGCGTTTCCATGTGTCGGTGGCCGAAGTGGACCACCAGGACGACATGCGGCGCGCCGGTATCGCCGTGGCGGTGGTCGGGTCTGACGGCCGGGTGCTGGAGCGCGTTTTGTCTCAGGTGCTGGCCTTCATCGAGGCGGGCTATCCGGTCGAGGTGCTCTCCCAGGAGGTGGAACGGCGATGAGTCGGCCGCGGGGTGGTCATTCCGGGTTGTGGCTCCTGCCGGCGACCGCCGTCGGCCTAGCGGCGGTCGCACTCGGCTGGGCCCGCTATGTCGAACCGCGGCTACTGGAGGTGAGCACCTGGGAGGTACCGCTGGAGGGACTGGGGCCGGAGGGGGAGACGACGGTCCTCCACCTCAGCGACCTGCATGCGGGTTCCTTGTCGCTCAAGCCTCAGGAACTGGCGTCTATGCTGGGACCCGAGGCCCTGGCCGCACCGGTGCTCTGCCTTACCGGAGACTTCTGCGATCGGCCCGCGGAGGTGTCGCAGGTGGAGGCGTTCCTGGCGCCGTTGCTGCACGCCATGGCGGTCCATGGCGGCCGTGCCGTGCGCGCCTTCGCCGTCTGGGGTAACCACGACCGCAAGGCCGGCCTGAGCGCCCTTTCCGAGGTGCTCAGCCGCTTGGGCGTCACCCTGCTGCACAACGCGGCGGCAGAGCTGGACGGCGGGCTGTGGGTGGTCGGCGTCGGCGACCCGACGACGCGCGCCGATCGCATTGAACAGGCGATCGCGGCGGTTCCTCCGGGGCGTCCGTTCGTCCTTCTGGCGCACAACCCCTCGATCTTCCCCCGCGCGGCCGCTGCGGGCGTGCCGCTCACCCTCGCGGGCCACACCCATGGCGGTCAGGTGCGGATCCTGGGCGTCGACCGGCTCACGGTGGCCGGCGGCCGGGGCGTGCGGCCGTACCACGCCGGTGGTTGGTATCGCCGCGGCGGGCAGGCCATGTTCGTGTCGCGCGGGGTCGGCACGACGTTCCTGCCGGTGCGCCTCGGTGCCCGGCCGGAGGCCGCGGTCCTGCGACTTTGCGCCGAACGCGGCGCCTTCGCCGGGGGCTGATCCGTGAACGTTTGGGACGCGGCCCGGCCCCGATCCCGCTTTCGGGTGTCGGTCAGCCCATGTGCAGATCGCCGGCGCCGCTTGCGCGCCTGCAATCGGCCACGCGTCCGGTATCCCCGCTGGTCTGGACGACGGCGGGGAAGTTGCCCAGCCGGACCTTCTGCTGGTAATGCTCGCTCTCTTTACGCCGGAACGCCAAGGTCGGCCAGCGCCCCGGTCAAGCCGTCGCCGGCCGCGGCCGCCAGTTGGCGCCCAGCGGGCCAAGTGCGAGAACGGAGCCGAAGCCCGGGATGGCCATCGCGCCAAGTGTGGCCAGCAGTCCGGCCGCCCCGGCAGGGCCCGCGCCCATGCCACGTCGTCGCCGAGTTGCCGGTGGCTGTATGACCTGTCTGGTCGGTCGGGTCGGGATTCCCACGGTCGGGGCCGATCACGGAGATGTCGCTTTGGGTGAAGCCTTCCCTTCGCAGAGCGGAAACGACCTGCTCGGCGTCACCCTCCGAACCGAAGACACCGACCACGACCTGATGTTTGGCCACGTGGCGCCACCCTTTCGCGCGCAGCACGCCGCGATCCCGCCTGCGTCGCGCGCCGAGGAACCGGGCCTGGGATGTCACGGCGGGGCACGCCTCTGCCGTGGGCTGGGCCTGCGGTTCCGGGGCTTGGACGACGACATGCAGCCAAAGCCGACCCCCTGCGGTCCACGCAGAGGTCGGACGAACGGACGGTCGGGCAAATCTACCGTTCCACACCCGCCCGCTGCCCTGAGATCACCGTATATCTTCGAAGCGTGTCGGCGACTGTATGCCGGCGCGGACGTTGCGTCCACCCTGAATGCGATGCATCGGACCGTGATGGCCACGACGTAGCTGGGTGAGCCGGCGACCACGCGCAGTGGCGCCGCGGTCCAGCGCGCGGTCAGGCGGATCCTGCTTTGCGGTGATTGGGCGGCTCTTGCGGAGGCGGCGGCGAGGGCCCGCGCCGCGGCGGTTTGCCAACTGCGGTTAGTGCAACGGGCATTCCAAGGCCGTGCGTGTTTCGTTCACCCAAATCCCGGCGCGACCCGTAGATGCCCCCGGCTTCAGCCGTGGGACAGGGGCGCGCCTCCCTCCAGTGTTCGCATGCAGCGAACGTGCTATACTGTGGACATGAAGCAGGTTGTGCAGGTGAAGTTGCTCGCCGATCCCGAACAAACAGTCGCGCTTCTGCGTACCATGGAGGCGTTCAATGCCGCCTGCAAC
>JAJZXK010000209.1 GCA_021806565.1 Bacillota bacterium | reverse complement strand
ATCTATGGCGCGCCCAGCGTTGCGCAGCAGCGACCAGAGCCGGGGGAACGCGGCCCAAGATGCTGGCAAGGAACGGATCGACCGACACGTCGGCGCCGTGAAGCATAGCCGCGTCCCGCAGCAATGCGGGCGAGAGCCATCCAGGCTCCGACACGATGAAAGACCTCCCCGCAACCGTGGGGCAAGGGCCGCCTCATCGCCGATCGCATGCGGCAAGGGGAACCACTCCTGGTGCCCCTAGGTGGGTTTGCCATCCAAAGTAACTCTCCTTCCAAGAGCGGTGCATAGGAGTCTGATGCAAAAGGGCTTGGGGTGCGATGAAGATACTAGATGCGGTATGTCCGCGCCGCTAGGAAACGTACATCTGGCGTCTACTCTCGGCCACAGGGGCCTTTTTGCATCGGACTCATAGGGTCGATCGGCCGGGGCAGCCGGGGTCGGTCAAAACCGCCGCGTGTCGTCCAAACCGGGGAACCTCCAAGGCGCCCTCGCGTCTTACCAGTATGTTCTGGCGGTGCTTGGTCGTGAGGTGGGGCTGGAGTACACGGCACATAGGAGCCGTAACGCACACACGTCAGAGGCGCTGGCTGCTCGGGCGAACGGGAGTATAGTCTCAGTGCGCAAGAGATGTGGAAGGAAGGGCTGGCGGAGCACGTGCTGGTGCTGACGCTTCGCGCGGGGAAAGCGGTCTGCATCGGGGACGATGTTGAGATTCAATTGGCTGGGACGGTGGGTGAAGGGGCGCAAAAAATGGCGTGCCTCCGGATCATCGAGAGGGCGTCGACCTGTGTGAGTTGCTATCGAACCCATGAGTCCTTTCGCGTTGGAGAACGCATTGGGGTTTCGGTGGCGCAGATCGACTCTCCTATGCATGTGCGATTGGCGATAGCGGCGCCGAGAGAGGTTGCGATCGTGCGGCGCGATGCGTCAAGGGTGCGGTAGAGGCAGGTACTACATCGCAGCCATCCTGGCTTGGGCGCTCGGCATTGCCGGGCGCTTCGCTGTCCGTACGCGAACCCAGGGCGGGTGCGGTTTCGGACGGCCTCGGCGGCGCTGAACGGGGAGAAGGCGCGGCCCCTTGCGCGGTTGACGCCCACGCCGGTACTGCGGGAGACCGTGCGGGGCCGGGACTTGGGCGCAATACGGCAAAGGCCGGTGGCTACAGTACCGCAGCGGAGGTGATGAGAATGTCGGCGCGGGCGTGGCGAAGCGGAGTGGCCATAGCGGTTGGGTTCTGGGGGATCGTTCTGGCGCCTGGGTTTCAGGGCTGGGGATTGCTGGCATGTACGATGGCCGTGGCGGTCGCGGCAGGCGTCGTCGTTCTGACGGGCGGCGGCATGTGAACGAGTGGCGGGGGGTGGCGAATGTCCACAGAGTCAGGTATTCGCTCACAACTATTGCAGTCACTTCGGACTTCGGGAGTGCTGCTCCTCGAAGAGGTTGGACTTTGCCAGGGGGAGGTACGCATTGATGTTCTCGCCATCAGCGGCCAGGACCTTGATGGCTTTGAGATCAAGAGTGAGCAGGACACGTTGGGTCGGTTGCCGTCCCAGGTCGAATTCTACGGCCGCGTCTTGGGTCGCGCATCGATCGTCGCCGCGCCGAGGCACCTGAATGCCTTGCCGGCGATCGTACCTCCCTGGTGGGGCATCGTGGCGGCTGAGCCGGACCGCGATGGTGTTTGTCTATTGTCCCTGCGCCAAGGGAGCGCCAACCCATCCCCTGACCCGACGGCCTTGGCGCAACTCCTTTGGTATGAGGAGGTTGAGGCCCTACTTGCTCGGGTGGACGCGTTGCGTGGCCTTCGGGGAAAAGCTCGGCGGCATCTGTGGGGGCGGCTCGTTGAACGAATGCCAGAACCGGCGTTGCGAGCTGCGGTCTGTCATGCGCTTTTGACTCGGGAAAGGACGTTTGGTCGCGGCGCATCCATGTGATGATTCAGCAAGAGACGGAGAGAAGGCGCAGAGACACCGAGGCCACGCCAGGGCGGGGCAGAGCCGGTGCGCAACGAGCCGTAGACGCACAGAACGTGCAGTAGGAGGGGATTGCGACGGGAGAGCACTCAACGATCGAATGGACGGATGCGACGTGGAACCCGACGAGCGGCTGTACCAAGGTGAGCGCGGGCTGCAAGAACTGCTACGCCGAACGGGTCAGCGAGCGGCTGGCGGGTCGTGGCGGCTACCCGGCCGACGATCCCTTTCGGCTGACCCTCCATCCTGGTCGGCTGCTGATGCCGGTGCTATGGACCCGGCCAAGGCGTATCTTCGTGGACTCGATGTCGGACCTGTTCCATCGCGACGTGCCGGACGAGTACATTGCTGCGGTCTTCGGGGCAATGGCGGCTGCGCCACGGCACGTCTTCCAGGTGCTCACCAAGCGACCGGAACGGATGGTCTCTTGGCTGGTCTCGATGGAGCGCCGTGCGCGGGCTTTGGCGCCAGGTTTGCCCAAGTGCCGCGTCGGGTTTCGCGTGCGCCGTGAGTTACAGGCGGCGCTGCAGCGCCAGACGTTGAAGGGGAACCTTCCCGAGATACCCCAGGACTCGCCGTGGCCACTGCCGAACGTGTGGTTGGGTGTGTCGGTGGAGGACCAGACGGCGGCGGACACTCGGATCCCGAAGCTGCTCGGCTGTCCGGCCACGGTGCGGTTTCTGTCCTGCGAGCCGCTCTTGGGGCCTGTAAACCTGGGGGCTTTCTTTGGCCCGCGGTTGCAGTGGGTGATTGCGGGAGGCGAGTCGGGTCCGGATGCGCGGCCGTGTGATCCGGACTGGGTGCGGTCCTTGCGCGACCAGTGCATGACTGCGGGCGCGGCGTTCTTCTTCAAGCAGTACGGCGGGTCGGCGGGCAAGCGCGGCCACGAGGAAGCAGTTTTGGACGGGCGTCTGTGGCACGAGATGCCTACGGCTCTCAGTGTCTAGGAAAGTAGGGGGCAAGGGAGCGACGGTACGTGGGGGGCAGGCTTAGCGACGTGCCGGATTCGGCCAAGTCAGAGGCATTGGAGGTGCTGGACGACTACTGGCGGCTGGGAAGGAAAGGGAAGGGGCCTCTTACGGCAGAAATCAAGACGGCATTGTGGGCGGCGGGGATGAGTCCTCTGGAAAGGCCGAAGTCGATACCGCGAGACTGGGGGGAGGCGGATGACACGGTGGTGCGGCGGCTGGCGCAGGTGCGCGGCTGGTCGCCCAGGGCCATCGCGGTGTTTCTGCATCGGGATGAGGTGTTGATTCGTCGAAAGCTGGCGTAAGGGGTCCGG
>JAJZXK010000075.1 GCA_021806565.1 Bacillota bacterium | reverse complement strand
GGCAGGCGGTGATCGTCGGTACCCTGGCCAAGCTGGCGCAAAAGACGCCGGCGCAGGTGCGGGCGATGCGGACCAAGGGTGAGAAGTGGAGCCAGGTGGCCCAGGCGCTGGGTCAGAACTGGGCCCAGGTGCAGGGGCAGGTCGCTACGCGGGTGCGGGCGATGGGGTTGGGGCGGGCGCGCCGGCAGGCGATCATCGCGCTGCTGGCTCACCTCAGCGGAAAGACGCCGGCCCAGGTTGCGGCGCTGATGACCAAGGGCAAGACCTGGGTGGATGTGGCGCACAGTCTCGGGATTCAATAGGTGCTCGCCGCCGGGCCGGCGGTGGCGCCGGACTCGAGAAGCGGCGCGCGAACGGACGGTGGGCGGTGGCGGCCGGGGGGCCGCCGCCGCCCTTGCGCTTGGCTCCGTGGCGGGTCTGGCCGGCCGTTTGATATGGTGGTGGAGCGCTAGAGCTCGGCGCGCACCAAGGAACGGGACGGTGTGCACACATGGCCACGCGATTGCGCGCCGTGGTGTTCGATGTGGGTAATACGCTGGCCCACCTGGATTACGAGTGGTTGAGCGTCCTAGTGCGCCGCCATGGCGCGCCCGCAGCGGTGGACGCGGACGCGGTGGGCCGCGAAGACGCCCTCCTGCGGCGATACGGCTGGGAGCCGGAAGGCTACTTCACCGCGCTGGCCGGCCGCCTGGGCCTGTCCGGGGCGCCGGCGGCGTCCGCGGCCCGCGAAGCCATGCAGGGGCACCGCCAGCGGCCGGGTGGGCTCTGGGATCAGGTGGACCCCGACGCGGACGCGGTGCTGGAGGACCTGCAGCGCGCCGGGTTTGTGTTGGGCGTGGTCTCCAACGCGGACGGCCGGGTCGAGGCGCAACTGAGGCGGTTCGGGTTGCGCGGCCGCTTCGGGGTGGTCGTCGACTCACAGTGTGCGGGCGTCTCCAAGCCCGATCCGCGCATCTTCGCCCAGGCCCTGCAGGCGCTACGGGTCGAGCCGGCGGAGGCGCTCTATGTGGGAGATGTCGTGGACATCGACGTGCGCGGCGCGGAGGCGGCGGGCATGACCGCCGTGCTGTATGACCGCTTCGACGCCTGGGCGGGCACCGGGTTGGCACGCATCCGCCGCTTGGCGGACCTGCGGGAGTTACCGGCGGTGAAGGCCGCCGCGGTCAGGTGCGCACCGCCAGACCCGCCGCCAGTGCCAGGATGATGACGGCGAGCCAGAGGTTGCCGCGGCCGACGGCGGCCGCGGCGCGGCGCAGCCGCTCGTACTCTGCCTGCAGGCCCGCGCGCTCGGATTCGGCGGCGGTCGCCACGGCCGCGCGCAGCCGCCGCATCCGGCGCCGATAGATCAGGTCGTGCATGGCCGCGTGGGCGATCATGCTCGTCGCCACCAGCAGTTTCGCCGCGAGCAGCCAGCCGAAGGCGTTGTGGTAAAAAGACGGTTGAACCAACTGCCGCGGACCGACGCCGAGGAAATAGAGGTTGCCAATGCCGGTGACGACCAGCGCCGCGATCGCCGCCCAGATCCAGGGCAGTGTGCGGCGGCCCACCCCGCGCATGAGGTCCATCCGCTCCTGGGCCGGCAGGTTGCGGGCGAGCGGCCCGACCACCAGCGCGACAAAGAGGATCTCACCGACCCAGAAGGCGGCGGCCAGCAGATGCAGGAACAGGACCGCCTGCCGCAGCCAGATCAAGACAGGACACGCATCCCCGCCACAGCGCCCCTTCCGGGCCAGACCTTGCCACGCCGGGCGGGCGCCGCGCGGTGACGGCCATCACCTCAGCGGGCCATCAGCGCGCGGCTCAACTGACGCGCAGCAGTGCATCCAACTGGCTGCCCTGGTCGATGCGGTTCAGCCACAGGCCCATGCCGATCAGATAGGCCCAGGCGAGCAGAGAGAAGCCGCGACCGAAGGAGTAGTGGCCGAAGGCCACGTGGCCGGTCAGCGCTCCGTGGGTGATGCCCGGCATCGGTACGTAGGCGGATACGAAGAAGATGACCAGGTTGACGACGGAATACGCCACGGCGGGCCCGTACCAGCTGCGCAGCCCGAGCAGGTAGATGACGCCGATCAGAACATAGGCCGCGACCTCGGTTTCCAGCCAGAAGGTGATGGCGTGGGTCTGGCCTGGACTGGCGAACAGGTGGGCGGCCGCGTCGAGCAAGGCCAGGACCACCATGGAAAACCGCAGCCACTTCAGCAGTGAGAAGGCTCCGCGCGCGGAGCGCGGCGCGGGCGCGGTGGGGCGTTCACCAACGGAGGTCGACACGGGCATGGCTTCCTTCCGTGGAGGCGTTGTGGCGTTGAGTGCATCCCGCGCGGCCGGTGGTCCGGGTCGCGCGGCTCCACACGGTCCCTGATTACGGGGTCTGAGCACGTGTGCGCTCTGCCCGCTGGCGGAGTTCGGAGCCTACGCCCGCAGCCCCTGCGACGGCCGCGGCCAGGGCCGCGTCGCCGCGTGCCCGGTGGACGAAGCGGTGCGCCTCGGCCACGGTGAGCCGGGGGTTGGGCCGATGGCGCAGCCGCGCCACATCCCCCGCACCGATGTCGCCCGGTTGGAGCACCCGGAGGTAGAGGCCGCAGCGGCCGGACGCGACGACGCGCGCCACCGCGTCGGGGATGGCGAGCCGCTCCGCCTGTTTGAAGCAGGGAATGCGGGGTTGCGTCACCTGCAGCACGCAGGAGCCGATCTCGACGACGTCGCCGATGCAGAACGTCACCTCATCCGGCTCCGACCCGCCCGCCAGCGGTGCGGCCAGCGTCAGATTCTCGCCGATCGCACCGGGAGGCAGAGGGGCACCGCGCTGCGCCGACCACCAGGCCAGGTGGTGCAGGAAGTGGGCATGCACCGCCTTGTCCGGTCCCCCGTGGTTGCGCGCGTCGGCGACCCCATCCCCCTGGAGGCCGAGGAGGCCGACCGGGACCCGCCCGTGGACCGGTGTCTTGGCGATGGCGCTGGTGTGGGCCGTGGGTTCGCTTCCACCTGCCGGCACCAGCGGCGTGGGCAGGCCGGTGTTCACAGAGACCACGCGCGCCAACACGTCCGCGGCCGGCTCCGGCATCGGATCGCCTCCCACGGTGGCGCAGTGTTCCGCGCCCTGGACGCCGCTCCTGCCGCTCCGGCCGCAGGCCGCGCGCGGAGCCCACGCTGAGCCCCACCGCGCTATGCGCCTTCGTCGGCGGCATCGCCATCGACGACGAGGTCCAGTTTGCCGGTCTCTGGATCGACGACCAGACCGTGCACAGAGACTTCGGCCGGCATCAAGGGGTGGTGGTGGATGATGCCGACGCTCCGCCGGACGCTCTCTTGGACCGACTCGATCCGCTGCAACCAAGCGTGCAGGTCGATTCCGGCATGGATCAGTGCCTGGACGGCGGCGGGGGCCACACCGCGCTCCGTCATCCTGCGGATCATCCGGTCTGGGTCGATGCTGACCATGCCGCAGTCGTGGTGGCCGACGACGCACACATCCTCCGCTCCGAGTTCATAGACGGCCACCAGGATGCTGCGCATGATGCTGCCGAAGGGGTGGGAGACGATGGCCCCGGCATTCTTGACGAACTTCGCGTCACCGTTCCCAACGTTCATGGCACGCGGCAGCAGTTCGCTGAGCCTTGTGTCCATGCAGGAAAGGATCACGAGTTTCTTGTTCGGGTATCGGGATGTGCGGTACGGTTCGTATGCCTGGTCTGCCACAAAGCGCCGATTGTACTCCAGGATTTCGTGCAGCCGGTGCGTTCCAGCCATACGTCATGCGGCGCGGGGACCGTCGCCTTCAGGCGATAGCGGAGGCGCCGCTCCCTCCCCTGTGTTGCGGAGTGTAAGGGACAAAGGCCGGTGCACCAAGGATCGATGAGGCGATGAAACGGCGGCTCAACCGTGCAGGCCACCGCCCTCGCGCCGCGGTGGGGAATTCGCCGCGTTCCACCCCGTCCGGCGCCCCATGGGACGCCGACGGCACAGAGGCCGTGCGGCCGCACGCTGGGGCCCGCTGTGCGACCCATGCCGCGCTAGGCCCCTGCACGGTCTTGTCTGCGACCCGCCCACGCAGACTCACGCTCAGGCAAGCAAAGCTTTGCGACCTGCCCTTGAGCGGCGCACGCAGGGTTGGAAGGCGCCGGCCGCTCCGTCGCGTTTCAACCGCGGAGGACCGCCGCGCCGGGGTGGGATGTCCGTGAAGTCCGCGCGGTCACCAGCCGCATACGGCGGATCTTACGGCGGATTGACGCCCGCGACAAGGCGGTGCGAAAGCGGGCCCCCGCCGTATGCGGCGGGGGCCCGGTACCGACTCCGTCCGTTGGTTTGCGGATCCGCGCCGGGGTGGGCTTCAGGAAACGCTCACGCCCACGCCAGACTTCTCGACCGCGACCGGGTGGCCCTGTTCGGCGGCCCGCCAGACGGCCTCGGTGAGTTCGATGACGCGCAGGCCGCAGATCGGAGGCACTTGGACCTGCGCGCGTCCGAGGATGGCGTCGACCAGGTTCTGGTCCTTACCCCCAATGGCTGGACCGAAATCGGTCACCTGCGTCGGCTCGAGCGCCTCCTCCGTCGCGATCCAGACCTGGCCGCCCTGCCGCATCCAGATGATGCCCTTGTCGCCGGCGATGGTGACGTCCTCCCACATGCCCTTGGCCACCTGGTCGCCGACGATGGAGATGTTGCCCAGGGCTCCGTTGGTGAAGCGCACGTTGACCGCCGCATTAATGTCGACGCGCTCACCGCGCTGGTCGATGTAGGCGCTGGCCTCCATCGCCTCCAGGCCGGTGATCCAAAGCACGATGTCGACGAGGTGGCTTCCGGAGTCGTTGAGTTGGCCGCCGCCGCCCAGGCCGGGGTCGACCCGCCAACTGCCGCGCTGGCTGCGCAGCCAGTTCTGGCTCTGGAAGCACTGGAGGAAGGTGACCCGGCCGATGCGGCCGGAGGCGATCTGGTCGCGCACCCAGCGAAAGCGGGGCTCGAAGTGCCGCTGATAGCCGATGCAGAGCACCTTGCCGGTCTCCCGCTGCTTTTGCACCAGGGCTCGCGCGTGCGCACTCGTGCAGGCCATGGGCTTTTCGACCTCAACGTGCAGCCCGTGCTCCAGCGCATACATCGCCTGTTCGTAGTGCAGGGTGTGCGGGGTGCTGATGACCACCGCATCCAGTTTCGACCCCTCGATCATTTCGCGGTAGTCGCCAAAGGTCGGTACCGACCGGCCGAGCCGCTCGGTGGCCAGCTTCAGGCTCTGCGCGCTCGGGTCGGCGAAGGCCACGATCTCCACGTCCGCCAGACGGTTCATCTGCGCGACGTGGCCGCGCGCATTGCCCCCGGTGCCGATGAAACCCAAACGGATCCGGTTTTCCGCCATCCTGATCCCCCTCGTCTTGGTCCAGGGCGTTGCTTTGCCGGGCGCCCACACGCGCGCACCAGCGGCGGCCCCAGTCTCCACCCCTTTCGCTACGCCGGAGCCAGGGGGCCCCCTGCCTCTGCTTGTCCTGGGTCTTGTCCGCGGATGACGCTTGCCCGGCGTGGCGTGCGTGCGCGGGCACGGGGCGACGCCCCGCGGCAGGCGCCGCGCCGCGGGCGACGAACGCGCCGCGTGCGGCATACAGGGCGACCGCCTGCCTGAAGTGGGTCGGTGCCGTGGCCGCCGGGCGGCTCCCGGATGGGGCCGGGTGTACGCGCAGGGCTTGGCGGACGCGGAACGGAGGCGTGGACGATGGACGGTCCGGCTGCGCAGGATACCGGGTGGCTGACGCAGGAGCGGTTCGGCATGTTCATCCACTGGGGGCTGTATGCGGCGGCGGCTCGCCACGAGTGGGTGCAGAATCGCGAGCGGATTTCACCCCAGGAGTATCGCAAGTATTTCGACCACTTCGACCCGGACCTCTTCGATCCGCCGTCCTGGGCACGGACGGCGCGGCGGGCCGGCATGCGGTATCTGGTGGTCACGGCCAAGCACCATGAGGGATTCTGCCTCTGGGACTCCGCGCTGACGGACTACAAGGCGCCCAACACGCCGGCGGGTCGCGACCTGCTGCGGCCGTTGCTGGACGCCTTCCGCGCCGAGGGGCTGCGGGTCGGCGTCTACTACTCGCTGATCGACTGGCACCACCCGGACTTCCCCCTGGACGGGCTGCATCCGCTGCGTGACGACCTGGACGCCAGGCGGCGCGAGGCCGGCCGCGATATCCAGCGCTACGCCGATTACCTGCACGGGCAGGTGCGCGAGTTGCTGTCAGGCTACGGCCGGATCGACTATCTGTGGTTCGACTTCTCATACCCCGGCAGCGACTGGGGATGGGCTCGCGGCAAGGGGCGCGAGGATTGGCGGTCGGAGCAGTTGGAGGCCATGGTCCGCCAGTTACAACCGGAGATCATCCTCAACGACCGCCTTGACCTTGGGCGCGGCGTGCGTACTCCCGAGGAGCGGCAGCCCGGACGGGGGGATGCGGCGGGCCTGGGGGTGTGGGAGGCCTGCCAGACCATGAACGGCTCGTGGGGATACTACCGCGACAGCGCCGGCTGGCGGTCGGCCGACGAGTTGTTGCGAACGCTGATCGACGCGGTGGGCAAAGGGGGCAACCTGCTGCTGAACGTGGGCCCCACGGCCCGCGGCACCTTCGATGCCGAGGCGCAGGCGCGGCTGGAGGCGATCGGCGCGTGGATGCGGCTGCACGGCCGGGCGATTTACGGCTGCGGGGCGAGCACGCACCGGCCGCCGGAGGACTGCCGTTACACCCAGGGTAACGGCCGGCTCTACCTGCACATCCTCGCCTGGCCGTTCCGCCGCCTCCGGCTGGAGGGACTGGGTGGTCAGGTTGCGTATGCCCAGTTGCTGCACGATGCGTCTGAGGTCCGGTGGCGCGACGATGGGGCGGATCTCTCGCTGGAACTGCCGCCCCGTGCCCCCGACGTGCGGGTGCCGGTGGTGGAGCTGTTCCTGCGCGCGGGATAGGGCAAAGGAGGGAATGGCCGGGCGGGGCCCGTCCGCATCCGGCCGCTGGATGGCACGCCTGTTTGAGCCGATGGTTCTGCGCGGGATCCGGTTGCGCAACCGGATCGTGATGTCGCCGATGTGCCAGTATTCGGCCCGGGACGGGGTGCCGGACGAGTGGCACCTGGCGCACCTTGGCGCGCGGGCCGTCGGCGGGGCCGGGCTCGTCGTCGCGGAGGCCACGGCGGTGGAGCCGGCCGGGCGCATCAGCCCTGCCGACGCCGGTCTCTGGAACGGGGTCCAGGCGGAGGCGTGGGCCCGCATCGCGCGGTTTGTCGCGTCCCAGGGCGCGGTCGCCGGGATCCAGTTGGCCCATGCCGGCCGCAAGGCCAGCACGGCAGCCCCCTGGAAGGGGGGCAAGCCGCTCGGCCCGCAGGAGGGTGGCTGGCGCCCGGTCTACGGGCCGACCGGAGAGCCCTTCCGCCCGGGGCATCCGGAGCCGGAGCCCCTTGACCCTCAGGGTGTCGCCCGGGTGGTTTCTGCGTTTGCCGCCGCCGCGGCCCGCGCCCTGGAGGCAGGCTTCGCCACGGTGGAGATCCACGCCGCCCACGGCTACCTGCTGCACGAGTTCCTGTCGCCCCTGTCCAACCGCCGCGACGACGCCTATGGCCGCGACCGCAGGCGCCTGCTGTTTGAAGTGGTGGATGCGGTGCGAGCGGTGTGGCCGGAGCGGCTTCCGCTGTGGGTGCGCCTGTCGGCGAGCGACTATCTTCCCGGCGGCATCGATGCCGACGATACGGTGGAGACGGCCCGCGGGCTGCAACGGCGCGGGGTGGACGTCGTGGACTGTTCCTCGGGTGGGCTGCAGCCGAACGCGGCCATTCCAGACCGTCCCGGCTACCAGGTGCCGTTTGCGGCGCGGGTGCGGCGCGAGGCCGGTATCGCCACCGCGGCCGTGGGGCGCATCACCGAGCCTGCCCAGGCCGACGCGATCGTGGCCGGGGGCGAGGCGGACCTGATCCTGCTGGGTCGCGAACTGCTGCGCCGCCCGTACTGGCCCCTGGAGGCGGCCACCGCCCTGGGGGTCCAGATCGATGCGCCTCCCCAGTATGCGCGGGCCTGGGGCAAGTAGCCGGACAGACGCTCCAAGCCTTGGCCGCCAGGGCGTCCGGTCCGGGTGGGCATGTGTTTGAGCGGCTCCGTTTGTGGGTGCGGCATCTATGCGACTGCGTTCGGCCACTGGGCGCCCAGGCCGCCCAATAGCAGTAGCGCGCCGACGACCAGGGTGGCGGGCCAGCCGCCCATGTGCCAGGCGGCTGCGCCGAGGCCCGAACCGATCGCGCCGCCGGTGAAGTAGCCGACCAGGTAGACGGCGTTCACGCGGCTGCCGGAGCCCGCCGCCAGGGCATAGATGCGTGTCTGGTTGCCGATCTGTCCGCCCTGCACCCCCAGATCGAGTACGGCGGCGCCCAGGGCGATCCCCCACAGGTGGCGGCCGACCAGGCCAAGGAGGGCGAAGGCGGCGATTGCTGTGGTCAGGGCGGCAAAGACGACCCGCCGCGGGCCGAGACGGTCGGCCAGCCGTCCCACCGGCGGCGCGGCCAGGGCGCCCGCGAGTCCGGCGATGCCCAGCAGGCCGATCTCCGCGGGACCCAGGCGCCACGGTGGTCCCGCCAGGTAGAAGGTCACCGTGGTCCAAAACACACTGAAGGCGCCAAAGAGCGTCGCACCTGTGACGGCGGACTGGCGCAGGCCTGGCTGCGTGCGCGTCAGCTGCCACAGGGAAGCGATCAACTCGCGATAGGGGATGGGGCTCGTCCGCGGTTCCCGGGGCAGGGCGCGAGGCAGCCACAGCGCCAGGGCGATCGACGCCGCGGCGGCGCACCCGTAGACGGCGCGCCAGCCCAGGAGGCCCGCGATGGAACCACTGACCGTTCGAGCCACCAGGACGCCGATCAAGAGCCCGCTCATCACGGTGCCGACGACGCGTCCCCGGCGGGCCGGCGGCGTCAGGGCGGCGGCCAGCGGGACGATCAGCTGCGGCGTGACGGTCAGGGCGCCGAGTAAGAGGCTGGCGCAAAGGAGTGTCGGGAGGTTTGAGGCCAGGGCCATGAGGCTCAGCGGGATGGCGACCGCGGTGAGCAGCGCCGGTATGAGCATTCGGCGCGCGTAGACGTCGCCCAGGGGCGTTAGAAACAACAACCCAATGGCGTAGCCGATCTGCGACAGGGTGACGACCAATCCGAGCGGCGCCGGCCGCAGGTGGAGGCTCTGTGCCATCGCGCCCAGCAGGGGTTGCGCGTAGTAGAGGTTGGCGACCGCGATTCCGGTCGCCAGGGCGAGTATAGCGACCAGCGTCCGCGAGGGGCCGGGCTGATCCGGGCCCGCCGCAGGTTCTTGCGCCACGCCCGAGTCTGCCATGCGCAACAGGATAGCGCATGGCCGGCTTCTGTGTGGCGGGGGGCCGGACAGGGCGCGGCAGGAGCCGTGTCGCACCGGAGCCAAAAGGGCCGACGGGAGCGATGTGGCCGAAAGGGGATGGGCGCTTGGACGGGTTCCGGGCGGCGGTGGTGGGGGCGGGACGCCGGGCGGCACACCTGATGCGTGCCATGCCGGCGGCCGGATTTGAGGTGGCGGGCGTGGTCGAGCCGGACGCGGCGCGGCTGGCGGCCGCACTGGAGGCGTGTCCGGGCGCGCGGGGCTTTGGCGACGTGGCCGAACTGGTGTCCGCGCGTGAGGGTGTGGATTGCGCCTTTATCCTCACGCCGCCGGACCGCCACGCCGAACCGTTTGTCGCCTGTGTGCGGGCGGGGCTGCCGGCCTTCTGCGAGAAGCCGGCGGATATGGAGTTGGGTGCCGTCGAGCGGATGCGCGCGGCCGCCGTGCAGGCCGGTGTGCCGACGCTCGTCGGGTTCAATCGCCGCTTCACGCCCGTGGCGCGGTTGGCGAGGGCGCTGACCGCTGGGAGGCCGCCGCTGTTCGTTCAGGCGTCCAAGAGCCGTCCCATGGCCTACTCCCGCATGCTGGCCGAGAACGCGGTGCACGCCGCCGACCTACTGCTGTGGCTGGCCGCGGCGCCGGTGCAGGCGGTGGGGGCCGCGGCCCGCTTCAAGGACGAACTGCGGGAGATCGAGGCCTTCGCCGCCGCGGCCGTCACCTTCGTAGGTGGCGGCGGCGGGCTCTTGCAGATGGTGACGGGCGGCAGCGGCGGGGTGGAGCGGCTGGAGGTGTACGGGGAGGGCTTCACGCTTACGGCCGAACTGCCGGACCGCGGCCGCTACGTCGGCGACCTGCGGGCACTGCAGGACGCGGCCCGCTCGGCCGGCCTGCAACTGCGCGAGGAGGGTGGGGGATGCTTGCGCGTCCAGGCGGGTGGCTCCGACCCGGAAGGGGAGTTGGCCGCGTTTGCCACCCGGTTGCGCGGCTCCCCGGTGGAGGCGGCCGACATCGAGGCGGCGTATGCGGCCCAGGCGCTGGTGGAGGCCGTCTACGCCGCGGCGGGCCTGCCGCCGACGAGGGGGTCCACGCAGTGGATTCGGGAGTCCTGAGCCGGCTCGGCATCGTCAGCGACGAGATCCATCCTGATCCGGAGGAGGCCTTCGCCGCCGCACGCGACTGGGGCCTGGTGGCGGTCGACCTCAACCGCGTCTGGGGCGGGCCGGTGACCGACCTGGATGCGCCCGGGGTGGCGCGCTTGGCGCGCCTGTGCGAGCGGTACGCGTTGCGGGTGGTTTTGGTCGGAGGCCTGGCGTTTAAGGGGCTGCCGGTGGTGGGCCGGACCCCTGGGCAACTGGTGGCGGCCGAGGACTTCGCGGCGGACCTCGCGTTGCTGGAGCGCACGCTGGCTATTGCCCGCGATCTGGGGGCGCCGTTGGCGCGTGTGCACGGTTTCGCCTGGTCGGCGGAGACCCCGCCGCGGCGCCCTCAGGGGGGCGAGGTGCTGGCGAGCGATCTTGCGGCCGCGGCAGCCGGCCTGCGGGTCGCCTGCGAGCGGGCCGAGCGCTATCAGGTGGCCCTGGGTCTGGAGAACGTGCGTGCCTGCCATGCCAACAGCGGCCGCAACACGGGCGCCCTGCTCGAAGCCGTGGCCCACCCGTTGCTGACCGCGGTGTGGGATCCTGCCAACGCCTACGCCGCCGGGGAGGAGGACCCGTTCCCGGGCGGCTACGCGGCGGTGCGCCCGCACGTGCGCCACGTGCACCTCAAGGGTGTGCGGGCCATGGACGGTGGGACGGTGTGGGAGCGGCTTTCCCAGGGGGCCGTCGACTGCGCCGGACAACTGCGCGCCCTTCAAGTCGATGGTTATGAGGGGGTGGTCTGCCTGGAGACGCATTGGCGTCTTGCGGGACGGCCCGCGATCGACGCGTCGCGCCGCTGTCTGGAAGACCTGCACGCGGCGGTGGCGGCGGCCGGGGTCTGAGCGGGCCCCGCTCAAACCCGCAGGGGAAGTTCGCGCAGGCCGCGCACCGCCAAGTTACCGCTCCACGTCGGGGGGCGATCTGGATCCAGGCGCACGGAGGGCAGTTGGTCCAGGAGCGCGCGGAGGGCGATTTGAGCCTCCAGCCGGGCCAGAGGCGCCCCCAGGCAGTAGTGGACGCCGCGTGAGAAGCTGAGGTGCGGGTTGGGGTGCCGGTCCAGGTCGAGGTGATCCGGGTCAGAAAACACGGCCGGGTCGCGGTTGGCCGCACCCACGACGAGGATGACCTTGGATCCAGATTCCAGCAGTTGGCGGTGCAGTTGCACCGGCTCTCGGACGACCCGCTGCACGAACTGGACGGGTGGCTCCAGCCTCAAGAGTTCCTCCACGGCGGCCGGCCATCGCTGTGGTTCCCGCCGCAGCCGGGCGCTGGTCTCCGGATGGTGCAGCAGGGTGAGCATGCCGGTGCTCAAGAGATTGACGGTGGTCTCGAAGCCTGCGACGAGCAGCACCATAGCCATGGAAAGCAGTTCGTCGCGGCTGAGCCGGTCGCCGGAGGCCTCCGCCCCGATCAGCGCGCTCAGCAGGTCGGGGCCCGGCTGCGCCCGTAGTCGCGGCAGCAGTCGGGTGAAATAGGCGTGAAGGGCCGCCTCCGCCTCGTGGTGCGCCCTGACCGCCGCGGCTGGCTGCGTCGGGTCGAGTCCGCGGATGATGGCATCCGCCCACCCGCGGAACTGCTCGTGGTCGTCCGCCGGTACCCCGAGGAGTTCCGCGATGACCATGGCCGGCAGGGGGCTCGCGTAATCGGCGACGAGGTCGAGTCTGCCGCAAGCCGCCGCCGGAGCCAGTAGGGTCGACGCCAGCGCGGTGATGCGCGGGCGCAGGTGCTCCAAGACGGAGGGCACGAAGCCGCGGTTGACCAAGGCCCGCAGGCGGGTGTGTGCCGGTGGGTCGGACATCAAGAGCGATCCCCGGCGGGCGTCCGGCACGTCGGCCGGGAGCAGGTCGGCCTTGCCCAGGCGGCCATCCTGCATGAGTTGGGCGCAGCCGCTGTAGTCGAGGATCCACCAGGCGTGCGCGCGCGGCAGCCAGTAGAGCGGGCTGCCTTCGCGCAACCGCGCCAGGAATGGGTAGGGGTCGGCAAGGAATTCGGGTGAACGAAGATACGTGCGCGACGCGGCGTCTAGGCGCGGAGGTCCGGCGATCGCTGTCCCCTCCCGCGGGGGCGGCTGCGCACCGGTTGGGCGCGAAGCTTGGTACGGCGTCAGAGGCGCGTTCCCCTGCGGACCACGCGCGGCAGGACGGTTTGGTCCGGCCGAGAACGGCACCCGTGGTCGGAGGCCCCGGTGGGACCCGGCGATTTCGAAGTGCTGGGGGTGATGTGGGCTTTTAGGCTATCGCATGATATGTTGTTCCCATGAAACTCGCCGGCTGGGCGGCACCCAACGGCATCACCCGCAAGACGGCGTGGACGTGGTGGAAAGCTGGGAATCTCCCCGTCCCGGCCAGACAACTGCCTACAGGAACGATCCTGGTGGAGGTGGCGGAGCGGGAGGAAGCGGACGCCCTGGTGTAGGCGCGGGTGTCCTCCACCGACGAGAAGACAGACCTGGACCCGCAGGTGGCGCGGCGAGTTGCGTTGGCCGCCGAGAACGGGATGCGGGTGGCGAAGGTGGCGGCCGAGATGGGCAGATGGCTCAGACGGCCCAGAACGGTTCCAGGAGGGGGTGGGGCGCGGTGCGGGTGCTGGCCGTCGGGGCGCATCCGGACGACCTTGAGATCCTCTGCGGCGGGACGTTGGCCCGCTTGGCCTCGGAGGGCCACGAGGTGGTGATGTGTCACGCGTCGCGTGGCGACCGCGGCAGCTTTGCGCATGGCAGCGAGGAGATTGCCGCCGTCCGTCTGGCCGAAGCCACCACGGCGGCCGGTCTGGCCGGTGCCCGTGTGCAGGCGCTCGGATGGTCCGACGGCGAGGTGCACGCCGAGGACCCGCGGCAGCGGCGGCAGATGGTGGACTTGGTGCGCGAGGCACGCCCGGAGATGGTGATCACCCACCATCCCGACGACTACATGTCTGACCACACCGCCGTCAGCCGACTTGTGCAGGACGCGACTTTTCTTGCGACGGTGCCGCTGTATGAGACGGAGCGGCCTCCGCACGATGTCGTGGCGCCCATCTACTTCATGGACACGCTGATGGGGTTGGCCTTCGAACCGACCGAGTACGTCGACATCAGCGATCATTTCGCGACGAAGGCCGCGATGTTGAGCGCCCACCAAAGCCAGTTGCGCTGGCTGTCCGACCATGACGGCATCGACATGCTGGAGGCGATCGCCGTCACCGCACGCTTTCGCGGGCTGCAGTGCGGGGTGCGCCACGCTGAGGGGTTCCGCCAGTGCCTGCGCTGGTTGAGGGGCACGACGCGCCGTCTGCTTCCCTGAGGCGGTCGGCAGCGGAGAAGCGCCATATGGCGCGCGAGAGGGGGGGATGCGTGTGGGATTCTCATACGGGCTGGCGGACTTCCTGCCGTTTCGCGACGCGGAAGCATGCGCCCGGGTTCGGGCCATCCCGCGGGATCGGTTGTGTGTGCATACCAATCCGCAGTTCCGCATCGGCATCATCGAAGATCCGGCGGATCTCTACGCGGCGTTCGCCGCCGACCTGGTGGGCCGGATCGCCGTGGCGCGGGATGCGGGCCGGCGGCTGGTCCTGATCCTGCCGGTCGGGCCGGTGCCGCAGTATCGGTTGGCGGTGCGGCAGATCAACGAGATGCGCTTGGACTGCAGCCACGTGCACACCTTCAACATGGACGAATACGCGGACGAGGACGGTCACACCGCTCCCGCAGACTGGCCCGGCTCGTTCCAACGCGCCATGTGGGAGAACTTTTTCGGGCTGATCGACCGCGCCCTGCGTCCGCCGGAATCCCAGATCCACTTCCCCACCCGGGAGGCCCTGGACGGGTATTCGGCGCGCATCGAGGAGCTCGGCGGCGCGGATGTCTGCTATGGTGGCATCGGTTGGAGCGGACACATCGCCTTCTGGGAGCCGCATCTGGCAGACCTTTTCGAAGGCGACCTGCGCGCCTACCGCGCCGCGGGGGCACGACTGGTCGAACTGCATCCGATGACCGTCATGCAGAACGCGCTGCATTCCTTCGGCGGAGACTGGTCCTGGGTGCCGCCGAAGGCCAACACGATCGGGCCGAGGGATATCCTCGGCGCCAGGGACCGCAGCTTCTGGTTGGACGGAGACCTGGGTGGCGGCGTCAGTTGGCAGCGCTTCATCGGCCGCCTGGTGGCGCATGGTCCTGTCGATCCGCGCGTGCCCGGGTCGCTTCTGCAAACGGTTCCCGGCACGTACACCCTCCTGGGCGGCGTGGCGGACGACGTTTCCATCCACATGGCGTGAACTGGCATGAATCTGGTATGGGCCCGTATCCGCCGCTGGTGGGGACCGTCCGGTCTCCACCAGCGCCCTGCCCACCGCTGCGCCCTGCCGGCCGCTTGACCACCTTGGCGAAAAGCTGCCCGGAATCCGCTTCTCCGCCGGGAGGAAACACCGACACCTGCGCCAAATGGTCCCGATATGTCTGCCTTATAAGCGGAGAGGGCGACGTATAGGAGGACCGGTCATGCCACAGCGTACGGACCCGCGCCGTCTGGGGCGGACCCGGCGGGAGTTGGTGCGTGCCGGGGCAGGGGTGGGCGCCGCGACGGTGACGATCGGCCCCTGGGTGGCGGGATGCGGCCGGGCGGCCGGCAACAAGGCGCACCCGTCGGCCGTGGCGGTGACGACCAGACTGACGGCGGCGATCAGCTACCAGGGGGCGACCAACTACAGCGGCGTGCAGCGGACGTTGGTGCAGGACTACATCGCCAAGCACTGGTCGGCCAAGCACCGGGGGGTGGAGGTCAGCACCGTACCAAGCGCAAGCGCCAACGGCACGCACGGCAGCGCGATCGCGATGATCGCCGCGGCCGTCGCGGGGACCGGCATGGACATCGTCTCGGCGGGCGGCTGGCAGCTGGCCGACGTGCTGGCCGGTGGGTTCCTGCGGCCGTTGGACAGCTTTGTGCGAAAGGACAACCTCAGCTTGACCGGTTTCGATCCCGGCCAGTTGCGCGAGCTCACGCGGCCCGTCGACGGGGGCCTGATGGGCCTGCCCGCCTACAGTGGGCCCATGGTGCTGTTGGTCAACTACTCCCTTTTGGATCAGTTCGGTCTGGCGCGCCCCCAGCCGGACTGGACGCATACCGAGGCCGCGGCGCTGTGGCAGAGCATCAGCCGCGTGGTCAAAGGCAAGCGCCTCTACGGCGCCGGGCTCGACAGCGGCGATCCCGCCTGGCAACTGGCGACGTACGGGGCCAGCGTGGCGAGCCCGAACGGCCAAGTCTGCACTGTGGACAGCACTGCCGCAGTCAGGGCCATGACCTGGATGCGCGGCTTGGTGGCGTCCAATGCGGTGGACCCCGGAGGCAACGGGGGATCCGTGCGCCACAGGCGGGCGGTCTTCGGCATGACCGGCGGCTGGAGCGTGCAGACAGACGCCTTTCATATGCACACACTCGGGGTGAAGTGGGATTGGCTGCCGATGCCGACCTTTCCGGCCGGCCGGCGGGCCACCTACGTCAACGGCGACTGGTATGGTATCAACGCCAACAGCAAGAACTCCCCCGATCTGGTCTGGTCGCTCTTCCGCTTCCTCACCACCGACCCGGGCCTGTGGCAGTTGCTGTTCCGCACGACCTTCGCCGGGCCCAACCTGCGGTCCCTCTGGCCGGACTGGCTGCAGGTCGTGCGCGCCGTCGATCCGGTGCTGCGCACCAAGCACCTGGAGTATTACGCGGAGGCGATGGCGTACGGTGTACCCAACTACCGCTTCCCGTACGAACCGGCTCAATGCGACACCATCCTGAATCAGTACCGCTCTCAGATCATTCATGGCAAGGTCAGTCCGACGCTGGGCCTGCAGCAGGCCGCTAAGCAGATCAACGCCATCCAGGCGGCCGGCTCCAAACTGCTGCCAGCGCTGGCCCAACGCCAGCGTGCGGTGCGTGCGGCCCTCGCCAAGGCGGCCGGCCACCCGACGGCGGCCCGTTTCACCGCACCGCCCCGCAGCGGCTACGGCGCGGCCCCCGCGGCGGCGACCAAGCTGGTGCGCTACACCTCGGGGGCGTTGACCCTGACCGCCTCCGGTGCCGACGCCCTGAACAACGGCGGCGACGCCTGCACCTTCATGGCCGCTGCCTTGACCGCCGCAACCGCCACCTTCATCTGCCGGGTGACCGGCCTGGCCGACCTGCGCGGGGTGCGCCTGGCAAAAAGCGCGCGCGTCGGCCTGATGGCGCGCGGCGACCTCAGCGGCAACGCCCCCGCCGTGGCGATCGAGGTGACGGCTGGTAACGGCATCCACCTGCAGTATCGGC
The DNA here is from genome assembly GCA_021806565.1 of Bacillota bacterium. Taxonomy (GTDB): domain Bacteria; phylum Bacillota; class Sulfobacillia; order RBS10-35; family JAJYVN01; genus JAJZXK01. The sequence continues at coordinate 1,463 of JAJZXK010000075.1, read as the reverse complement.
CGGTGGCCAACACGCATGTGCAGGGCTTCGGCCCGGCAAAGACCAGCGTGGGCGGCCTTCTGACCCCCGCCACCTACAGCACGCCCAATCCGGCGGTGGGCAAGAACGCTCTGGTGCGTCCCGTCTGGATCCGTTTGCAACGGGACCTCGATCACTGGACGGCGTCGACGTCATTGGACGGAGCGTCCTGGAAAACGGCGGGGCCGACGGCCACGCTGCAGATGGCGGGGTGTTGGGTCGGGGTGTTCGCGACCGCCCACACCTCGTCAGGCAAGTTGACCCCGTCCGACCAGGTGCGGGGGACGGCCGATCACCTGAAGGGCTTCACCCCGAACACCCCGGTCAGCCTGGTGGCATCCAATGCGCCGTAGGACCGGGGGGATTGACGCAAACTGCAGGCGGCAGGCCGCCATGGCCGCCGCCTGCAGGAAGGTCCCGCCTGTGGCGGCGCGGAAGGGGCCAGGGGCGAAGGCGCCGACCGCCCGTGGGAACCGGAGGGCGGTCGCCTGGCGAGGAACCCTGGGCGCGCGCATCGCCACGTGAGTCCGCGAGCGAGGTGCACGATGCCTGCAATGCGGGCGCTGTTGATCGATCTGGACGGTGTCCTGCGCCGGTGGGAATCCGACAATGCCCGGCTTGCTGAGTCGGTCGGACGGCTACTCGCCGGAGCCATCCAGCGGGCGGCGTTCGATCCCGCACTGCTGGGACCCGCCATCACCGGCCGCGTACCCGACCACGAGTGGCGGAGGCGGGTCGTCGCGCGCCTGAATCTGACGTATTCTGAAGCAGACGCCCAGAGGGCGGTTGAGCTGTGGTCCGCGTCGGTCGGCGCGCTGGACGAGCGGATCGTCTCACTGGTGCGCCGCGTTCGATCGCGGGCACGCGTTGTGCTGGTCACCAATGCCACAAGCCGCCTTGCCGCGGATCTTGTTCGCCTCGGCCTGGCGGGCGCGTTCGACGCGGTCGTCAACTCATCCGAGGTCGGTGCCGCCAAGCCCGATGCCGCGATCTTCCATGCCGCGCTGCAGGTGGCCGGTGTCACCCCGCAAGCCGCAACCCTGGTCGACGACAGCGCCACTCACGTCGCGGCGGCAGAGATCCTTGGAATCGTGGGCCACACCTATCGCGACGCCGCGGCCCTGACGGCACACCTCTGCCGCTACGGGCTCCTGGCGCCCTCCGGTGGGGACGAAGATCTCCAGGGGGCATCGAGGTTGCTCGACGCAGCGACCGACTGAGCGTGCTCACCCCCCACCTGGCCGTCGCCAACAGGAGGCGTCCTGGTGTGGCCCGCACCCGGCCCGGCGCGTGGCCCCGCTCCACCGCAGGCGATCCCACGGCGCGGTTCCCTGGTGTGACTAGCGGGATTGATTGCCCCCACCGATGCCAGAGGGCAATGCCTCCGTCGCCTACGGATGAGCGGGGGCAGTGTCGCTCGTCGAATGGGGGGCGGAAGGAGCAGA
>JAJZXK010000208.1 GCA_021806565.1 Bacillota bacterium | reverse complement strand
TGGTTGCGGCGCCTGTGACGGACTTCGCGTATCCGGCGGGCGAGGCGGCGGCGTTGGCTGCGGGGGATCGGCGAGAGGTGGGGCTTTATCGGTCGTCGGCGTTGGATCATGTGCGACCAGCGCTTGGCGTGTTGCGGATCGGGGGCTACGTTGAGTTATGGGTATACATAGCGCGCGTGTTGGGGGCGATGCGGTGAGGGGCATGGATGAGCCCGACACGCTGTGCGGGCGACGGATCGTCGTCCGCCCGTACCAGATGCAGGATACCCCCGCGATTCTGGCGGGGGTCAGCGCGTCGCGGGCTGACCTGGAGTGCCGACTGCGGTCCGAGAAGAGTGCGAATCTAGAGGCGATGCAGCGTGCGGGCAAAGGTCCGTCACTGGCGGTCGCCGCCGTCGGCTCCCTGCTCCTCACCTGCCTCGCCGGGTGCGGGACGGTTGTTCCGGCGGGGCAGCCCGCCAGGGCAAACCGCACGGGCACAACCTGCACCGTGCCCGCGTCCCCGGCGGTGCCTTCCGCCACCACCGCGGCATGGACATCGTCCGGAGACTCCCTCGGGAGCGGCAGTCCCTTCTTGCTGAGTCTCGGGGGTCCTCAGGGTGGTCCCGTCGGCGTCCGGGCGGGTCAGCGCGTGCGCCTGGCGATCTTTGTCTCCCACGCCAGCCCACAACCGGGCGGCGCGCAACCCAACAAAGACGCCCTGTCGGCGCCGCTGCCGTTGCGCGTCTGCATTTACGCCGCGCGACAGGAGCACGTCCGCAGCGGCGCCAGGTGGGTCAAAGAGGGCTCACCGCTTTGGAGCTTCACCCCGCCGGCGCTGGCGCCCGCCCGGTCCAGCGGGGCAAACGAGATCGCGTTTTCGTGGAACACCGCCGGTACCAAGGGAACCCCCTTGCCCCCGGGCGTCTATCTCGCGCAGATGGCGTTCCCGTCGGCGATCCAGTACACCAGCGGCGGGCAGGGGCACACGGAAACGTTGCCCACGAAAGCGGACACCGCCGACCAGCAGTACTTCACACTGCCCATCTTCCTGGGCGGACCCAACCCACAGCCAGCCATGAATCCCCAGGTCCGGGCGCTCGCCAGCACCTGGGATCACACGATTTACGTCCCCACCGCACTCCCCGGCAATCCGCCGCTCACGGTGTCTTCGATCGCCCCGCCGCCGGGGATGCCGCGCGCCCTGATCGGCACTGTGGGTTTTGGCGCCACGCACCCGGCGCCAGGGCTTTCACGCGCCGTGTACCAAGAGACAGAGGAGATCCCTTTGGGGGCGCAGCCCGCGCAGGCTTCCGGTGTCCCGGCGACGGCCGCCAAGACCCAACCACACGCCAAGTTGATTCACGTCACCGTGGCGGGGGATGCGAGTCCCGCGCCCGCCGTGGTCTTTGGCGCCAGTGGCAGCTACCGGGTGAACTTCCACATGGGCAAGACCAGCGTGCAATTCCAGGCATCCGGGAGCAGTGAGGCGCACATGATCGCCGCGGCGCGCAACTGGACGCCCGTGGCGCCCGTCGAGCCCTCGTAAGGCTCTGCGTTCGCAAGAGACGTGTGTGGTCGCCCGAGGGACCCGGTGCCACGATGGCACAAGGGAGATGTCGCGAGCGCCTCGGGAGGGCAAGCCGGAGGGGCAGGGTGGGTGGCCGGCCCTCTCTCGTCCCGCTACGGCCGTCTGGCAAAGAGCATCTCGTTCTTGGAGTGCAGGATCACACCAAACTCGGCCGCTGCGACCGCAATCCCGTCACTGCCGGGGTCCATGGTCTTACCTGGAGCCAGTTGCCGATCCACGACTTCGAACCCCGCCCGCTGCAGTCGCTCTCTCTTGGTAAGGGTGAGGTCCCAAAACCGCTCATTCCATGCGCTACGCTGTGCGGTGCCAAGATGAGCCCAGTCCGCCGCATCGAAAGTATGCTCCTGAGCCAGCAGAAAGCCGCCGGGCCGTAATGCCGCGTACACGCACTCGATAGCTCGCTGCATGGGATCAGAGTCGCCGCCCTGCACATTCTCCAGGCCGCCGAAGCTCGTGACGGCCGAAAGAGTCCCTGGTCGAAAAGTGCATCGGGCGGCATCGAAGGCGGCGAAGCACAGTCGGACATCCGGCCTAGCGCGACCAAGGAAGTCCTTCCACAGGCGCAGCACCCCCGGAGACCAGTCGTTGACGACGACGCGGGCACCCGGGTTCCAAGTCAAGATCCTGGGCATCCACCCGCCACCCGGACCGGCGGCGACCTCACACACGGGCCCCTCGGCGAAGGCGATGGCGCGCAGGTGCTCGGTCCAAGCGTCTCCCAACCGGGAGGACGTAGCGTTGTCGTAGGCCGCTATGGCGTGGATGCCCTCGGCGACCGATCGATGCCAGTTGATCTCTATCCATCGCCCCCTGAGCAGTCCACGGAGGCCGTCCGGCGACCAGGGTTCGGAGTCGTCTCCGAACCGCAGTACGCCATCGTCCATGGTACCGCCGGTCTCGAACAACGGCTCCCACCATGCGCCCACGCGATCGCCTCCACGCAAAACCATTCATCAGGAACGGGCGGGTCCCTATCGCTTCCCCTCAGCGCCATTCGGGCCTGATGTGCGTGCCGTTCGGTCCCCGAAGGTCCGAAAGACTTGTAACCCCATGCGCTCCGTCGCGACCGATGATGCCCGCCGGCCGCATGGCTCCCGCGGGCGCATCTCCAGGGGACCGCCTACGCGCCGGAAGCGGAAGCCATCCAAGCGAAGCTACGCGGCCAACTTTGTGGCGGCTTCCTGCTCTTGGGCCGTCTGAGCACCGCGTTCGGCGGCGAAGACCACCCTTCATCCGAGCATGGTCTGTGCCGTCTCTTTCCGCAGGGATCCCTCGGACCTGCGGCCAGGGTGACGGACATCCAGACCGGTGGACGGTAGGCATGGCGGTGGGGGGCTTGTCCCGTACGTCACGCGCCAAGGTACAAGGAATAACGGAGGGCTTCCCGGCAGTGGTCGGGTAGTTTGAGCCGGGTGGTTGTGTTGGACAAGACCCGCTGTTTCCACCTCCGTGTGTGGACGGGGTACAGATCACACGTTTTGCGCAGATGTTCGCGACACCGGTTACGGAAGGGCTGAACGGCACGAATGCGTGGTATGCGCGGGGGGTGCGCGGTCTGGCCGAGGTGGCCGGGGCTGTCGGCCGTGGTGTCGGCGGCGGTGGTGCGGGTGGGGACGGGGATCGGGTGGCCGTGCTCGACCTCAGGGGGATCACCAAGGTTTACCGGTTGGGCGGCGTCGTGGTGCGGGCCCTGGCGGGTGTGGAC
>JAJZXK010000074.1 GCA_021806565.1 Bacillota bacterium | reverse complement strand
GGGGTGCCGCCTGCCCGCGCATCCCGGCGCGCTGCTTGGCCAGGATCACGATGCTGCGGGCTTCCCGGCCGTCCCGCCGCAGGCTGCCCGCCTGCGCCGCCGCCGCCAGGTCGCGCAGCGCCACCCCGTGAAGCGGCCAGAACTCCACCGCGCCCCCAGCCGGCCGCGACGCGTCCGCCGGTAGGACCACCGCATCGCAACTGGCGGCGCGGAAAAGCGCGTCCGCGCACAGCGGCAGCACCCGCTGCCGCCGCCAGAACGCCGCCTCAGCCCGGCGGCACCAGGCGCCGGCCTGCAGCCACAGGTATGGGGGAAGCAGAAGGCACAGCGCCCCGAACCGCACCCAGGGCGGCTGTGGCGCCACCCAGGCGGCAGCGGCGAGCCCGGCGGCCAGCGCCAGCCCGGCCACGGGCCAGGCGCGGGCCCATCCGCGCCGCGGCCGCACCAGCGCGGCTGGACGGATGCCGCCCGGACGCACCCAGAGTTCGCCCGTGATCAGCCGCGTGCCCGCGACCACGGCCTGCCGGCCCTGGACCGGTTCCCGCACCACGGGCGCGGATTCCCCGGTGAGCGCCGACTCGTCGACCGTGGCCGAACCGGCCACCACCTCGCCGTCGACCGGCACGATATCTCCCGGACCGAGGCGTTGCGCCCCTGGCACCCGCGGTTCCTCAGCCGCCCCGGAGGGCGGACACCGTCGGACCATCGCCGCTCGCCCCCGCAGCCGCGCCGGCGGCTCAGAGCTTTTCCGGATACAGGAGCGCGTAAAACAGATAGACCAACAGGCCCAAGCTGACCACGAGCCCGAGCACGCCCTCCACGTTCATCCCGCCCACCTCCGTCGCCCGCCTGCCGACGCGCCCCGCAGGGCCGTCACATCCGCTCGCAGGCGTCCACATACAACTCGCACAGCCAGAAAAAGACGATCACCGCCACCATCCCGCCCGCCACCGCCACGACGGTCACCGCGCACGCCCCCATTCCGCGATCCAGGAGACCGGCGGGCCCGGGTTCAACCGCCGTGGCCATGGGCCAGGGCCTGCACCGCCAGGTTCAACTCCAGAACGTTCACGTACCGGTTGCCGAAGATGCCCAGAAACCGGCCGCGAATGTGCGTCTCCACCAGATGCCGCACCGCCGCCCCAGGCAGGTGGTTGGCCTTGGCCACGCGCGGCACCTGCAGCATGGCCCCCGCCGGAGAGATGTCCGGATCCTGGCCGCTGTCCGAGCTCTCAACCAGGCTCGGGGGCACCTGTGAGGCGGTCACCCCCGGATTGGCCTTGAGCACCGCCGCCAGGTTCGTCCTGACCTCCTTGATCAGGGCGGGATTCGTCGGTCCGTAGTTGGTCGCCGCGGACCCCGAGCCATTGTATGGCGGAGTCGTGGCGCTGGGCCGGCCCTGAAAGAACCGCGCCGAGGTGAACTGCTGACCGATCCACCGCGAGCCGATCACCCTGCCGTGGCGCACGATCAGGCTGCCGTCGGCCTGGCTGGGAAAGATCAACTGCGCCAGCCCGGTCATGACCAGCGGGTAGATCAGGCCGAGCACCACCGTCGAAAGCAGCAGCAGTCGGATCGCGGGCCCGATGTGGGACTTCATGCCGGTTCCCGTCCTTCCGTCCCCTGTCTCCCTGTGCGTCCGTCGCACCGGAGGTCCGGCGGCGCGCCGACCACGCCGGGCGCCCGCGCCGGACCTAGCGCACCGTCGTCTGGACCAGATGCAGCGCGGTGACCAGCAGGTCGATGAGCTTGATCCCCACGAAGGGCAGCGCCAACCCGCCCAAGCCGTACACCAGTACGTTGTTGCGCAGCAGGGTGGCCGCGTCGACCGGCCGGTAGGTGACCCCGCGCAGCGCCAGCGGTATCAGGGCCGGGATGATCAGCGCGTTGAAGATGACCGCCGACAGGATCGCAGTCTGCGGCGAGGTCAGGTGCATGATGTTCAACGCCTGCAGGCCGGGGAACGCCACCACGAACATAGCCGGCAGGATGGCGAAGTACTTGGCCACGTCGTTGGCCACGGAGAAGGTGGTCAGCGCGCCGCGCGTGATCAGGATCTGCTTGCCCGTCTCGACGATGTCCAGCAGCTTCTGTGGATTGGAGTCCAGGTCGATCATGTTGCCCGCCTCGCGCGCCGCCATCGTGCCGGTGTTCATCGCCACCGCGACGTCGGCGTGCGCCAGGGCGGGGGCGTCGTTGGTGCCGTCCCCGACCATCGCCACCAGGTAGCCCTGGTTTTTCTGGTCGATGATGTACTCCATCTTGCGCTCCGGGGTCGCCTCCGCCAGGAACTCGTCGACGCCGACCTCCTTGGCAATGGTGGCCGCGGTCAGGGGGTTGTCGCCGGTGATCATCACAGTCTTGATGCCGGCGCGGCGCAACGCGCCCAGCCGCTCACCGATGCCGACCTTGACGACGTCCTTGAGGTAGATGACGCCGAGGCAGCGGTTGTCGACCGCGACCACGAGCGGCGTGCCGCCCAGCTTGGAGACCTCCTGCGTCACCGAGGCCAGGACATCCGGCACGGTGCCGCCCAGGGATTGCACGTGCTTGGCCACCGAGTCGCCGGCACCCTTGCGGATCACCCTACCGTCGAAGTCGAGCCCGCTCATGCGGGTCTGCGCCGTAAAGGGTACGAAGGTGCCGCCCTCCGCCTGCGCGTTCACCCCATACTTCTCCCGCGCCAGCTTGACGATGGAGCGCCCCTCGGGTGTGTCGTCGCTCAGCGAGGACAGCAGGGCGAACTCGGCCAGTTCCTTTTCCGATACCCCGGCGACGGGACGGAACTCGACCGCCTGGCGGTTGCCCATCGTCAGCGTTCCGGTCTTGTCCAGCAGGATCGCGCTCACGTCTCCGGCGGCCTCGATGGCGCGCCCGGAAAGGGCGATGACGTTGTGCTGCAGCAGGCGGTTCATCCCCGAGATACCGATCGCGGACAGCAGGCCGCCGATGGTGGTCGGGGCCAGGCAGACCAGCAGGGCGATCAGCACGCTCACCGAGACCGTCGCGTGCGAATAGGCGGAAAACGGGGCCAGCGTCACGACGACGACGATGAAGATCAGCGTCAGGCCGGCCAGCAGGATCGCCAGTGCGATCTCGTTGGGGGTCTTCTGGCGCGACGCCTGCTCGATCAGGCCGATCATCCGGTCCAGGAAGGTCTCGCCCCTGCCGGCGGTGATCCGCACCCGGATCCGGTCGGAGATGACGAGCGTGCCGCCGGTGACCGCGCTACGATCGCCGCCGGCCTCGCGGACCACCGGGGCGGACTCGCCCGTGATGGCCGACTCGTCGATCGCGGCGACCCCCTCGATGACCTCGCCGTCCCCGGGGACGACCTCACCCGCCACGATGACGACGACATCGCCCTTGACCAAGTCGGTGCCGGGCACCTCCTGGAGCCCGGACGGCGTCTCCTTCTTGGCCATGACGCCGGTGCGGGTCCGCCGCAGCGCGGCGGCCTGCGCCTGGCCGCGCCCCTCGGCCATCGCCTCGGCGAAGTTGGAAAACAGCACGGTCAGCCACAGCCAGACCGATATCTGGGCGATGAAACCGAACTGCACCATATTGCCGGATGCCAGGTAGCGAATGGCGTCGGCCGTGGTGAAGACGCTGCCCACCTCGACGACGAACATGACCGGGTTATGCGCCATCCAGCGCGGATGCAGCTTGCGCACCGCTTCCTTGAACGCACGCCCGACCAGGTCCCGGTTCCAGAACGCCTCCGTCCCCGGGCGGCGCCCGCCGGAGGGCGCCGGCCCGCTGCCGGCGACGGCCTCAGTCTGCACGGAACTCAACCCCCATTCCGCTCGCATCCGCCCCCGGACCACACCGATCCGGGGACCCCGGCCAGCCGCCTCAGAACACCTTGCCGGCCTGCATCGCGAACTGCTCGGCGATCGGCCCGAGCGCCAGCGCCGGGAAGAAGGTCAGGGCACCGACGATGAACACCGTGCCCACCAGAAGCAGGATCCACAGCCAGCCGTGGGTCGGGAAGGTACCGGCGCTCGCCGGCACGCGCTGCTTTTTCACGAGCGAGCCCGCCATCGCCAGCGCCGGCAGATACATCGGGAAGCGGCCGAACAGCATCGCGAAGCCGACCGTCGCCGCGTACCAGGGGGAGGCGGCGTTCAGACCGCCGAAGGCCGAACCGTTGTTACCCACCCCGGAGCTGAAGGCGTAGAGCACCTCCGAGAGCCCGTGCGGTCCATGGTTGAAGATCCCCGACCGACCGGCCTTGAGGACCACAGACAGCGCCGCGAAGACCAGGATGACGAAGCTCGGCACGATCATCGCCAGAACGGCCATCTTGACCTCGTACGCCTGGATCTTCTTGCCCAGATACTCCGGGGTACGGCCCACCATCAGACCGGCCAGGAAGACCGCCATAACCGCGAAGGCGAGCATGCCGACCATGCCGACGCCCCAGGAGCCGAAAATGACCTCGCCCGTCATCATGTTGAAGAGCATGACCAGGCCGCCCATCGGTGTCAGGCTGTCGTTGGCGGCGGCCGTCGAACCCCAGGAAACGGCGGTGGTCGAGTTCTCAAACAGCGAGGAGAGCGCGGGTCCGAACCGCGTTTCTTTGCCCTCCATGTTGGCGTGGCCGGCCAGGTGCAGGTGGGCCAGCAGCGGGTTACCCGCCGCCTCGGAGTGGTAAACGACCAGGGCCCCGACCGCGAACATCAGGGCCATGGCCACGAAGATCGCCCAGCCCTGGCGGACGTCCTTGACCATCAGGCCGAAGAGGTAGATGCAGCCGATCGGGACGAGGAAGCCCATGAGCAACTGCAGGGTCAGCGAGGCGGCGTTGGGCGACTCGAAGGGGGTGCCGGCGTTCATGTTCATGTAGCCGCCGCCGTTGTCGCCGATCTGCATGATGCTGTTCATGCTGGCGATCGGGCCCTGGGCGATGGTCTGCTTACCGCCCTGCAGCGTCGTCACCTGGGTGTAGGCATGGAAGTTCTGCGGCGTGCCCAGACCGACCATCACCAGCGTGGCCACGATGGCCAGCGGGATGGAAATCCAAAGCAGGGTGCGGACGAAGTCCTGCCAGAAGTTGCCGAGCGTCTCGGCATTGTGGCGCACGAAGCCGCGCACCATGGCCAAAAGGAAGCAGACCCCGGTGATCGGGGAGAGGAACTGCTGCACGACCAGCCACATCTGCGTCAGGTAGCTGAGGGTCGACTCGCCGCCGTACGCCTGCCAGTTGGTGTTGGTGGCGAAGCTGATCGCGGTGTTCCAGGCGACCCACAGCGGCACGTGCTTGAAGTGCTGGGGGTTGAGCGGCAGGTAAGGCTGCAGCACGATCAACAGGAACAGGATGATGAAGCCGACGGCGTTGATCGCGAGCAGCGCCAGCGCATAGGTGGTCCAGCGCATCTCCTGTGCGGGATCGATTCCCATGAAGCGATACACGCCGCGCTCGACCGGGCGCAGCACCGCGTCCAAAAACGTGCGCTCCCCATGATAGACGCGGTACATGTACGTGCCGATGGGCTTGGCCAACAGCGCGAGTACCGCGAGGAGCACCACGAGTTGCAGGATCCCTTGCACCGTCATCGCGGCATCCCACCCGCCCCCTTGCGGCGGCCGCGGTAGGCACCGCCGGCGCGCCGTCCAGCCCCGACCTAGCATGCCCGGCGGCCGCATGGGTCGCCGTGACCGCCTTCGGGCCTCCGAAAGCCGGAGTTTATGACTCGGGGGTTAAGACGGGCTAAGGGAAGCCGGACGCGGGATTAAGAAAGCATCAAGACGGCTGCGCTTCGTCCTCGTTGGGGAAGCGGTAGCCGACCCCGACCTCGGTCAGCAGGTAGCGGGGCCGATGCGGATCCGGCTCGATCTTCCGGCGGAGCTGGCTGACAAAGACGCGCAGATACTGCGTCTCCCCGCCATACTCCGGGCCCCACACTCGGTTGAGCAGCATCTGGTGGGTGAGGACCCGCCCGCGGTTGGCGACCAGGCAGGCCAACAGCGCATACTCCGTCGGGGTCAGCCGCACGTCGGCCTCGGCCAGCCGCACGCGGTGGCGCGCCAGATCGACGACGAGGTCGCCGTGGCGGACCACCGGTTGTCCAACCTCCTCCCGCACCCTGCGCAGGGCGGCCCGGATGCGGGCCAGGAGTTCGGCGATCCCGAAGGGCTTGACCAGGTAGTCGTCGGCGCCAACGTCCAGGGCCCGCACCTTCTCGCGCTCGGCATCGCGCACCGATAGCACGATGACCGGCACCGACGTCCAGGTGCGCAGGTGTGCGCAGACATCCGACCCGTCCAGATCCGGCAGGCCCAGGTCCAGGATCACCAGGTCGGGCGGAGACGCGGCGGTGTGGTCCAGCGCCTGCTGGCCGGTCTCCGCCAGTTCCACGCTGTAACCCTCCGACTGCAGCGCGGCCCGCAGGGCGCGCCGGATCTGCGGCTCGTCGTCGACCACCAGGATGCGCTGGGCCATGGCCACCCCCACCCCCATCCTACCGCGACGGCGCCGCGGCGCCAGCGGCGGCGGCCGGCCAGGTCGTCGTGAAGCGGCTGCCCCCGCCCGGGCGGGCCTCGACCCAGACGCGGCCGTCGTGCGCCTCGACCAGGGCGCGGGCGATCGACAAGCCCACGCCGGTACCTGGGGTGCGGTCACCTTGGGGCACCGCCCGGTGGAACCGGTCGAAGATGCGCTCGGCCTCGGCCGGCGGCACCCCCGGTCCGCGGTCGTCGACCCAGATCGCCACCAGACGGCCTCCAGGCGCCTGGCGGGCCCCGAGGGTGACCGGCGTCCCCGCTGGCGCATACTTCGCGGCGTTGTCCAGGATGTTCGCCAGCGCCAGGGCCGCCAGGCCGACGTCGCAATCGACGGCCGGCAGGTGCTCCGGCACCTCCAGTTGGAGCCGCGCGGGATCCAACCGCGGCCCAGCCTGGCGCACCGCCTCCAAGACCAGTTCCGCCACCTCGCGCGGCCGCCGGTCAGGTTGCAGGGCACCGGCCTCGATACGCGACAGGCACAGCAGGTTGGCGATGACGCGGTTGAGCCGTTCCGCCTCAGCATCGACGGCGCGCAGCAGTTCGACCCGGCCCTGCGGATCCGCCCAGGTGTCCGGCCGCTGCAGGGCCGTCGCCGCCAGGCGGATGGACGAAAGCGGCGTGCGCAACTCGTGGGAGACGCTGGAAAGCAGGGCGGACTTGAGCGCATCGCTGCGGCGCACCGCCTCGGCGTCGAAGATCTGGCGCTCCAAGAGCAGCCGCTCCAACGCCAACGAGCCCAGGCCGGCCACGGCCTGGGCCATGTCGGGCTGCGGCGGCGCGCCCGCGGCGACCAGCAGGGCCGGCTGGGCGCTGCGCCGCGCCAGCGGCAGCACCGAGAGCGGCCCGACCTCTGGATCCTGCCAGAACAGGGGTGCCTCCGGCAGGCGGCGGCAGGCGCCGGCGACGGCGGCCAGGCTGGATTCCGGCCAAATGGCGCGGTCCGATTCCGGATACACCCTGCCCCCGCCTTCCGGATCCCACAGTTGGATCAGCGACCGGCGCGCGCCCATCGCCTGGCCGCAGGCCTGCGCCAACGACGCCAGCGGTGCCGCGAGGTCGGCGGCTTCGCCCGCCCCCCCCAGCATGCGCTCGCTCAGGCGCAGCAGGCGCCGCGCCTGGAACTCCCTCGACTCGGCCAGGCGGAACCGCGCCCCGGCCCGCGCCACCAAGGCGGTGGTCACTGCGGCGCTCACCGCGAAGGCTCCCAGGGCGAACCAGGCGTCTGCGCCGGCCGGCACGCGCGCCGGGACGGGGCGCACGAACCCGACCCAGAGGGCGGCCAGGGCGAGGAAGCTGGTCACCACCCCGGCCCACCAACCTCCCGCCACCGCCGAGACCAGCACCCCGAGCAGATAGGCCAGCGCGGCGTCGGAGGCATCGGCCCGAAACGCCCGCAGGAGCAACGTCGCGACGGCGAGCAGGGCCGGTCCCGCCAAGCCCCGGGCGATCTGTACCGCGCGGCCCGCCATGGCCGCCCCTCCCCCCGGCCCGCGCCGCTACGCCAGTTCGCGCACGTCCCCCACCCGACGGGTCACGTGCGCGGCGTCCAGATGACCCGCCAGCGGCACCGCGTGCTTGCGGGTCACCCCGAGCAGGTCGCGCAGGTCGGCGACCGTCATCGTGCCGTGACTGCGCAGGAAGTCGCGCACGCGCTCGGCGGCGCCGGCCACCGCCCCCGCATCGTAATACAGTTGCGCGTCGACGCGGACCAGCCGGCCCTGTGCGCACAGGTAGGCCAGGAACTCGGACCGCTGAGGTTCACCCTCGGACCAGCCGCTGGCCGCCAGGGCCTCGCCCACCGCAGGCGGCGTCAGATGCGCCGCGGCCAGAACGGCCTGCAGGCGGTCCGCGATCCCCTCCCACGCCTGCGGCAGATGCGGGTGGTGCTCCGGAAGCGCCACCCAGTCGGGGCCTGCCCGCAGCAGGCCCTCGGCGGCCAGCGATGCGACAGTGGCGGCCATCCCGCGCGGTTCCAGGCCCCCGTCCAAGACGGCGTGGCGCAGTTCCTCACGCGGCATGCCCGGTCGCAGCGGGTAGCGGGTCTGCCAGGCGGCGACGGCCGCCGTCAAGCGGCCGGCCAGGGCATCCCATGCCTCGCGGCCCTGCCACCAGCGGGCGCCCCCCGTACCGATGGCGCGGGCCTGACCAGCCGCCTCCAGACGCTCGAGGGCCGGGACCGCTTCGGGTTCGGGAAGCCCGGCCCGCCGGGCCACCTCGGCGGTGGTCAGGGGAACGGCGCCGCCCAGTGTGGCGCGCACCCACTCCGCGGGATCCCCCCGCTCGGCGGCCGCGAGATCGCCCAGATCCGACGCCCGGCCGCGGCGGTAGCGCCGGCCGACGTCGAGGACGCCGCCGCCGCCCACCGTGGTGACGGGGCTGTAGGAGCGGGCAATCCAGCGGTCGCCCCGGGCGGCCCCGAGCGGCGACTCCAACCGCAGCAACGCGAAGGCCGAAGCACCGGACTCCAGTGCGTCGCCTTCCAGCAGAGTCAAGCGCGCCATGGCCTCGGCGGTACCGAGGTGGATGCGCAACCGCTCGCCGTGGCGCCGGGTTCCGGTACCGGCCAGCGCCTGGAAGCGGACCGCCAGCAGCCGTTGCGGGGCCAGGCTGCCGGGGGTCGCCAGCACGTCGCCGCGCCGGACCGCGGAGCGCTCGACGCCCCCAAGGTTCACCGCGACCCGCTGGCCGGCGCGGGCCCGCTCGACTGCGGCTCCGTGGACCTGCAGCCCGCGCACCCGGACCGCCGTCCCTGCGGGTAACTGCACCAGACGGTCTTCGAGCGCCACCCGGCCAGACGTCAGGGTGCCCGTGACCACGGTGCCGAAACCGGCCACGCTGAAGACCCGGTCCACGGGCAGCCGGGCGAAACCGCGGTCCGCGTGGGCCGCCGCCGCACCCAGAGCCGCGTCCAGCGCCGACCGTAGCGCGTCCAGACCCCGGCCGTCCACGCTGGAGACCGGGTGGACCGGCGCCTGCGCGAACGCCCCCCCATCCAGCAGCGACCGCACCTCGTCGGCGACCAGTTCCAGCCAGTCGGCGTCGACCAGATCGGCCTTGGTCAGCGCGACCACCGCCCGCGGCACACCGAGCAGCAGGGCGATCTGCAGGTGCTCGCGCGTCTGGGGCATCACACCCTCGTCGGCCGCGACCACCAGCAGGCAGACGTCCATGCCGCTCGCCCCGGCCACCATCGCCTTGACGAAGCGCTCGTGTCCGGGGACGTCGACCACCGCCGCGCGGCGGCCCGAGGGTAGCCTCAGGTCGGCAAACCCCAGTTCGATGCTGATACCACGCCGCCGCTCCTCGGGCAACCGGTCTGTGTCCACCCCGGTCAGGGCGCGGACCAGGGCGGTCTTCCCGTGGTCGACATGCCCGGCCGTGCCGATGATGCCGGGCGGGGCGTCGGCGGCACCCGCGCTCAACCGACCGTCGCCTCCGCCCGCAGTTCGAACGGGGTCGGCCGGCCTTCGACGCGCAGCCAACCGTCCACCCCGGCGGTGACGCCGTAGCGACCGGGGGGCAGGTGCGCAATCCACATCGTAATCGCATGCGACTCATCGGCCTTCCACTCGTGCGCCCCGCTGACGCTGCGATCGCGCAGGCCGGTGGAGTGGCGCAGGACCGGTTGGCCGGACGCGTCCCGCAGGGTGATATCCATGCCGGAGGTGCGGTGGGCGCGCACAAAGCAGGTCTGGTGCACCTGCGCCGCCAGCCGCAGCGCCATCGTGCGGCCGCCGCTGGACCCCGCCTCCAGGCGGAAGGTCGCCAGACCGTGCGCATCGCCTTCGGCCAGCGGCTTCCAGGTGGTATCGGCGGGCAACTGCTCGAGGCGGTCGTCACACGCCGCCACCACCAGGGTCTCGACGACCCCGGGCAGCCGGCGCAACTGCGCCAAGTGCTCCGCGGGCACATCGACGGCCAACCAGCCGATGTGCACCCGTTGCAGGACCCGCCCGTCCACCGCCGCCAGCGCGCCCTCGTCGAAGACCGTCGGCTCCACCTCGGCGCTCACGCGCAACCGCACGCCGCTTCCCCTCCTGCCACCGCCCAAGCGTCAACCCGCCGGGTTCGCCCCCCACCGGCCGGCCCCCTCCCGGTCGCGGGCCGACCGGCGCCAAGGCCTCCGCCAGCCCGCGCCGAATAGGGGGCCGGGGGGGATGGACCGCATGCGCCCACGTCCGCCGCGCCGTGCCGCCGCCTGTCTCGCCCTGGCCGCCACCTGCCTCGCGCTGGCCGGATGCGGCACGCGGCGTTCGCGACCTCCCGCGACGAGCCACGCCGCATCGAGCACACCGGCGGCATCCAGCGCGCCCACCACCAAACCGCCGGCTGGCGCGACGCAAAGCCCGTTCGCGCTACGCGGCGTGGTCGAAGGCTTTTACGGCCCGACCTGGTCGGATGCCGCCACCCGGGCCGTGCTGGCGTTCATGGGTGCCCATGCCATGAACACCTTCGTCTACGCCCCCAAGTTCGACCCATACCAGCGCACCCGCTGGCGCCAGCCCTATCCGGCGGCGCGGCTGGCGCAATTGGGCCGGCTCGCCCGCTACGCGCGCGCGCACGGGGTGCACTTCGTCTACTCCCTCAGCCCGGGGCTTTCGATCACCTACTCCAGCTTGCCCGACCGGCGGGCGCTGGAGCACAAACTCGCCCAGTTGCGTTCTGCCGGGGTGCACCGCTTCATGCTGTCGTTCGACGACATCCCCCACAAACTATCGGCCGCCGCGGACATCGCCGCCTACCACGGTAGCCTGGCGGCCGCCCAGGTGTCCCTGGTGCGGGGGGTCTACGCCCACGAACTGGCGAGCGACGCCCGCTTCCGCCTGATCTTCACGCCGACCGAATACTACGGCACAAAGCCCGACCACTACCTGCGCACCCTGGCCGGGCTGCCGCGCAAGGTGTCCATCGTCTGGACCGGCCCGGGCGTGATCGCCCCGACGATCCAGGCCGCACAGGCGCGGGCCTTCGGCGCGATCGTCGGCCGCAAGCCGCTGATCTGGTATAACTATCCGGTCAACGACTGGACCGTCCCCAGCGGCGGCAGCCAGCCGCGCGACCTCTTCCTCGGGCCTGTGCGCGGCCTGGCGCCCGACCTGGGCTCTGCGGTGGCCGGCATCCTGTCCAACCCCATGCTCCAGCCATACGCCTCCCAGATCCCCCTGGCCACCCTGGCGCGCTATCTGGTCGACCCCACCACCTACCGCGGCCGTAAGAGCTGGCAGGCCGCCCTGACCACCGCCGGCGGGCGCGCCGCCACCGCCCTGACCACCTTTGCCTCGGCCCAACAACCCTACCCCGGCTTCAACTCAGCCGGCCACTACGCCTGGACGAATACCGATCCGGCGCTCGTCGGCCAGGAGGACGCCCTGCTGACCGCCTACCGCGGCCACCCCGGCGCCGCGCTCGCGTCCGCGCAGTTCCGGCAACTGGAGCAGACCTTCACCGCCTGGCGCCAAGCCGCCCCGCAATTGACCGCCGCGAACCTCGGTCAACCGCAACTGGCCCAGGAGATCGCCCCCTGGGTGACGGCCATGGCCCAGGACGGCCAAGCCGGCCTGGACGCGCTGCACCTGCTGCAAGAGTCGCACGGCGGCGGCGCGGCGGCCCGCGTCAAGGCGCTGGCCGCCCTGCGGCGCGACATCGTGCGCGTCGAGGCGCAGCCGGTGCAATTCGGGGGCTTCGGCGCCTACGGGGCCAACCATCCCCGCCAACCCAACGACTTCCTGCAGGAGGTCGCCGTCCTGGGCGGCTGAACCGCGGCCCGGCGCCGGGCTCAGGGCGCCTCGTGGCCCCGGGCGCGCAGGGCCGGGACGAAGCCGTCTCCCCAGGCGATCGGCGGCGCGGGCTCTACGCGCAACGGGATCAGCGCCTCGGCGTCCACTCCGTACGGACCCCGCGCCAGCACCGCGCCCCCGGGACCGACTGCGAGAGAAGATCCGATGCAGCATCGCCCGCGCCAGGGGCCGGCGGTCAACGGCCCAACGTTGCTGACCCCGATCAGCGTCAGATCGTAGAGGCGGGCCAACTCGCCGTACGCGCGCAACCACACCGCGCCATACGGCTCCGTCTCCTGGCCGAAGTCGGCCGGGACCGCCCAGGCGCAGGGGGAGAGCACCACCTGCGCCCCCATCCGTGCCAGGGCATGCCCAAGCACCGCCGCCCCGGGTAGGTTGTCCGCGCAGATCGCGAGCCCGACCCGGCCCAGCGGCGTGTCGGCGACCGCCAGCCGGTCCCCCGCGGCATACAGGTCAGACGCGATGGAAAGCTCGTGGATCTTGCGGTGGTGCAGCACGATCCGCCCCCGCGGATCCAGCAGCACAGCGGCGTTGTGCACCCGCTCGCCGGCCCGTTCCGTCAACCCGGCGCAGACCCAGATCCCCGCCCGCCGCGCCGCCTGGGCCAGCAGCTCACTGCGCGGCCCCGGGATGGGTTCGGCCAGCGACCGGGCCGATGGGTGCGTCCAGCCGAGGTCGAGGCATTCGGGCAGCACCACCGCGCGCAGCCCCTGTGCCGCGGCGGCGTGCACCGCGGCCGCGGCCCGCGCCAGATTGCCGTCCGGATCCCCGCCCACCACCGCGATCTGCGCCATGCCCAGCCCGAAGACCACACCGGCCCCCCCCCGCCGGCGCTGCTTCGCGCCACGGCGACCACCGCCCTGCCGCGCAGCGGCGCAGCGGATCTGGCACCATGAGGGCAGAGCCCCGACGGACAGGGGCGCGCGCGGGGCGGAACCGGAGGCGGAAGACCGGACGAAAGGGGGATGCAGCCATGGCGACTTGGCAGCGGGCCTGGCGGCTGCTGCTCCACTGGCCGCCGGCCGCCGTCGGGCAACGCGTCGTCGCCCGCTACACGCAGGATGAGGGCTCGGTGTTGGCGGCCATGCTGGCTTTCCAGTTCACCCTAGCGCTGTTTCCGATCGTGCTGGCCGTCGCCGGGCTGGCGGGTCTGGTCCTGCACAGTGCGGCGGTGCGCGCCAACGTCGGGCGCCTGGTCGCCACCGCGGTGCCGGACCCGGCGGCCGCCGCCCAGTTGCGCGACCTGCTGGCCGGCTTCCGCCGCCAGGCCGGCCTGCTCGGCGTGCTCGGACTCGGCGGCCTCATGTGGGCCGGGGCCAGCCTGTTCGGGTCGATCGAGCGCGTCCTCGACCGCGTCCTGCGGGTCGCGCCACGGCCGTTTTGGGAGCAGAAGCTGCTCGGACTGGCCATGACGCTGGCCTTCGCCGCCGTCGTCGTACTCAACGTGCTGCTGGGCTGGGCGGTAGGCACCCCGGGGCCGCGGCCGCATACGCTGGGCCTGCCGGCGCTGGGCGGCGCCACCGCCTGGATCGTGTCGCAGCTGACCGGCCTCGGCGCCGCCCTCGGCCTGTTCGGGTTGCTCTACCACGCGGTCCCGCGCCGGCACCCACCGTGGCGCCAGGTCTGGCCGGGCAGCCTGCTGGCCGCGATCGGCCTGCAGGCCCTGAGCCTGGTCTATCCGCTGTATGCGGTCTGGGCGCAGCGCCACGGCCGCTACGGGGCGACCTTCGGCCTGATGCTGCTGCTGCTGAGTTGGATGTATCTGACGGCCCAACTGCTGGTGGTCGGCGCGGAGTTGAACGCGGTGCTCACCGTTCCCGCGGAGGCCGAGGCAGAGGACGCCCAATCTTGACGGGGCGGCATACGGACGCCGTGGGAAGCGGCCGATAAAACTGCGACGCGGTGCACCGCCGCCAGCGGCCGCCTTGGCTTGGTGCGGGCGCCACGGGAAGGTGCCGCGTCTTGTTGCAGATCCTCTGGACCCACGCGGATCGAAGCCTGGCCGCCGGGATCCTGCTGCTGATGATGGCGATGCTGGTGTCCAACCGGGTGCGCCTGGACGTCGTCGGACTCGTCGTCCTGTCGCTTGTGGCCGTCTGCCGCCTGGTACCGGCCGCCGACCTCTTGCGTGGCTTCAGCTCGTACGCGACCGTCGTCGTCGCGGCGATGTTCGCCCTGGGAGAAGGGCTGCGGCAGTCGGGTGCCACCGACCTGATGGCCGCCTTCTTCGAACGGATCGGCCGGCGCGGCGAAGGAGCCCTGAGCACCGCCCTGCTCGCGCTGCCGCCCATCCCGTCCACCTTCATCTCGGACGTCGGGCTGATGGGGATCTTCCTGCCGACCATGTCCCAGCTGCGACAGCAACTGCGCATCCCCGTCCAGGGCCTGCTGCTGCCGCTCGCCATCGCCATCGCCCTGGGTGGTCTGTTGAGCATGGTCGGATCCGCGGGCAACATCATCGGTAACGCCACCCTGACGGCGAGCGGCATCCGCCCGCTGGGCCTGTTTGCGATCACGCCCGTCGGCGCGGTGCTGGTGGTGGTCGGCCTGCTGTTCATCCGCCTCTTCGGCCTACGGCAACTCAGACCACACCGCCAGGAGCCCGAGGATGCGGAGTTCCTCAGCGACTACCCGCACATCAAGGCGTATATGACCGAGATCGGCGTCGATCCGGGCTCACCGCTGACCGGCCTCTGTCTGGAGGCCATCCCGCATTTCCGCCAGCACGCGGTCCGCGTCATCCGCATCTTCCGGCCGGACTCCACCGTGCTCGACCCGGGACCGCGCGACATCCTGCGTCCGGCCGACCGCCTGCTGGTGCAGGGATCGCCTGCGGCGGCCCTGGCCCTCTGCGAGGGCCAGGGCCTGCACCCGACCGACGCACCGGCCGGCAACGGCCGCCTGCGCGCCGGAGGCCTGCGGGTCGTCGAGGTGGTCATCCCGCCGCGCTCGGTCCTGGTCGGCCAAACCCTGCGCGAAACGAGCTTCCGCAGCCGCTTCGGCCTGACGGTGCTGGGGGTGCTGCGCCAAGGCGTCACCCGCGCCCAGATGCTGCCCGACCTGCGGCTGCGGGCCGGCGACGTGCTCCTGGTGCAGGGCGGTCCAGAGGCGATCGACCGCTCCGACCTCGGCCACGACCTGCTGGTGCTGGCGGAAGCCGAGCACAGGCCCACCTCCACCGGGCGGGCGATGCTTGCGATCGCCGTCGTGGCCGGCGTCCTTGGGGTGGCCGCGCTGAACCTCCTTCCGCTGGAGGCGGCGGCCGCCGTCGGCATCGTGGCGATGGTCGTCACCCGCCTGCTCTCGCTGGACCAGGCGTACCGGGCCGTCGACTGGCGGATCGTCGTCCTCATCGGCGGCATCACCCCCCTCAGCCTGGCGCTGACGCACGACGGCCTGACGGCGGCCGTGGCCCACCTGTTGCTGCGGGCCGTCGGCCCCTTCGGCCCGCTGGCCGTGCTGGCCGTCTTCTTCTGGCTGGCGGCGCTGCTCACCCAGGTGATCAGCAACGTGGCCGCGGCGCTCATCCTGGCACCGCTGGCCGTCGGCCTAGCCAGCGGCCACCACTGGTCGCCCTATCCGCTGATCGTCGCCATGGTGGTCGCCCTCTCGGCGGCGCCCCTCACACCGTTGGCCAACAAGGTCTTCCTGATGGCGATGGGCCCCGGTCGCTACCGCTATCAGGACTTCTTTCGCATCGGCCTGCCGCTGACGCTGCTGATGTTCCTGGTGGTGATGCTGACGGTGCCGGCGGCCTTCCCCTTCGCCCGCTGAGCGGCGCGGCCGCAGGCGCCACCTGGCCGCCGACCCTTGGGACTACTCGCTACGCGCCCCCTTCTCCCGCAGCCAGGAGGCCAGGATGTCCCAGCGGGTGGAAAGGCCCGCGACGACCCCCAGGGGCGTCTGGCGGGCATAGTCCGGCACCCAGTTCAGATCGGCGCCGCGCTCGAGGAGGTAGGCGGCAGAGCGCGGCTGGCCTCCGTGGCAGGCCTGCCAGAAGGCGTGGTGGATCTCCGGGTCCGTCGGCCCGGGCGTGGCGGCAAAGAACGCCTCCACGCGGGACAACACGCCCAGGGCCGCCGCCTCCCACAGGGTTCCCACCCGGGCGCCGCGGTGCAAAAGCAGGTCGGCCACCTGCCAGCAGCCGTATCCGACGGCGTTGGTCAGCGGGGTCCCGTCCGCGATGGAACCGTGGGTCAGCTCGATGTCGGCACCGCCGTCGATCAGGGCTCCGGCCACCTCGGCGTCGTCGCTGCTCGCGGCCCAGTGCAGCGGGGTCTCGCGAACCGGCCCGCTGCCCTCTCCGGTGTCGTCGGGGTCGGCGCCGGCCGCGATCAGCGCGGCCACCACCCTGGCACCGTTTGGAAAGAACCCTGGCCAGTCGGCGGCGATGTGCAGCGGGGTGCGCGCCCCCCCGGCATCGCCGATCCGCGCGCCCGCAAGGCCGGGGTGATCGGCCAGCAGCCGCTGGAGCGCTTCGAGGTCGCCGTGCTGGATGGCGTGCTTCAGGGCCGCGGCGACGGGATCGTCCTGAAATAGCCTCATGGGTGCGCCTCCTCCAGATCGTTCCTGAGGTCGAGACAGAGTCGCCGCTCGCTGGCGGCGCCGCTTCCCTCCGGGCGCCCGGTATCGCGGGCGGTGGGCCCGACGAAGCGCTCCCGCAGGAACTCGGCCAGGACGGGGGCTTGGCTGTGCTCCACGTCGCTGGTGGCGGTCAGCAGGGCCAGCGGGCCGCCGATTGCGAGTTCCAGCAGGTGGTGCCATGCCGCGCCGGCCGCGGCGGCCTGGAGTTCGGCGCGGTAGCGTTCACGAAACTCGGCGTAGCGCGCGGGATCGTGACCGTACCAGCGGCGCAGTTCCGCGCTCGGCGCCACATCCTTCAGCCATTCGTCCCATGGCGCCTGATCCTTGCGCAGCCCCCGCGGCCAGAGGCGGTCCACCAGAACCCGGCGGCGCGGCCGTGGCGGCGGACTCGCCACCCGGGCAACGACGACATCGACCGCATCGACCGTATCGCCCACATCGCGCATGGATGCACCGTTCCCCCCCGAGCGGCCGCCGGAGCCCGTCCGCCCCGGCTCCACACCGACCCGGCCCTTGCTTCGAGCTTCGCTTCCACCTTCTTCTCGCACGATGCTCGCCTTTTCTTCACGCCGACCGACTGGCCAGCGCCCGCCTCTGGACGCCGCCCGAGTCGGCCTGCGCCAAAGTGGCGGCAAGAGAAACCACGCGGGTCGCGCGGCGTGGATTCCCAAGGAGGGACCGCCATGCGGCCGTGGGCGGTTGCCCGGGTGATCGCGGCCATCATGGTAAGCGCGGGATGCGCCCAGGGGCGCGCCGCGTCCCTGACCTCCCGCCGCTGCCGCCCGCCGTGCGGGCTGATGCGGCTCTGAGCGTCGTTCAGGCGTTGGCGGCATATCAGGGCGGGATGAGCGCTTCGCCTGTCCGGGCGGCGGGCGACCGCATACGGTTCACCGAGCGCGAGTTGTTGAATGCCATCACCTTCATCCGCAGCGACTGCGCCCCCACTCGCCTTCATTACCAGTCGGCGCTTTGGACCTCGGACGCGCCGCTGCCCCACATCGGCTATCCGATCGCGGTCCCGGTGTGGGTGGTTACATGCGAGAACCTGCACTTTGCGGCGACCGCGGGTTGGGTGACCGCGCCGACGACGTGGATCTACGACGCCCAAAGCAGTAGGTTGCTGAGCACCGTCTCGTTTCGTGCCCCGACCATCGGGCACTGATGGGCCGCCAGCTACCAGCCACGCCATTCCGGACTGCTTGAGCACTCGGGCGCTTGCCAACCGCTGGTGCGTGGCGAAGTCCACCCGAGTCGGCGGACGTTAGGCCGATTGACGGCGGCCCGCCGGGGTCGGATGTACCCACCCCGGCAAGCAAAGGAGCGATCCGGGGCCATGTGCCCACAGCGGTTGTCCGGCGACCCATTCTACCGAAGGGGCTTACCGTTACCCACAAGCCGAGATGTCGAAGAATGTCGATCAGTTGAGGGGTGATTTCCAGGATATTCCCCATGATTTGGCAGGCTTGTGTCTAACTACCCCCGTATGGTCGTGGCGTTGGGAGAA
>JAJZXK010000073.1 GCA_021806565.1 Bacillota bacterium | reverse complement strand
GCAGGCGGCATTGAACGCCTCCATGGTACGCAGAAGCGCGACTGTTTGTTCGGGATCGGCGAGCAACTTCACCTGCACAACCTGCTTCATGTCCATAGTATGGCACGTTCGCTGCATGCGAACAAGGAAGGGAGGCGCGCCCCTGTCCCACGGCTGAAGCCGGGGGCATCTACGGGTCGCGCCGGGATTTGGGTGAACGGCCTCCTGGTCAAGAACGGAGGGAGGTGGGTCCGGTTCCCGTCGGAGATTCGTACCACCCGCTTCGGCCAGGTCTCCACTTCGCGCATCAAGGCGTTGCCAGCCGGGGCGGTACGCGCGGACCGCACGCTTCAGGCGGCGGCGCCGCAAACGTCAGGTCCGCGCTGTCGCCCGCCCGTATCCACCATGTGCCGGTGTGGGAGATCACGTTCGGCGGACTGCGCTTGGCTACCCCGGCGCCCTATCTGCCGCCGGGCCCGAAGGTCAAGACGGACGGGGCCATGTGCGGCAAGCACACCGCATTCGTCGCTGCCAGGACGGGACGTGAACTCTGGGAAATGTTGAACGGCTGCACTCCCGTGCCCGTGGCGTCGACGTCGTAGGTCCGACCTCGTGCTCCAACACCGTCCGTGCCGACGGGCAGGACCGGCACCTCCAGCCCGCCAGCCCGTTCAGCCCCCCGCCCGGATCAGGTGCTCCCGCAACAGCGGCTCCTCGAACGCATACCGCCCCCGGCCGTCCCGTCTCACGATGCAGCGGTCGACCAGCGCCTCCAGGGCACGCTTGACCTGCTGCGGGTGGGCTCCCGCCGTCCCGTACGGCCGCTCACCTCGCGCCAGCCGGTGCAGCACGGCGCGCCCGTACGGTAAGTCGCCCATTTCCTGCAACTCCTGCACAAACACGTCGGCCAGATTGCCCATCATGCCTTCGTAGGCGGAAACCGCCAGGTCAAGGTCGATGGCGGTGCTCTTGGCCGAAAGCGCCGCAAAGTATGCCGCCGAGAAGGCGCGGGATGCCCCCCAGGGGTGCCCGCCCGTCTTTTCAATCAAGAAGTGGGCCGCGGTATCCAGCAGGCGAATCCCCTGGGCGGCCAGCTTGCGGCCCGCATAGAACCGCCAGGCGTCAGGAGGGATCGACGGGATCGTCAACGGGTCGGCGAAGCGGAAAAACGGTTGGCGCGGTCGGCCAAAGAGCGCCCGCAGCGTCGATGGACGGCTGCCGAGGAAGAAGTAGGACGTATGCTCCTGGCGTTGGAAGATGGCCCGCATGCGCTTCAACAGCACCTCCCCGCCCAGCCGCTCGACCTCCTCGAACTCGTCGAGCAGCACCACGCACGGCCGTCGGGCCGATTCCGCCATGCGCTCCGGCAGAGCAAGG
Source organism: Bacillota bacterium (assembly GCA_021806565.1). Lineage (GTDB taxonomy): Bacteria > Bacillota > Sulfobacillia > RBS10-35 > JAJYVN01 > JAJZXK01. The sequence goes on along the minus strand of JAJZXK010000073.1, from coordinate 17,506 downwards.
GCCCGATCCAGCATCTCCTCGTCACTGATGCGTTCCGGATTTCGGAGCCAACGCAGTTCCACGCCCGGAATCCTCGCCGAAAACTCCGTGCTCGTCGTGAGTTGGGCAAGCACCCGCTCCGCGCCGGCCAGCGCCCGGTGCAACCGCCCCTCGCGGCTCTCCAGGCATGCCAGGATCAGCTTGGCCGCGAACTCCCGCGCGGCGCCGCAGTAAAACAGGTCCACCTCAACCGTCAGGGCCCCGTGCCCTTCCCGCAGGCGCCTCAGGGCCTCATTCGCCAGCACCGTCTTGCCCGTACGGCGCGGGCCCGCGATCAGTACGCTCTGCACGTCGAGCGCGCGGCGTACCAATTCAGCCAGAAACTCCTCCCGGTCCACGACGTCCTCCGGCGGGAGCGGTACCCGCGTCGGGAAGACGCTCTGCGCGGCTGCTTCCGGCATCTATCACGCCCCCCGACCCATCTTATCACGAACCTGTGATATTTCCGAAGTGGTCCCGCGGGCCCAGGACAGCGTCACGGGTGCACCCGCGACCACAAAGCCCGCGCTCGTACCAGGGCGAGTGGGGACGCACCATCCCATCGGCGGCGCTGGGTTTCGTCTGAAAGCGCGAGTGCGCACATCGGTTGCGGTATGAGCGGTATGAGCGGTATGAGGGCAAGTTTGTCGCACGGCCCCGACCCGCTTCCGCAGTCGTGGGCGGCCACCGCCTATTCGGCCGGAGGCGTGTCCTGGCGGCCCCCCGCCCGCAGGCGCGCCGCAGCAAGCGTGTGGCGCAGCCACGGCACCCCGTGCCGGGCCAGGAGATAGGCGGCGGGACGCAGGGGCCGGTCCCATTCGCCCACGTAACTCACGAGTTCGGCGCCGAATCCCTTCTTGAAGCGGTACAACCCATGCAGCGGCGCCTGCGGGGACAGGTCGCCGGACACACCGCGCAGGTCATACCAGCGGCAGCCCGCGGCCAGAGCGCGGCGGATGGCCTCCCACTGCACGGCGTAGGCCGGCATGCGGTCACGCTGGCGGTTGGCACTCGCCCCATAGAGGTACCAGGCGCAGTCCCCCATGCGAAACACGATCGCACCGGCCAGCAGTTCGCCCTCCGCCTCCGCGAGCAGCAGCCAACCGAGGCCCGCGGCCAGGCAGGTCTCCCACATGGCGTCGAAGTAGGCGGGCCCGCGCACCAAAAAGCCGTCCCGCCGAGCCGTCTCCGTCAGTAGCGCATAGAAGGCAGCCATATCCGCCGCCGTTCCGCTACGCACGACCACACCGCGCCGCTCGGCCAGACGGATGTTGTAGCGGGTCTTGGGCTGCATTCCCGCCAGCACGCCCGCCTCATCGCGGCCCGTCAGCGGCAGGTGCATGACGAACCTGGGCTGCACACCCTCGAAGGCGGGGCCGGATTCGAGCAGACGCAGGCCATGGCGCCGCAACGCCGCCGCGCAGGCCGGATGCGCCTCGGCCACCGCCGGGTCCAGCTTGAGCGCAACGGCGCGCCGCTGGCGGGCGAAGCCGACCACCGCCTCCAGGGCCGCGTCCACCGCGACGCCATCGTCCCAGTCGACGATCGGCCCGCGCGGCGCATACAGTAGCGGACCCAGACCGGGCAGACGGCGTTCGAGCAGTGAGCAGACCGACCCCGCGCCATGGGCACCGGTGACCCGCAGACGGTGCGGTACCCAGCCTGTCCTGGACTTGAGCTCGCCCCACGCCCAACTCTGCAGAAAGTCGGGGCGCGCCGCAGCCGCCACCGCGCCATCAAAGGCCGGCCGGCCAGCCTCCCCCAGGATCTCGTACCCCATTCCAGCCGGGTGCGGCGTGCGCCCATCGCACCCGGGTCCAGGCCCCCTTCCCGCACCGCTCCCGTGGCGGCCCCTTTCGTGCCGGCCCCGCCGCTCGCGCGGCTGAGCGGCTCCCGCAACGCGGGCGGGCGGGTCCAGTCCCCCGCCCGCCGCCGCACCCGACCCGTTGGATCGGCCTCAGCGCTTGAAGGCGTCCTCGAAGCTGCCGCCCGCCGGCGGCGAAAAATCGATCCGGTGTACAAAGGCCGCCGCCTCGGGGCCGCCGATCTCACGGTCCATCGTGTTATCTTCCCATTCCACCGACAGCGGACCCTGGTAACCGACGGTGTTCAGGGCCCGGATGATCGGTGTGAACTTGACGTCGCCGCGGCCCGGAGAGCGGAAGTCCCAGGCGCGGCGCGCATCGCCGAACGGCAGGTGGCTTGCCAGGATACCCGTGCGCCCGTTGAGGTTCACGGAGACGTCCTTGATATGCACGTGGAAGATGCGGTCCGGGAAGCCGTAGATCAACTCGGCCGGGTCCATCCCCTGCCACAGCAGGTGGCTCGGATCGAAGTTGATGCCGAAGGCCGGGTGGTGATCGATGGCCTCCAGGGCCAACTGCATGGAATAGAGGTCGAAGGCGATCTCGGTCGGGTGCACCTCCAGGGCGAAGCGCACACCGTTCTCACGGAAAACCTCGAGGATGGGCAGCCACACCTCGGCAAAGCGCTTGTAGCCGTCGCGGATGTCGTCGGGGGTGGTCGGCGGGAAGGCATAGATCATGTGCCAGATCGGCGATCCGGTGAAGCCGTTGACCACCTTAACCCCGAGGTTCTTAGCCGCCCGCGCCGCGCGCTTCATGTCCTCGACGGCATAGGCGCGCTTCTTTTCCGCGCTTGAGGCATGCGCCGCCGGCACCCAGGCGTCGGACCGATGGTCGTTCGGATCCAGGGTAAGTTGGCCGACCAAGTGGTTACTGATGGCCCACAGCCCCAGACCGTTGTCCGCCAGCACCTTCTTCTGCCTGGCGCAGTACTCCGGATCCTGCGCGGCCCGGGCGGTGTCCATGTGGTCGCCCCAGCAGGCCAGTTCCAGACCGTCGTAACCGTACGCCTTGGCCTTGGGCGCCAGCGTCGCCAGCGGCAGGTCGGCCCACTGACCCGTGAACAGGGTGACGGGACGTGCCATGTGCGAACCTCCTCGCGAACCTCCTCGCGCCGTCGCCAAGGAGCGGCGGCTCGGCCATGCGGGGGGCATTCCACACCGCGCGCTGGTGCTCCTTCGGCCATCCGCCAGAGCCGGCGACCGAGTATACCCCCGCAGACGCCGGACGGCCGCCGCCATGTCTGGACGCAAGCGGCGCGGCTCGAACAACCGGCGCAAGCCGGCATTCGGGCTGGGAGGGGGATCGGCGGCCGCCGGCTCGGAGCCGTCGCGGCGGAGGGCGGCTGAAGGGACCGACTCGCGCCGGGGAGGGATCTGCCGGCAGTCCGGCGCCTCGTCGCCGGCGAAGGGCCGCGCCTCCAGGGCCATGTCGTTTTTCTGCCAGCTTTCCGGCCGCCGCGTGCTCATACTGGACGCATGCACGAGGACGTCGAGCGCTGCATTCGGGCCGTGCAGTCCAAGGACGCGCGGTTCGACGGTTGGTTCTTCACCGCGGTCGTTACGACCGGGATCTACTGCCGGCCGAGCTGTCCGGTCGTGCCCCCGAAGCGGCAGAACATGCGCTTCTATCCGACCGCGGCGGCGGCCCAGGAGGCGGGGTTCCGGGCCTGCAAGCGCTGCAGGCCGGACGCGAGCCCGGGGTCGCCAGAATGGAACAACCGGGCCGACGTGGTGGCCCGCGCGATGCGCCTCATCGCCGATGGCGTGGTCGACCGGGGAGGGGTGCCCGGACTGGCCGCGCGCCTGGGTTATAGCGTCCGCCAGATCGAACGGCAGTTGCGGAGCGAGGTCGGCGCCGGACCGCTGGCGCTCGCGCGCGCCCAGCGTGCTCAGGCGGCCCGGATCCTGATCGAAAAGAGCACGCTGCCGATGGCGGATGTCGCCTTCGCCACCGGCTTCTCCAGCGTCCGCACCTTCAACGACACCCTGCGCGGGGTGTTCGCCCTGTCGCCGACCGAGCTGCGGCGGCGCAGCGGCTCGACGGCCACGGCGGGCGCGTTTTCATTGCGGTTGCCGTTCCGCACACCCCTCTGCCCGGACAACCTCTTCGGCCACCTGGTGGCGACGGCGGTGCCCGGGGTCGAAGAGTGGCGCTCCGGCGCGTACCGACGCACGCTGCGGCTGCCGCACGGCCACGGAATCGCCCAGCTCCGGCCGGTCGCCGACATCCCGTATATCGAGTGCCGACTCGCCCTCACCGACCCGCGGGACCTCATGAGCGCCATCAATCGCTGCCGGCGCCTGCTCGACCTCGATGCGGACCCGGTCGCCGTCGATCAGCAACTCCTGGTCGATCCCGTTCTGGAGCCGCTCGTCCGCAGCGACCCGGGCCGGCGCGTTCCGCGCACCGTCGACGCGGAGGAGTTCGCGATCCGCGCCATGCTCGGCCAGCAGGTCTCCATCGCGGCGGCACGCACCCATGCGGGACGCCTCGTGATCGCCTGCGGCAAGCCGATCGCCGACCCGGCCGGTGGGCTGACACACCTGTTTCCGACCCCTGCGGACCTGACCGACCTCGATCTGGCCGCCGTCGCTCTTCCGAAGGCGCGGCAGGCTGCCCTACGCGGCCTGATCGAAGCCCTTGCGGCCGAGGAGATCGACCTGGGCGCGGGCAGCGACTGGCGGCGGGCCTGCGCGCTGTTGGCCGGCCTGCGCGGCATCGGGCCGTGGACCGTCGAGACGATCGCCATGCGCGCGCTGGGCGACCCCGACGCGTTCCCCGCCACAGACCTCGGGGTCCGGGTTGCAGCGGCCGGACTCGGTCTGCCGGGCACGCCCGCCGCGTTGACCAAACACGCCGCATCGTGGCGGCCCTGGCGCGCCTATGCGGTGCAGTACCTATGGGCGGCCGGCGATCATGCGATCAACAGCCTGCCGAGCGACGGCGTCGCGGCGGCGACGGTCGGATCCGCGGTCGGCGCTGCCGGTTGGGGGCAGACGAATTGACGACGACCCATTCCGGCCGCACCCACACCGTCGTCGCCAGTCCCGCGGGCCCCCTCACGCTGGTGGCCGAGGGGGGTCGGCTCGCGGGCCTCTACATGGAGGGACAGCGGCACCGCCCGGTCGATGGCGAATTCGGCAGGCGGGTACCGGATGCGGCAACATCGCTGTTCGCGGAGGCGGCTCGGCAACTGGCGAACTACTTCGCCGCCGCCCTCGACACCTTCGAGTTGCCGCTCACCCTGCACGGGACCCGGTTTCAACTGCGGGTCTGGGCGGCGCTACGGGAGATCCCCTACGGTCGGACCTGCACCTACGGCCAACTCGCGGAACGCATCGGCTGCCCCGGCGGGGCCCGGGCTGTCGGACTGGCCAACGGGCGCAATCCGATCGGCGTCATCGTCCCGTGCCACCGCGTCATCGGCGCCGACGGCCACCTCACCGGTTACGGCGGCGGGCTGGAGCGCAAGCGGATGCTCCTCGCGTTAGAACGCGGGGCGAGCCAGGCGCCGCCGCTCTCCTGGAGGGGCACCACGGCGGTGCGCTGAGGCGCAGCCGCCCCGGGGAGACGGTGACCCGCCTTGGCCCGGTCATCGTGCGGGTGAGGCATGCAGGTCATCCGCGATCGCCATCGCGTAATCCGTAGCCGCAACAGCAACGATGGCTCGTTGCCCTAGCCAATCGAACTGCGCCGCGTGCACCCCAACCCGTTCCGGGTATAGGAGGAAGGCGGCCGTGAGCAGCGACCGACCGCGTTCCGCGCCCCGCATCTTCCGTGGCTGGTTCGTGGTCGCGGGCACGTTCGCGGTCACGTTCTTCGGGTTCGGCAGCGCGTACACGTTCAGCGCTTTCATCGGACCGTTGCAGGAGAGCTTCGGCGCGTCGCGCGGCCTGGCGTCGCTCGTCTTCTCGCTGGCCCGATTTCTTTATTTCAGCTTCGGGATCGTCAGCGGTCCCCTCGCCGACCGGTGGGGTTCGCGGCGTCTGGCCGTGCTCGGCATGCTCCTGACAGGGGCTGGGCTGGCGGGTGCAGGGATGGCCGCGAACCTTGCGCAGGCGTCGCTGGCGTATGGGCTCGGCGTCGGCCGCGGCGTGGGCTGTTCCTACGTGCCCGCCCTGGGAGCCGTCCAACGGTGGTTCTCGCGGCGTCGCGGATTCGCCTCCGGCGTCGCCGTCAGCGGGATCGGCGCCGGCACCGTCATCCTGCCGCCGCTCGCTTGTGTGCTCATCGCCGCGCTGGGCTGGCGCCAAGCCTATCTCGCCCTCGGCAGCCTCGTGGCCGTCGTGGGCGCGGGCATGGCCTCAAGGCAACCAGCATCGGTGACGCCGACGCCGTCCCCGGTTCGCGCGGGGGAAGGGGCGGTCTTTCCCCGCTTCTCTGGACCGTTCCGCCGCGCCGACCGGCCGCGTCTACCGGTGCGCACTGGTAAGCGTTCACTCCACGATCGCCATGCGACATCGTGGCATAAGGGCGCAACTCCGGCGCAGACGCTTGCCGCCGACCGTACTTCGTCGCCGTCGGGCCGGCTGATAGACTGCGGTTGGGTATGGTGGACCCCGAAAAGTGGACAGGGAAACCGGGGGTCCGTAAGCCATCCGGGGCGACAAGAGGAAGCACTATTAGGCGGAGTTCAAGTCGGATGTCATCCTGGAGATACTGCGGGGAGAGAAAACCCTAGCGCAGATTGCCTCGGAGCGCGGGATTCATCCGGCCATGATCGTGCGGTGGCGCAAGGCCGTCATCGAAGGGCTGCCCGCGCTGTTCCAGCGCGAGGAGCGTGGCGTCGAGGGTGTACCCAAGGCGGAGCATGAGCGCAAGATCCACGAACTCCACGCCGAGATCGGCCGCCTGCGCACAGAGCTCCAGTGGCTGGAAAAAAAGCTGCAGGATTCCGATCGGGCCGCCCGGCTGGAGTTGGTGGACCGGGCGTGCGGGGGAGAGTTGCCGCTGAGTGCCCAAGCGCGGCTGTTGGGACTGAACCGGTCGGGCCTGTACCGCCGGCCGACGCGGCCGACGGAGGATGAAGTACGGATCAAGCGCCGGATCGACGAGCTCTACACGCGCGTGCTTTCTGAGGACGAGCGGCGTGCGTTGACCTGCTTCGTCAACGAGACCTGCTTCGTCAACGAGACCGCGACCCCGCCCAGTGTGCCGCCCGATCTGCGCACCGTGGTCGGCTGGATCGCCGAGCTTGGCGGGTTCATCGGTCGCCGCAGCGACGGAGAACCCGGCGTCAAGCTCATCTGGCGCGGGTTGCGCAGGCCACCCGACATCACCGCCATGTGGCGCATCGTGCAGCGGCGCGGCTGACATCGCTCCGAACCGGCATCCCCGCCGCAAGACACCATCCCTGTTCCGCCACCCTGGTCGCCTGCTACACCCACTTCTACCGCAAACCGCAGACTCGCCCCCCCTACTGGCCCTCTACGCGGCCATTTGTACCGGCCTCCCGTGAGAGGCCCCGGACGGCTCTTGGTCTTAACGCAGGCTGCCCTCGACTGTAAGGACCAGTTCGAGAGCCACTCTTTGTCCTCTTGTGTCCGCACCACCGACGGCGGCCGCGGGTGGGCCGAGTACACGCAAGCCGCCACTGGTCCTGCGCTTGCCGCGGACCGTCCAGTTCGTGAACGCCACGAACGGCTGGATCCCGGTCCAGCGCCGGAAGGCTGTTGCACTCCACGGACGGCGGCCGGACCTGGCGCGAAATGGCCGCCTGCACGGGAGGGGCGTAGTTCAGGTGCTGCCGCGACGTCGCGCCCCGGTGGCGAAGGCCCCGCCAGCGCGGATCTGGACCATGAGCACGACGTCCTCGCGCAACCGCGCAGAGTCCGGACCACCAGCCCCTTGGAAGCATGGGAGCCCTGGTGCCTGGACCGCCTGCGGGTGATACGCGGCCCGCGGAGGACCGCGGGTGGTCGGCGTCGAATTCCGATATGCGTCCGGACACTCGGCTATCCGCTCCACGGTCTTCTTCCCCATTGGAGGTGGCCCGCATGCCGCTACGCAACGTGGTCAGCACCCTGCAGGACGACGGCCAGGAGGTCATGGGACCGGATGTCCTGCTGTACCACTATCCGGCCAACGACATCCAGAACGGCACGCTGCTGACGGTCGAGAGCAACCACTTCTGCGTGCTCAAGTCGCGCGGCGCCATCCTGAAGAGCATCGCATCGTGACAGCCCACGGCCCACAGCAACCAACATGGCTAGACTACCAAATGTAACCGACGATTTCTACCTCCGCAACCCCTTGGGGCGAGTGCCCGACGACCACTCGATCTACCAGCAATCGTACTATTTTCCTCTTCGTCGCAAAGTCGATCAAGTCGCCGAGCGCCGGGATATTACGCGCCGCAATCAGGGCGCGCTGGACATCGTCCCTTCGGCGGGCGATGGCTATCTCCCGCTGCTTGTGTTCGCCCAGTATGCGTTCGCGGTGCTCCAATTCGGCGTATTCGGCCCGCAGTCGGCTCGTCTCTCGCCCGAATGTATCCTCGTCGAGCAATGCCCGCTGATACGCCCTCAGTGTGCGTTCTTGCGCTGCTTTGGCCGCCTTCTTTTGGGAGACAACCAAGCCCAACTGCCTGGTGATGTCAGCGTCAATCGCGTCCTCATTTGGAACCACACGATGCGGATCCGACAGGAACTCCTCGATACGATCCCAAACAGCTTTGTCCAACACCTCGGTGCGCACTGATCGTATATGACGACAGCTATGCACTATGGCTCCATCCTTGATGCTGTAGCTTCGCTTGGTCCGGGCGTTAATACATCGGTAGTAGAGGTATTCGCGATTCGGCATGCTCTTGCTTCGAATGGTCATACTACTTCCGCATTCTGCGCATCGAAGATGCCCTTGCATCAGGCACTCATGCGTGCGTCGACCACGGCTATATCTCGCATTGTGGTCCAGTGATTCCTGCACCGCTTGCCATACGGCTTCAGGTATGATTACTGGAATGCGTGCGGCATACCACTGGTCGCGGGGCCGCTGCTTATGTGTTCTTCGACCTTCAACCATCGTGCTATGCCAACGATTCGTGTTGAGCTTCCCAGTGTAGCTCTCGTTGCGCAGAATCCGGGATACACTCCCGGGCCACCATTTCGTTCCATTCTTGGGCGGTTGGATGTGCATCTCAGCTAATCGTCCACATATCGCCCGTATTGTGATCCCGTCGCGGGCCCAGCCAAACATTTGGCGTACGACCGGCGCAGTCTCCGGGTCAATACGCATGTTGTCGGTCTCAGGGTGGAATACGTAGCCGTACGTCTTTGGTCCGTTCACCACCCCTCCCTGGGCGAGCTTTGCCTTCCTGCCCCGCGAAGTCCGCTCGATAATCTTCTCGCGTTCATATTCGGCGATTGCTCCACGCAGTGCGTAGAAGAGCCTGCCGTCCGAGGTGTCCTGCCAATCAAACCGCACAAATTCCAACTTGGCCCCATGCTTGAGTATTTCGTCTGTCAGTAGTAGTTGTATTGCTAACTTGCGTGCCATGCGATCCGGGTCGTACATCACCACCAAGTCTATCGCACCACTGCGCAATGCAGACCTCATCTCATTTAATGCTGGCCGGTCAAGAGCGTCGCCACTGACGCCCCTCTCAATGTACGCGTCAATCTCGGTCGCACCGATATCCTTGGCGCGCGCCGAGCACTCTTGTTCCTGAGTTATCAGACTGTATCCCTTCACCTGATCGTCAGAGGACACGCGACAATATATGGCCGCCCTCATTCCTCGACCTTCCTTCGGAGGACCCGTTCGCTTCCCCCCTTTCCCATACCTGCAGCAAAGCGTCGCGCCAAATACGCCGCGCACGCGCGCCACGTTCTGCTTCCGTCGATGTATTTGGGCAGACTCGCATAACTCTTACCTCTGGATCAGTGATAATCTTTCTCTGCCTCATGCCCCACGCGGCGGAAAGACCGGCCGCATCCGGATCTCCGCGATCCGCATCCGGAGCGAGATCGGCATGGCCCGCTCGGCCTCTCGCGCGGCCCGCCAGGGATCCGGCTCACGCCGCGAACGTCTGGCCTGGGCCCTGGCAGCCTTCTGCGCGGCCTCGGCTTCGCGGCCCTGCCACACCACCGCCAATTGGTGGCCGACCTGTGAACACATCCTTTCGGCCAAGGCATTCAAGTCTTCCACGCAATCACCGGGAATGCCTTGTAGGGATACATATTTGCCTGCCGGATCCAGGTGGCGGCCAACTCGCGCGATCCATGCAGCGTCATACAGAGCTAGGCCCGAACGCCGCGCGGCCACTAGTGGTAGCACCAATGACGGGTCAGGCGCGTTGGCGTGGGCGCCGATGGCTGAGACGAGGGCCTTGGCCATCAGTACTACATCGTCCGTGGGACAAGCATACGGCTGATACTGTCGCGGTACAGGGTGGATTAGGGTGGCGGCGTGCCAAGCCACGGCTCCATGCATGGGCACGGGCGTCTCCGATGACCGCAGTAGCGCCCGCAGCCCGAGACACTCGGCATATGCAACCGTGAGAGGGGCAGCATCCTGCGGTGCGCGTCCTTGCGGTGGGCGATCAATTCCGTGCCGGGAGCAGTACTTCCGGGCGGTGTCCGGCGAGCACTCCGGCACACACCGCCTGGCTACCAGCCATGCGAGGTGATGTGTCAGCGCATCTGCCGTGTCGGGCCATATACACCGAGACTCGTCCCGCACCCCCACATAGAGTGCGGCGAAGCATTCGCTTGCGTTGCTGGCAGCCAAAGGTGAACGCGCATTGTTGTCCACAGTGTCTAAGGATGTCCGGGTTGATGTCCGGGTTGGCTGCCGATTCTGGGGGAACGCGCGAAGGTCTACTAGGTCCCCAGGGTACCACGCCTCCCCCGTCCCGTCAATCCAACGGCCGCCGTCCTTCGCGCGCATGTGCACCACTCCGCCCCTACATCTCGGATTGGTATGCTTTGGTGGGTCCGATCCGGAATCGGTGGCTGCCGCGTCGGCGGCGCTCCCCCCCCTGGAGCACTGTTACCCGTTGTGCTGGCTAAATGTGAGGCATTCGACAGCATCTTGCATGCCCCCTTTTTCCGACAATATATTTGGCGCACGTGTTCTCATTCACCCTCTGCTGTGGTTTTCGGCAGACCTTGGTCCACATGGACCCCTCCAATGGTCCATGCGTAGGTGTTGTGGAGAAGGAGAGTGTGTTATGGCTGGGCTGCCTCGCCCCCCTCAGAGCGTTATCGACAAAGTGGCTGCGCGTGTTAAGTCGCTACGCAATGATCGGGGCATGACCCAAGACGAGTTTGCCGCGTATGTCGGCTTCAGCGTGACCTCCGTTCGCATGTGGGAAGGTGGCCGCAACTACCCGTCGCGCAATCCCGTCGCGCGCATCGCCGCGGCAGCCGCTTCCCCTGCACTGCCCCATAAGCGATGCGGACACCAACGCCCGGTGAAGCAAAGGTGCGGAAGGGGCGAAGCCGGGGCCGGGGAGCGATCCCCGACCCCGCACGCATCACGCGCTCGCTCGCAGGTACGCTGGCTTCGGCGCCTCTCCCAACCCGGACGCCAAGCCCAGGTTGGTCGCCAGCCCCTGAAACCAGGCCGCGTCCGTCGCGGACCGCGGCACGACCCCGGCGGCAGCCGCCTTCGCGCGGTACTCGCGCAGTTCTCCTGACATCCGCGCCCGCAGCAGATACCACCACGCCGGCTCCAGCACGAAACTCGCCTTGTCCGCCCAGCACAGACGCGACGGCAGCCGTCCGGCCCGCGCTGCGTACGCTCGGCTGTGATACAGCACCAAGTCCCGGTAGGCTGGACCCAAGAGCCAGCCCGCCAGTGCGGCCCCAAGTTCCGGATGCCGTTCCCCCTGGACGCCCTCAATGTCCGCCCGGCCCCAATACCCCCAGTCGTGGATCACGATGCAGACCACCTCACGCCACGTCGGCCGGCCATACAGGATCCGCCACGCGCGCAACACCATGAGTGGATGCCACAACACCTGGTGGACCCCAAACAAGAGGCTCCGTGTTCCCATGCGCATGCTCGCCACCCCTTCACGCCGCCGTCTTGTCGCCACGCAGCCGCCACCGGCCGCGCTCCACCGCCTCGAAGTCAGCCCCCAGTTGCAGTGTCTGACGCACCTTGGCGCGCCAGTGGGCGTTTTCTGGGCGCTGGGCAATCGCGAACTGCTCGATCTCCGCGTACAGCGCCGCCATGGTTGCTTCCCCACCCAAGGCGACCAAGGCCGCGTACACCGCACCCCGCCACGTCGTCCGGGGTGACCGGCGCACGTCCCATTCCGTCCGCTTCGGAACACAGCCGGCAAAAACGTACGGTGCGTCCCGACGGAACACCAGGAAGTCCTCGTGCTCGATCGCGATGAACTTTCCGCTGTACGCTCGGCCCCGGCTGCGCTCGTTGTGCTGGACCTTCACCAGGCGGTGTGTTACCGGCCCTGGCCGCGGCACATCCAACGCCATGTCGTAGAGGATCCCTCGCCGCCGGATCGACCCCATCAACACGCCGACGTACCCGCCGATGTCCACCCACTGCAGCATCCGAGCCATGGCCTTGCCGCACTGGTCCAGAAACCGCGGCCAGTCGCGCATGGCCGACAGGTCCCGCGGATCGCGCTTGCCGCCCCAGATCTCGCTGTACACGTACATGTCGGCGTACGGCAGGTGGCACAGCACCATTTGCGCGCCCCGCTCGGGCTCGTCGCTCAGCACATCCCAGCCACCGCGGCCCTGTGGGGCGTCCGGCCGCAGGTCGTAGCAATCACAACGGATGCCAAGCTGCGAGCACACGTCCCCGGTGGTCCCCGACCCGGCCATCACGTCCATCACACTCGCCGGCTCGAAATACCCCAGCACCCTCCGCACAAACTCGCCGCCCCAGTTGCCCGGATAGCGAGCATCCCCGCCGGTGCCGCGCACTGGACACGAAACGACGCTGCCAAGGTCGCCCACGCATATCCCCTCCGTACAAACGGCGGGGCCCCCGGACATACGCCCGGGGGCCCCGCATCGCACTTCGTTTTCCTCGTCACTCGGCCACGGCCAGCAACGTCGTAACCTGCGTCTTGAGCAGGTCCAACTCCCCGGTTGCGTCGGCCAAGTGGTCCCGCGTTGCAGCCCGATACTCTCCCACCAAGTCCGACAGCCGCTTCAGTTCCCGCAGATAGCCTTCAGCGGTGGACTGGCGCACTCTGCGACCCTCCGCCTGGTCGGTCAGGATCTTGTCCACCTCGTGGATTAGGGACCCCACCTCGCCTTTGACGTGTACCAGCGCCGCTTCCGCCACCATTTCACGCTGCTTCGCCATGTTGATCACCGGAACAGCGTAAAAGGTGCCCGCAATCTCGGCGTCCCTGAGGCCGTCGAACAGATCCCCAAGCTGCCGCACCACTTCCCTCCGCTTCTCCAGTGCGAAAAAGACGCCGCCGGACGGCCGCACGCTGACCACGTGTTCCTCCCGCATCATCGCGTCCATGGCCCGGCGTACGTGCCCATCGTCCAGGTACTGCAACGCGTCTTCATAGACGGACGCGAACCCGCGCACGGCTTCGCGCACCATCTCCTGCGCCGACGTCGGCAAGGTCTCGATGCCGTCCATCTCCCAGGCATCCGCGCGGGTGTCCTGCTTGCGCAACTCGAACTGCCCAGCCGGCGTGTACAGCAGCCGCACTTTGGCGGCGTCTCGCACCTCCACCACGGCCTGGCGCACCACGCGATCCTTATCGGACCCGACGACATCGCGCACCATGAGGGTGGCCCGCATCGGCTTGCCGTCCATGGGCACCTCCGTGCTCCGCTCCAAGCTCGAGGTCGCGCGACGAAACGCATCCGCCGGCCGGATCTCACCCGGCAACCACCGCTGGTCGATGCCAGCCTTCTTGTAGGCCGCCCGCAAGGTCTCCATGGTGATCTTCAGCGTCGGCAACGTGTACCAGAACAACTGCCCGACATTCGCCGACGCGAGCAACTGGTCCACATCGTCGTCTCCGGTCGGCTCGACGGGGCCAACCATGGCCGCCAGATCGTGGCGCCCGTGGTCCTCACCAAACAGGCTCCGCGCGAATGCCACCGACATTGCATCCACCTCCAGAAAATAGAAGTCGGCGAATCCCGAAGGACTCGCCGACTCGTCGTACCTGTGTCCTGTCTCCCCGGGTCCTACTCAGCTACGATGCCAAGACCACTAGCCACTGCGTCCAAGGTGCTGCTCTGTTGGCCATTCAGCCCACGGGTCGTGTCATGAGCACCGCCACAATGATCCCAAGGGAGCACAGAACGATAGCCACAATGGTCCCTATCGCCCAGGACTGTGCCTTGGTGTCTGTTTCCCTGGACCTGGCTTCCGTCTCCTTGCGCATTGTCTCGATCTTGGCGTCCGTTTCCCTGGACCGGACTTCCGTCTCCTTGCGCAGAGCGTCAATCTTGGCGTCGGTCTCCCTGCGCAGGGTCTCGATCTTTGCGTCCGTTTCCCTGAAGCGGCTGTCCATGTCGCTGCGCAGATCATCAATCTTTGCGTCCGTTCGGTCGAGCTTGGTGCCCAGGTTTTGCAGTTGCAGCAACACCTGCAGGCCAGTCAGGCCCATTAGCGCCTGCCCTTCGGGCGCATCCACCAAGTGCCCACCCGCGGCGGTGCCTTCCGGCTTCTCCACCACTGACACCTTCCTCACTCCCCCAGTCTACCACCTCCGTCATGGGCCCCGCTCCTCCACGACCTCGCCCAGAACCTCGGCCGCCACCGCGTTCAGATCGCGCGTCTCGATCACCCGGTCACAGAAGTCCAGCGCGTCATGGGCGTTGGCGCCAGCCTGTGCAAGCACACCAACGACCCGCACGTCACGATCCTTCTTCATCCGCAATAGCTCCGAGGTGAACTCCTCAGACAGCCGGCACAGCCCATCGGTGATAAGCACGATGTCGCCCTGCCGGTAAGGAGCCGCCAACTGCAGCCGCATCGCCTCTCGCAGCGGTGTCTCCCAGTCGGTCCCACCGCCGAAGGCCGTGACCGCGAAGTCCAACAGCGCCTCGGGATCGACCTTCCCCACAGGAAACTCGAATGGGAGGCATTCCGTGGGACCGCTGAACACGATCCCCGCATAGTTTCGCTTCTGTCGCTTGGCAACTTCCAGCAGTCCCAGGGCCAGACCCTTGATCAGCACCTCCTGGCGACCGGCGGTAGACCCCGATGTGTCGCACAGGACGATCATCGGGCCGCGTCCTTGCGGTTGCCGCTCTGCCTTGCGCCACTGCAGTGCCTGCCCACTGGACAAGCGTTGCATGGATTCGTACCGCAGGAGTGGGTGCGCCAATCGCGCCAACTCCGACGGAACCAGCCGGGTCACGTCCCGGCCCAGTTCGACTCCCACCACCTCGGCTGCCCGCGCCGTCACCCGGCGCTTGTGCAGCCCCGCCGCCAGGGCGCGCATCGCGCCCACGATCTCAGCCAGGCTCCGCAGCTTCGCCTCGTGCATCAACCGTTGGGCCAGTTCAATCCGCCGCCCCAACGGCAGTCGCTGCAACGATCCTTGGTCCAGGCCCCAGCCTGCCAACACCTGCTGGGCCTCCGTGACCTCCTGCTTGGCGGCGTGGGCCGCCGCCCGCGCCACCGACCGCACCTGCTGTGGGGTCATTGGCGATGCCGCCGCGCTTGCGTCCGCAGGCTCCGTGCCCGCGGTATTCGCCACCGGCGGCACCTGCTCGTCCAGTACCGGCACCTGCTCGTCCAGTACCTTCAGCGCCTCATTACCGGCGGCGAGGGTGCCCAGCGCGGACAACACCTCGTCCAACACAGACGCTTCCCGTGTCTGGCCCCACTCCTTGGAGTCCCATGACCGTTCCACTGCCGCCCGTTGCCACTCGGCGTTTGCTCTGATGGCCGATGCGTCCAGCAAGTGCGGATCCGGCTTGTACAGACCCGCGTGCAGGTCCGCCAGCAATCCGCCGAACCCCGGACGCTTGGCCTCCCCCTTGACCCGCAACTGCCGTAGCGCGGGGCACTCGTCCAGCGTGTTGCGCCACGTCAGTCGATCAAACCGATCGTTTTCCACCACCCGCTGATCTTCGGGTTCTCCCTCGGCAGCCAGCGCCACAGCTACTCACCCCCCATGTATCGGGATGTCAGTTGCTTGTGGATCGACCGGTTCATGGTCTGCACCCGAGCCAGCATCTCGTCGATGTCCGCCGTATCCCGACCCTTGCCACGGGTCATGTCCCGCAACTCCTCCAGCCGCGAGCAGGCTCGCTTGATCTTCTTGGCCGCCTCGCTGATGGTGACGAGCACGTCCTTTGGCTCCCCCGTGGCCACAGACACCTTCTGGCACTGCTCTTCCGCCGCGTCCACCAGTTCTTCGGCCTCACGCAGCACCGGGTCGACAATATCCAGTAGCCCCTGGCGGATCGTCAGCCGTTGATCCGGCTCCTCCCACAACGCGTCCGCAAGAATCAGCAGATCCACGGGTTCCACTGCAGCGCGTCCGGCCAGCAGGGCGTTGGCCTGGCACAGACGCAGGCACCACTGCCACCGTCGGTCAGATACCGACACCCGCCATGTTTGCCGGGCCGTGGTCCACAGTCGCATCAGGGTGTCACGCACCCCGTCCCAGGCGATCCCTGGCAGCATCGTGGTCGCGGCGGACACCTCGTCCAGAGTCGGACCCTGGATAGTGGATGCACGGGCGCCGTCCGCGGGCATGCTCAGCAGTGAAAGGAAGGCCCCCGGCTCCCGGATGTAGTCCACCCGGTACCGCAGACTGAACCGATCCCACAAAGCGGTCAGCGAGTCGTCCTGCGGCAGTTCGTTGCTCGTGCCCACCAGCGTACGCAGCGGTACCGCCACCATCCGGCCGCCGTCGGACACCTCCCGCTCATTGACCACGCTCAACAGGGAGTTCAGCGTGGCGGCGTTGCACTTCCAGATCTCGTCCACCGCGGCCACGTCCGCGGTCGCCAGCGTGCCTTCGAGGTGTCGCGCCACCACGTCCTCTTCGATGAGACGCTTGGCGCTGACGGGACCAAGGAGTTCGTCCGGGGTCGATGTCGGGGTCAGGGTGGTGCGGAAGAACCGGCCGCCAACGGCCCCGCAGACGGCTTTCGCCATCTCACTCTTGGCCGCCCCTGGAGGCCCGATCAACAGCACGTGCTGGCGGGCCACCAGCCCCACCAGCATCCCGTGAATCACCGACCGGCGCTCCAAGAACCGCGCACACAGGGCCTCCTCAAACGTCTGCCACTTGCCCACTGCAATTCCTCCTTCGAGTCTTGCCGGCCAATACAAGGCCAAGACACGCCAAACCACACGCCTACGCGTGCGGCTGCTGTGCCCGTGCGTTCCGTCATGTCCGATATGCCGATGCATTCATGCGGGATGGTCTCAGGAAGAGCTTCACCAGCAACCCAACGACCTTGGCCTACAGGGCCTGGCTGAGAGCCAGGACCGCCATCGCTTACGCCCTCATCTCACCACGCCTGCGAGTCATTCCCCCTTCCCGGACCAAAAAAAGGCCCAGGACACGAATAACCACACGCTCTCGCGTGTAGTCGCTACCACGTCCTGGGCCCCGGTCACGCCACCACAATCACGGGTCTGTCCATTCGACTCGACCATCCGGGCGAGGGAGTACACCCCTCGGGGGCGCCGTATTG
>JAJZXK010000207.1 GCA_021806565.1 Bacillota bacterium | reverse complement strand
CGATTGGACGCTCTCCGTCCTGCCCGCGACGCGGAGAGTGAGGGACACGGAGGCAGGAACGCCGTCAATCAGCACGTCGGCGTCAGACAGAACCACGGCTGATGGGACCCCCGCGGCCGTGAGCGTAACGCGCACATTCAGAACCCCCGGATAGGTGACCGCGGACGCTCCCCAGTATTTATCGCTGGACGTGGTCACCGGACCCGATCCCCGTCCCATGGCCCCTAGAAGAGCCGCATTTCTGATCTCGCTCGCATCGCGCACCGCATTGAATACCCGGATAGCCTCGGTCTCCAGCGCCAGCGGAGCCGCCCCCTGCTCAAAGGCGGTGACACGAGGCGTGGAGGGCGCCTCGTAGGTAAGCCGGCCCATCGGAATGCTGTTGTATTGCAGTGAGAGGGCGAAGTGCTGGCTCAGATAGGGCGGGATAGGGGCGGTATAGGAGGGGCTCGCGGCAGGCGAGAGCGGATCCTGGCCGCCGCCGAGCCGGTCGCTTGCCAGCACCGCGGTGACGAGGTAGCGATCGGGGGTGAAGAAGAGCGCGTCAAGCGGGTAGCAGGCCTCCAGGACGAGCGTCGGCTCATCACTCGTGGGGACGGCGGTGCCCGCGCGCACGATGCGATGGCCGGTGACGCGAAACCAGAAGCGGCCCTCGGCGGTGGCCACGATGATAAGCTGGCCCGGAACCAACCGGTCGAGATGCCGGAAGAACGAGGCGTTGTGCGCGGCAATCACGCTCACCCCCTGCTCGCCGGGGAGGACGGAGGCCACGTAGTGCCCCGGCGCTCGGAACAGAACAGAACCGGTGGTTCCCTGCACCACGGCCGTCGTGAGGTCGAGCGCCGGAATCTGGAGGACGCCGACGACCTGACCGATCTTCGGGGGCACCGCGGGTGGAGCCGCCGTCCAGGCGGTGGTCGGACCCGCCCTAAGATTCATGACCCGGACGGCACGGCGAGGGGCGGAGGCGATAAGCCTCCGCCCTGCCCATGAAGACCATGCCGGAAACCAGAACGCGAACGTGAGGAGCAGGCTGCCGAGAGCCATCAGCATGAAGGACAGGAGTCGGCGGCCCATGCTCAGCGGATCGCGTGCGCCGGCCGGCGCCTGAGAAGCGTGGCGCCCACCAGGGCCGCGGCTCCTCCCGCGATGGCCATCGGCAGAATGGGAAAGCCGGTCACGGGGCTGGTGGCCCCGCTCATGGAGACGCCGAACTGACTCGGGAACTGCTGCACGATCCCGCTCGCGAGGTAGTCGCCATCCATGAACATGTGCTGATAGGCCATCGTGAAGTCGGTGGTGGCCGTGGTCTCCTGTCCGCCCACGAACGCCGTGAACGTGGCCAGGAGCTGGTTTACGTGAACCTGCAGAGAGTCGGCCAGGATGGTTGCGTTGAAGTGAGGATTGGCGGAGGCCAGAAACGCGGCGAACTGGGTCTTGTATTGTTCGAGCGCACTCTTGGCCGCGCTCTGGGCCGTGGTGTTGTTCTCCTTGGTCGCGACCACGTAGTTCACGAAGTCCGTGATGTGGCCCTGCCACATCACCTGGAACTTCTGCCCGGCCTGGGCGCCGTACACGGAGCCGATGGCCGCGCTCAGGCTGGCGGTGTTCTGTGACAGCACCGATGCCCAGGGCTGATACATGGGAGTTCCGAGGTAGCCGGCGCGCATGGCCAGCTGCGCAAGAACGGCGTGGGCGCCGAGAAGCTCGTCCAGCGTGGCGCGCAGGTTGACGGCAGCCGTGTCGGGGCTGGTTCCGGCGAACTTGGCGGGGAACTGCTGGGCGATGGCGCCGGCCAGGTAGTCGCCATCCATGAACATGTGGTCGTAGGCGGTCACGAAGTCCTGCGCCGAGGTTGCGTACTGGCCTTTCACGTAAGCGTTGAAGGTAGCCAGGATCTGGGTGATGTGCACCTGCAGGGAGTCGGCCAGGGTCGTGGCATTGATGTGCGGGTCGGCGCCCGCGAGGAAGTTCGCGAACTGGGTCTTGTACTGTTCGAGGGCGTGGATCGCCGCCTGCTGTCCGGCGGCATTGTGCTCTTTGGTGGCGATCACATAGTTCACGAAATCGGTGATGTGGCCCTGCCACATCTTTTGGAATTCGGCACCAGCGGCCGCGCCGTAGATGCCGGCGATGGCCTGGCTCAGGGCCGCCGTGTTCTGGTTCAGTTGCGATACATAGCCGCTGTAGTCACTGGCGCCCTTGTATCCCGCTTCCATCGCGAGCTGGGCCAGCACCGCATGAGCGCCCAGCAGCTGGTCGAGCTCGATGCGCAGGTTGGCCGCCGGGGTGGTGGTGGCCTGGGCCGGCGACGAGGCCGCCAGCACGGGCAGTGACGGACCGATTGCCAGCGCGGCCAGGCCCGCACCGGTCAGGAGCCATCGCGTACTCGACTTCATCATGGTCCCTCCGTCGTTGTCTTTCAGGCCGGCGGGTTCTCCCCGCCGTTCGAGGGGTATTACGAACGAGAGGCGTTGCCGGATCTGTCTTCTCGCTCCTCAGCTGAGATCCGGCGATCAAAAGTTGGACCAGTGCGGGGTCGTGAGTATGGGACGGGCGGATGAATGAGGGTGCCGTCCGCCGAATGAGAGGCGCTGGCGGGCGCGGTCGCGGCACGACCGGCAAGGACCAGCGCCACCATCATCAGCGCCGCGACCGGGGCGGTGTTGGGGTCGGTTCCCGTTCCTCCGAACACTCCGAAGTCCATGAAGATGCCCCAGATGAGCGCCAGAAAGCCGAGCGCGGCCCATGTGAGCACGGCTCCCGGCCGGGGCCGTGTCAGCGTTTCCACGCAGAGCACGGCCATAAGGAGACCCATGGCCAGGTTCAAGTCGGCAGGCCGCCGGCCGACAAGCTCGGCGGCCGCGCCGAGCCCCCGGGCCAGGGCATTGGGTTCGGACAGGCCCTGGTTGCCCGCGACAATCTCCAGCAGGGACAGTGGCCGGAAGTAGACCGGCCGAAACTGCCAGAAGGCGCCGAGGCCCCAGTAGGCGGCGAGACCGAAGCGAAGGAGTTTATGAGCATAGCGGCCCCCGCCGGCGGCGGGTGCGGTGGCCAGCAGGAGCACGACCGAGAAAAATGCGTAGACGATGGCGGAGCCTGGTGCTCCGGTCAGGATAGTGGGTGCGCGGGTGAGGACCGCGCCGAGCCCCTCTCCGAACACCCAGACCACCATGGCCCATGCGAAGGACAGGATAAGGCCGGCCCGCCAGAGAGTGCGGTTCGAGTGCCAGAGGAGGAGGCCTATGACTATCTGGATGCCCTCCGCACTCCCGTTGGCCACGACCGGGTGGGCGGCCCAGATCGCCATTCCCCAGCGCATCAGGGCCTGCACCAGGGCGGGGTTGCCCGCCGCCGCCGGGGCAAAGACCTGCAGCACGACCGCGTGGGTAAACATGAGCGGCTGGCCCTGCAAC
>JAJZXK010000072.1 GCA_021806565.1 Bacillota bacterium | reverse complement strand
ACCGGCGCACGGCCTCGACCGCATCGGTCTGGGACAGCCGTTGGAGAATGACCTGCTTCGGTGCCATGCTCGCACCGTAGACGCCACCGCCCTGCTTGTCAAGCGTTCACTTGTGGGCAAAGGGCAGCCCTAGAGCGCCTGAACTTCATCGAAGCGAGGCTGCGCGAGTGGATGGCGGGGGTGGGGGCGGGTGAAGAGACCGCGGCGACGGCCGATTGGCGCGATCAGATGCTGCGTGCGTGGATCGCCGCGCTCCCCGCCCACATTTCTCCCGAACAAGCAGAAACCGTGCAGGAGTTGGAGGCGGTCGTCTCCGATCCGGAGTTCGAACGCCAGTGGCGCGCGGGCATGGGCGAGTTCTGGCGGTTTGTCGCGCGCACCGGCGTGGACGCCGGCGCGTGGGCTGCGGCCATGCGGCGCATCTCCGAGCGTGCCGCCGCCGCCTCGGCGCACGGTGCGCGGCCGGAGGGCTGCGGCCGCAAGCGGCGGCGGTCTTTCACGGTTACGCCCTGATGATCGACGGTATGCATGGGCGGATGCGGCGCCCGCCACAACCGCCGGACACACCACGAAACACCGCGGCCCGCGACCAAGGGAGGGGACATGGTTGAGCGCACCGTCCGACACCGCCGCCGACCGCGCGGCAGAGCCGGCCATCCCGGCCATCGTGGTGGAGTCCCTGGTCAAGCGCTACCCGCATCGCCCGACCAACGCGGTGGACGGGATCTCGTTCACGGTGGCGTACGGGGAGGTCTTCGGGCTGCTGGGGCCCAACGGCGCGGGCAAGAGCACCACGATCGGCGTACTCACGACCCGCGTGCGCCCCACCGCCGGTCACGTCTGGGTGGCGGGCGTGAACGCGCTACGCCGTCCGGTCGACGCCAAACGCTGGATCGCGGTCGTGCCGCAGGCGAACAACCTCGACCGCTCGCTGACGGCCCGCCAAAACCTCCTTTTTCACGCGGCCTATCACGGCATCGGGGGGCGGCAGGCGGCGCAGCGGGCGGACTCCTTGCTGCGGCAGTTCGGACTGGAGGATCGCGCCGCCGACCGCGTCGACCGCTACTCCGGCGGCATGGCCCAGCGGCTCATGATCGCGCGGGCCCTCATGCACGAACCCAGGGTGCTGTTCCTCGACGAACCGACCACGGGACTGGATCCCCAGGCGCGGCTGTTCGTGTGGGACCAACTGCGACGGCTCAACGCCCACGGGCTTTCGCTCGTGCTGACGACCCACGACATGCGCGAGGCCGAAGAACTGTGCCACCGCGTCGCGATCGTGGACCATGGGCGCATGCTCGCGCTCGGCAGCCCGGACGAACTGAAACGGATGGCGCCGGGGGAAAACACCCTGAGCCTGGCGGTACGCCTGGATTCGGCGCAGACCGGCGCCCAGCCCGAGGGCCTGCTCGCCCGGCTGCGGGAACTCCCCGGTATCACCGGAGCCGAGCGCGAGGACGCGGTGGCCTCCGCGGAAGGCGGCACCGCTGGACCGCCCAGGGGCCAGGCTTCGCCACCGGCCCCGGAAGCCGATCCGGGCCGCGTGGTGTTCCGGCTGTACGGCGAGGGGGATCCGTTGCTCGTCGGCGCGGCGGCGCGCGTGGTGAGCGACGCGGGCTTCGACCTGGTGGACATCCGCCGTGGCCGGGTCACATTGGAAGACGTGTTCATCCACCTGACCGGGAGGGGATTGCGTTGACGGCCGCCTCGCCCGTACCGGCGCGGAATCTGCGCTGGGCCGCCCTGACCGCGCTTTTCCGACGCGACATCGTGGTCACCGGACGTGAACTGTGGGCCTTCCTGGCGCAGGTACTCCTGCAGCCGTTGGCTACGCTGTTCATCTTCGGCCGCGTCCTGCCCGGCATCGGCATGGCGAGCCCCCAGTACGCCCGCATTCTGATGCCCGGCATCCTGGTGCTGACCATCGTGCTCACCGCGCTGCAAAGCACCGCCATGCCGCTGGTCATCGACTTCGGCTGGACCAAGGAGATCGAAGACCGCCTCCTGGCGCCGCTGCCGGTGGCGTGGGTCGCGTTGGAAAAGGTCTTGTTCGCCGCCGCCCGAGGCATGGTCGCCGGCGCGATGATGATCGGGCTCGGGATCGTGGTAGTCGGTGCGCATTCGGTGTCCCTCACCGCCGCAAACCTCGGAGCGGTGGCGGCCTACGCGGTCCTCGCCGCGCTCGTCGGCGGGTCGGTCGGCCTCACCCTGGGGACGCTGGTCCAACCCCAGCAACTCAACATGATGTTCGCCCTGATCCTCACACCGATGCTGTTTACCGGCTGCACCCAGTACCCGTGGGCGTCGTTGAACCACTTGCGGTGGTTTCAACTGCTCACCCTCTTGAATCCCATCACTTACGCCAGCGAGGGGATGCGCGCGGTCATGATGCCGGGGTTGAACCACCTGAACGCCGTCTACGTACTACCCGCGCTCGGCGCGGCGATCGCGGGCTTCGGGTGGATCGGCATGCGGGGGTTCGCGCGGCGGGCAGTCGGCTGACCCGCCGCCGGACCACCACGACGAAGGCTTCGCGACCAGGGCGGCGCCCTCCCACCCCAGGGCACCCGCTACGCCGATCCCAACGCGTAACTGCGACCCTCCAAGGCGAGTGCGGCGGCCGGGAAGCGGCCACGCGCGGCGGCCAGCGCAGCCCGCGGATCGGCATCACCGTCCAGGTGCGAAAGCAGCAACGCACGCGCCCCGCAAGCGGCGGCAAGGGCAGCCGCCTCCGCCGAAGTCATCCCAGCAGCCCACTCCTCGTCCAGTTCGTCGGCGGGACCGTCCGCCTCCGCCAAGAGGATGTCCACCCCGGCGCATGCCTCCCGCACCTCGGCGGTCGGCTCCGTCAGCCCTGTGATCGCAAGGGTCTCCCGTTGCGGGCCCACCCAGCGCAGCGCGGCGCCGGGACAGGCGTGGGCCGTAGGCGTCCATGCGCAGGACCAGCCAGCGACCTGGATCCGGTCACCCGGTCCGACGCCGCGCACATCCAGCACACCCGGCCGCTGCAGCCGCCGCCACGCCTCGGTGGGAGCGGAAAGCGCGTAGACGGGTAAGAGGCCGCGCCGCTCACCACGGGCGACCTGGCCGGCGGCCATCGACCCGACGGCGGCCAGATCGCCGACGTGGTCGGGTCGCAGGTCGGCAAGGACCACGGCGGCCAGATCCGCGGGGTGGGCCAAGGCGTAGCCGAGGCGCCCGGCCACTCCGCCGCCGCAGCCGATGAGGACCGCGCCGCCGGGGCCGCTCAGGAGATAGCCACGGCCCGCCCCACCGGGGGCCGGGTAACGACCGTAGCGGCCGAGAACCGTCAGAACGGTGGACATCGCCATCGACCCGCCCACCCTTCCCGCTCTCAGCCCTCGCGTAGCCGGTCAAGCGCCTGCGCGAGGTCGGGTGGGATCGGCGCTTCGAACGACAGTGCCAGGCCAGTCACCGGATGCTGAAAAGACAGCCGGAAGGCATGCAGTGCCTGGCCCTGAAGCTCCAAGCCCGCAACGCGGTCGGCCTCTGGACGCCCGTACAGCGGATCGGCCGCGACCGGAAAGCCGCAGAAGGCGAGGTGCACGCGAATCTGGTGCGTGCGGCCGGTCTCAAGGCGCACCTCGCAGAGCGTATATGGTGCAGCCGTTGAGCCAAGCCGCTCCACACAGCGCACGTGGGTACACGCGTGCCGCCCGCCGGCCACGACCGCCATGCGCTTGCGGTCGGGGGCACGGCCGATGGGGGCGTCGATCCGCAGCCGCTCGCGCGGGCTGCCGCGCACCAGCGCCAGATACTCCCGCACCATGGTGCGCTGGCCGATCTGGCGGCGCAGACCCGCCCCCGCCTCGGCGCTGCGCGCCACGACCAGGAGGCCGGTGGTATCCTTGTCCAGACGGTGGACGATGCCGGGCCGCACATCGTCCCCGAACTCCAGGGCGCCGCGGGCGGGCTGCTGCGCGGCATCCTCGGCCGCCATACCTTCGAGCACCCCATACCGGGCAAGCAGCGCGTTGACCAGGGTACCCCGGGGACTGCCCGCCGCCGGGTGGACCACGAGCCCGCGCGGCTTGTCGATCACCGCCAGGTGCTCGTCTTCGTACACCACGCGCAACGGTATCGGCTCCGGCTCCAACGAGGGCCCCTCGGCGCGCGGCACCCCGTCCACTTCGATCACGGCGCCGGCCGCCAGACGCTGACCGGCCGCGCCTGGCTTGCCGTCCACGCGCACCAGATCCATGGCGATGGCGCGCTGCACGGCCGTACGGGAGAGCCCGGGCGCACCCAGCGCCTCGGTCAGAAAGCGGTCGAGCCGCTCCGCCCCCTGGGCCGCCACCAGACGGCACGGGAACACCGGCGCCAAAGGGCTCACGCGTCCCGCCCCCCCGGCGGCGCCGGCGCCGGCTCCCGTAGCGCGACCAGCGCGAACAGGATTCCTCCGACCACGATCGCGCTGTCGGCAACGTTGAAGATGTAGGGGAAACCACGGACGTTCAAGAAGTCGATCACCCGCGCATAAAGCAGACGATCCAGGAGGTTGCCCAGGGCACCGCCGAGTTGCAGGCCGAACGCCACTCCCAGGAGCGGCTGCTGGCGCGCCGCCCGCCGGCCGTAGGTCACAATCAGCGCGATCACCGCCACGGTGATGGCGATAAACAGCAGCGTCTGGTTCTGCAGCAGGCCGAAGGCCGCGCCCGCATTGGACACGTAGGTCAACGAAAACAGGCCCGGGATCACCTGGATACTCTGGCCCGTCTGCAGGTGGGTGGAGATCCACTGTTTCGTCAGCAGGTCGACGATGAAGACCACCGCCGCCACGAGGCCGATCCGCAAGCGCCGCCCCCCCATCGCCACCCGGACCAACGGATTGTAGCACGTCGGGGGCGGGCGGCGGGCCGGCCGCGTCAATCAGGCCCGGCCAACTCCTCCACGTCGACGTCGGCCACCGCTCCGCGCCGTTCGCGCGGATTGGGCATGATGTCCGGATAGGCGCTGCCGGGCTGGTCGGAGGGCGTGTCGCTCGACCCATACATCGCCACCGCCAGCCAGGCGTCCTCCTGGTCGAAGCCGGTCGCGCCGCGCTGGTCTTGCCGGGCCATGAGCGGCGCCAGCGGCTCCTGTTCGACCGGCCGGGCGGGAAGCCGGGCCTGCGCCTCCAGTTCCACCTTCTCCTGGCACGAAACACAGGTCAGGGCCTCCGGCCGGGCAGCCAAGCGCGCCGGCGGGATCCTCCGGCCACAGCGGCCGCACACGCCGTATCGCCCCTGCTTCAGTGCCGCCTCGGCCTCATCCACCAGCGCCAGGTCGCGGGCCAAGTCCTGACCGTAGCCGACCTGCTGCTCGCGCCGCCACATCTCGGTACCGAGGTCACCCGGATGGTTGTCGTACGTTGAGAGCTCGGAGATTCCCTCCCCCTGGCTCTGTCCCAGATCGTTCTGACGCAGCGCGGCCAACGCCTGCTGCAGCGCATCTTTCCGCGCCGCCAGCCGGCGCCGCGCCGTCGTGCCGTCTCGCACCGTCCGCACCCCCTTCGGAGACGGCGCCTCCGTCCGCGCCGTCGGCCGCAGCATGCCCGCCGCGGCACCCGGGGTTGCGCCGGGCCGACTGCTCAAAGCAGGTTGCGCTGGGCGTGGCCGATCTGACCCCGGAGCCGCAGGACGGCGCGGCTGTGTAACTGGGAGATGCGCGACACGGTTACCCCGAGCACCGCAGCGATCTCCTTGGGCGTAAGGCCGTCGTAGTAAAAGAGTGTCAGGACGGTGCGCTCGCGCTCCGGCAGCCCGCCCACCGCCTTGGCCACGATCTCCTCGCGGTTGCGCCACTCGGCGCTCTGACTCGGATCGATGGCGCCGTCGTCGCGCACCAGGTCGCGTAGCGCATACTCCTCCTCGCCCTCCTCCCCCCAGAGTTCGTCAAGCGCGAGCAGGCTGGCGCGCTCGATCTCCGCCAACACGCGCGTAAACGCCTCCACCGTCATCCCGAGCTCGTCGGCGACTTCCCGGTCTTCGGCGGAACGGCCCGTCCGGGACTCGACCCGGCCGAATGCCTCCTCGATCTGCCGGGCACGCTGGCGCATGGAGGCCGGAACCCAGTCCATAGCGCGCAGACCGTCCAGAATCGCACCCTTGATGCGGGTGAAGGCGTAGGTCTCGAATTTGACCCCGCGCGTGGGATCGAACTTTTCCAGGGCGTCCAGGAGTCCGAACACCCCGTAGCTGTGCAGATCGTCCATGTCGATGTGGGCCGGCAACCCCATGGCCAACCTGGCGGCCACGTGCCGCACCAGCGGCAGGTACCGCAGCACCAGTTCCTCACGACCGGCCGCGTCGGCCTGCCGGTAGGCGCTGCGGGCGGCGGCCTGCCGCCGGGCCCCGTCGGAGGCCGCCGCCGCTCCGGAGTTCGCGTTCAACCTTGCGCCCCCCCTCCACCAACACCGGCGTCTGTCCGTCCCGCGGGCCGCGAGCGCAGGAACGCCAGCAGTACATCGCGCAATCCCTTGCGCCCCGCGGCGGGGGGGTCGCCCCCGAGGTACGCCATCGCCAGACGGCGCAACGCCGCGGCGGCCGGGCTGGTCCCCGGCTCCAGCAGCAACGGCCGCTGGGCCCGCACCGCGCGGCCGACCGCAGCGTCGCGCGGCACCCACCCCAGATGGTGCGGCGTCCACTCCAAATAGCGGGCGCACACCGCCTCCAGGCGGCGGACGGCGTCCTGCGCGTCGCGGGACGTCTCCGCCATGTTCATCACCAAGGACACCTGCGCAGCCGGATTGACGCGGCGGATCGTCTTCAGCGTGGCGTACGCGTCTGCCAGCGCCGTCGGTTCCGGGGTGGTGACCACCACGATCTCCGCGGTGGCGCGCAAGAGCGCCCGCACCAACGGCCCCAGGCCGGCACCGCTATCCAAGAGACAGGTGTCGTGCAGGCCGTCCAACTGGCCCAACGCCTTGACCAGCCGCACCGCCTGCAGGCCGGATGCGTTTCCGAGCGACTCCAGCCCCGATGCCGCCGGCAGCAGCCGCACGCCACCGGGGATCGCCACCAACGCGTCGGCGGCGGAGCACACACCGGCCAGCACGTGCCCGAGGTGGCGGCTCGGGCAGAGGCCGAGCAGGACATCCAAGCTGCCGAGGCCGCTGTCGCAGTCGACCAGCAAGACCCGCCGGCCGAGTTCCGCCAAGGCAAGGCCGAAGTTGAGGCTGAAGCTGCTCTTACCGACCCCCCCCTTGCCACCGGTGACCAGGATCAGGCCCCGGGGGGGCGGCGCGGGCGGCCGGGCGGTCCGGCGGCCCGCCTGGCGCGCCCGTTCAACCCAGCGGACCAGACCGTCGGCCTGCCGCTCCGGCTCCACCGCCGCGGGCATCCTCCCCGCAACAAGTCCCGGTTCATCTCGCATGGCCGTTCACCCCCACGCCGCCCAGGCCCGCGGCCAGACGGTCCGGCCAGGCCACCGCTAGATCCTCAGGCACCCTCTGCCCGAAGGAACAATAGGAAAGAAAAAGCCCGCGCCCCAGATCCGTGGACAACACCGCCGGGGGCCCCTCGCATTCGTCGAGCTTCGTGAGCAGCAAGCGATCGGCCAGCGGACCGTAGGCGGACAGCACCGCCGCCGCCTCCTGCCCGCGGGTCGGGGCGGCAAGGACCAGATGCACTTCGCAGCGGGCGCCGCCGGCCGCCGCCACCTCCCGCGGGACCTGCACGAGGGCTCTCAACTCGGCCAGGCTCCGGGCGTCGCGGTGGGCGCGTCCGGGCGTGTCGAGCAGCACCACATCCGTCTCGCGCAGCCGCTCCAGAGCCCGGGCCAACGCCCCCGGCGTCGGGGTCACCTCGACCGCCACTCCCAGCAGCCTGCCGTATGTCTGCAACTGCTCGATCGCACCGACCCGGAAGGTGTCCGCCGTCAGCAGCACCACCCGCCAACCCTGCTGCAGGTGCAGGCGCGCCGCGAGCTTGGCCAGGGTCGTCGTCTTGCCCGCGCCGGTCGGACCCACCAAGGCCACCAGCGTGCGGCAACCGGCCTGCACGTGGATCGCCTGGGGTGGACCGGACGCCCCTGGGGTGAACTGCCCCGCCAGGAGTGCCTGGCGCCACCCCTCGAGGGCGGCCGGTTCCGGCTCGCGCAGATCGATCCCCCGCGCCTGCACCGCCGGCGCCGGCGGAGACGTGGCCGCTGCGGACACCACAGGCTGGGGCAGAGACGCAGCGACCGCGGGCCGGGGCGCGACGGGTGCCGCGGCGACCGCCAGCCGCGCCGGCGACGGCGCGGCTGGCCCTTCGACCGCACCGGTGACCTCGATGCGGTCGAAGCGGCGAAACAGCCAGCGCCATCCGCGGCGCGGCAGCCGGCGGCTGGACAGCAGGACGGCATCGCGCCCCATCTCCCGCCGCAATTCGGCGACGGCCGCCGGTAGGTCGTCCGCCACGAAACGCTTGATCTTCACCCGCGTCCACCCCCCACCCGACCGCGTTCAGGCCGTCACCTGCGCCACCGTCTCGACCTCCACGTCCCCATACACCTCCGCGGTCGAGATGACGCGCACGTGCGGCAGGCTGCGCGCAATCAACCGCCACAACAGCGGGCGCGCCGCCGGGGTCGTCAGCACGACGCCCGGCCGGCCGCGCGCGGCCAGAAGCGGCAGGCCCTCAGCCAGCGATTGGCGCAACGCCTGCAGGGCCTGCCCATCCAGGGGCGCTCCACCGGACGCCAGCGCGCACAGCCTCGCCTCGAGCTCCGCGTCCAGCGTCAGCACCTGCAGGCGTCCGTCCGCCCCGCCGCAGTCGCGCGTGATCTCGCGCGCCAACGCCTGGCGGGCCCGTTCCGTCAACATGTCGGGGTCTTTGGTCTGCGCCGCGCCGTCGGCCAGGGCCTCCAGCACCGGCGGGAGATTGCGGATCGGCACCCCCTCGCGCAGCAGGTTTTGCAGCACGCGCAGCACCTGCCCGCTGGTCAGCTGGCCGGGAACGAGTTCGTCCACCAGCGCCGGCTGGCGCTGGTGCACCAGGTCCAGGAGGCCCTTGCAGTCCTGGCGCGAGAGAATCTCCGCCGCATGCCGCTTGCACAGTTCGCTGAAGTGCGTCGCCAGCACCGTCGCCGCGTCGACGACCGTCGAACCAGCCAACTCCGCCCGGGCCTTGTCCGCCGGCTGGATCCAGAGCGCCGGCAGTCCGAAGGCGGGCTCGCGTGTCGGGATGCCCTGCAGCCCGTCCTGACCGCCGGTACCGGCGTCCATGGCCAGATAGTGGTCGGGCTGCAGTTCCCCGCGCGCGATCTCGGTGCCGCGCAGCTTGACGGCGTACGCGTGCGGCGGGAGTTGCAGATTGTCGCGGACGCGCACCAGCGGCAGCACCAGGCCGAGTTCAAGGGCGATCTGCTTGCGGCAGAGGGCGATGCGGGCCATCAGCTCACCACCGCCTTCCCCCTCCGCCAAGGAAAGCAGGCCGTAGCCGAGTTCGATCTCCAGCGTGTCCACATCCAAGAGGGGCATCGTGTCGGCCGGGGTACGCCCCGCATCGACCGACGGCCGAGGGGCGGCCTGACCCGCCGCCGGGCCACCGGCCGCCATCTGCTCCGCGGGTGCCCGGGCTGCTCCGGCCCGGCCGACCAGCACGAGCACAGCGGCCACGGACAGGAAGGTGAAGGTGGGGAGCCCCGGCACCAGGCCGAACAGGCCGATCGCCGCCGCCGCCGCATACAGCACCCGAGGCTGGGAGAGCAACTCGCTGGACAACTCCCGGCTGAGGTTGCCCTGGGAGGCGGCCCGGGTGACGATGATCCCGGTCGCGGTGCTCAACAGCAGGGCCGGGATCTGGGCGCTGAGACCGTCGCCGACGGTCAACAGGGTGTATTGCTGCAGGGCGGCGCCCACGCTGAGGTGGCGCTGCACCATACCGACCAGGAAGCCGCCGAGGATGTTGATGACGATGATCAGCAGGGCCGCGACCGCGTCGCCCTTGACGAACTTGCTGGCGCCGTCCATCGCTCCGTAGAAGTCGGCCTCGCGTTCCACCATGGCGCGGCGCTGCCGGGCCCGCGCTTCATCGATCAAGCCCGCGTTGAGATCGGCATCGATGGCCATCTGCTTGCCGGGCATCGCGTCGAGGGTGAAACGGGCCGCCACCTCCGCCACGCGTTCCGCACCGCGGGTGATGACCACGAACTGAATGATCACCAGGATCAGAAAGACGATGAAACCGACGAGGGGATTACCCCCGACCACGAACTGCCCGAAGGCTTGGATCACCGCGCCGGCGTTGCCGTTGAGCAGGATGAGGCGGGCCGTCGAAACGTTCAGCGCGAGCCGGAACAGGGTGGTCAAGAGCAACAGCGACGGAAAGCCCGAGAAGTCCAGCGGATCCACGCTATACATGGACAACAGCAGCACGCACAGCGAGGCGGCCAGGTTCAGAGCGATCAGCACGCTGAGCAGCGCCGGCGGCAGCGGGATGACCATCATCGACACCATGACGATGACCAGGGTGCCAAGTAGGAGGTCCGCCCCCAGATTCAAGCGCAACAACCGGCCCACCGCCGTATCCCCCCCCCGCCGCACCGGTTCTGGGCCGCCGCGTCCCTACGCCCGGCCGCGCACCCGCCACACAAAGGCCAGCACCTCGGCCACCGCCTGATACAGCGCCGCCGGCACCTGGCGCCCCACGGAGACCCCCTGGTGCAGCGCGCGTGCCAGCGGCGGGTTCTCCACCACCGGCACCCCCGCCGAACGGGCCACGGCCTTGATGCGCTCGGCCATCGACTCGACCCCCTTGGCGACAACCGTCGGCGCGGCCATCTGCTCGGGGTCGTAGCGCAGGGCCACCGCGACGTGGGTCGGGTTGGCCAACACCACGTCCGCCAGGCGCACGTCGGCGAGCATGCGGCGCCGCGCCAGTTCGCGTTGCCGGCGCCGGCGGGCCGAGCGCAGGAGCGGATCGCCCTCGGTCTCCCGGCCCTCGTCGCGCACCTGCTGGCGCGTCATGCGCAGCGTCTGGTCGTGCTCGTAGCGCTGATAGAAGTAGTCCGCGGCGCCGATCGCCGCCAGCGCCACGGCCGCCCGCAGCGAGACCCCCACCGCCGCGGCGAACGTCAGGTGGGCGGCCTGCGGCAGCGTCACGGTGCCGGTGGCCAAGCGGACCACCAGCCGCCTGGTCGGCCCCCACGCCACGCCGAGCACGGCGGCGACCTTGACCAGGGACTTGGAGAACTCCACGGCGGAACGCCGCGAGAAGATCCGCCGCAGACCCTGCGAGGGGTCGATGCGCTCGAACTTCGGCGCCAGAGCCGCGCCAGAAAAGAGAAAACCGGTCTGGGCGGCTGCCGCCAGGGTCCCGACCGCGAGGGCTGCCCCCAGTACGGGTGCCGCCACCCCCGCCGCCTGCCGCAAGCCCGCCAGCCCCAGAGCCACCGCGCCACCGGCTCCCAACGGCACCGGCCTCAGGCCCCCCCACACGCCGGCGGCCCAGGAGCCGTAGGCCTCCACCCCGGCCGGGGCGGCGATGGCCATCGCGCCGGCGGCGGCCAGCAAGGCCAGACCGCCGCTAAGATCCGTGCTGCGCGCCACGGAACCGCGCTCGCGCGCGCGCTGCCGCTGCCTTTGGGTGGCCGGCAACACGCGGTCGCCGGCGAAGCGCTGCAGATCGAAGCACAGGGGGCCGGGCGCCGCGATCCGCCGCACGCATCCCAAGTCCTTCACCCCCACAGCCGTCCCAGCCAGCGCCCGGTCTCCGGAACGAGATGGCTGAACGCCCCGACCACCAGCGGCATGGCGAACAGCAGCACCCCCAGCGCGACGAGCACCTGCGCCGGAAGGGCCAGTTGCAGCAGGTTCAACTGCGGCATGGCGCGGCCGATAAAACCGAGGAAGACGTTGAGCACCACACCCACCGCCAGCACGGGCGCCGCGATCGCCACGGCGGTGGTGAAGGACCAGCCCAGCGCCGCCACCAGCGTGTGCGCCCCGCCCCCCCAGAAGGCCGGAGCACCCAGAGGCAGGTGGCGCAACGAAACGGCCACAGCGGCCACCAGCAGTTCCAGCCCCCCGGCGGCGAGGAAGGCCAGCGTCGCCAGGAGGTTGAGCCAGTTGCCCAGGACCGACGCCGCCTCCCCATACAGTGGATCCGCCACCGCGGCCAGGGTCAGCCCCACCTGCACATCGCAGAGCCCACCGGCCAGTTCGGCCGCGAAAAATACGATCCGGGCCACCAAACCAATCACCAGACCTACCGCCACCTCGCGCACCGCCAGGCCGGCAAACGGCAGCAACTGCTGCGGCACGCCCCCGGACGGGGCGTGTGCCGCCGGAAGTGCCGCCACAGACACCAGCACCGACAGCGCGGCACGCAGGGGCATGGGCACGTTGCCGGCCGAAAGCAGCGGCGCCACGGCGAAGATGCCGCCGGCGCGCGCCAGCACCAGCCAAAACAGCCCCAGTTGTCCCACCGCCGGCAGCACCGCCTCCACCCCCCTCCACGGACCTCAGGACCAGCGCGGCAGCGTCAGCAGCAGATGGCGCGCAAAGTCCACCAACACCGTCAGCATCCACGGACCCAACACCACGACCGCCGCCAGCATCGCCAGCAACTTGGGCAGGAAGCTCAACGTCTGCTCATTGATCTGCGTCGTCGCCTGCACGAGGCTCACCACCAGACCGACCGCGAGCCCGACGCCGAGAATCGGCAGGGCCAAGAGCAGCATGACCCAGAGCCCACCCTGCGCCAGTTGCAGCACCGCCCCCTGGGTCATGCCCATCCCCCCATCCGCTCGGCAGCCAGGCGCGCTGGGGTCGCCCCCCGCCCGCCGGCCGGTCCACCGGATCCATCGTACGATCGCTCACCCGCTTGATCGCTGCGCCGCACACCGGTCCATCCGCCCAATCGCATATCCGTTCATTCATCTGGTCAACCGACCAATGGAAGCTGAGCACGATCAATGGAAGCTGAGCACCAGTGACTGCGCCAGCAGGGTCCAACCGTTGACCAGCACGAACAGGAGCACTTTGAACGGTGTGGAGATCAGGGTTGGCGGCAGCATCAGCATGCCCATGGCCATAAGGGTGCTGGAGACCACCAGGTCGATGATCACGAAGGGTACGTAAAGCACGAATCCCATTTCGAAGGCGATCCGGAGTTCCCCGACCACGAACGCCGGAACCAGTTCGGTGAGCGGCACCGGCGCATGCGCACCGGCCGTGACCGCCGTGCCGCTTGCGGCAGAGGCGGTGGTCAACGATCGGGCGGCAACCGGATGGGCCGGCGCGCCACCGCCCGCCGGCGTCCCGGAGGCGCTCGTCTCGCGGCGTTGCAGCTGCTGGAACATCCGCAGATCGGTCGGCGATGTCTGGCGCAGCATGAAGGCGCGCAGGGGGGCCTCCGCCTGCTGCAGTGCCGCCGGCAGTTTCAGCCGGCCGGCCTGGTAGGGCTGCCAGGCCCGGGTATAGATCTGGTGGAAGGTCGGCGCCATGACGAACAGCGTCAGAAAAAGCGCCAGCCCGACCAGGATCTGATTGGGAGGTAGGGTGCCCGTCGCGAGCGCGCTACGGGCGAACGACAGCACCACCACGATCCGTGTGAACGAGGTCATCAGCAACAAAATGGCGGGGGCGAGCGACAACACGGTCAGCGCCAGGAGGATTTGGACGCTGGCCGCGACCTGCGCCGGCCCGTGCGCGGCGCCCACCCCGATGGACACCGCGGGCACCGTGACGGCCGCGACCGCGGTGCCGGGCAGGACGCCGACGCCGACGCCGGCGGCGAGCGCCAGCGCCGCTACCGGCCCGGTCCATCTCCACCCCCGCCGCTCACGCGTCATGGTGTCCCCCCTCGTCTGTCGGTCCGACCGAACCGCCCGCGGCCACACCTCGGCGGCCCAAAAAGCGCGCCAGCGCCGCGGCAAACGGTTCCACGCTTCCTGCGCCGCCGGAGCCCCGTGCCTGAAACAACGCCATCTCCTCGGGATCGGTCACGGTTCCCAGAAGGTGGAGCGATCGCTCCGCCAGGCCCAGCAGCAGGATCCTGCGCCCGGCGCGCACCGCGACCAACTGCCGGCCCGCGCCCAGGGCGGTACCCCCCAAAACCTCGAACGCCCCGCCGGCCGGTCGCGCCCGGCGCGCCAGCGCCCGGGTGCTCACCACCGCCAACCCCAGCACCGCGGCAAACACGACGGCAAACCGCAGCGTCTCCCAGACCACACCGCCCAGGCCCAAAGGACACCACCTCCCGCCCGCCCTCAGGCCAAGCGCTCCAGCCGTTCGGCGGGGCTCAGGATTTCGGTGATGCGGATGGCGAAACGCTCGTCCACCACCACAACCTCGGCGCGGGCGATATGCCGGCCGTTGACCAGCACGTCCAGGGGGTCGCCAGCCAGGCGGTCGAGTTCCAGCACGGCTCCCGGCACAAGGGCCAGTAGGTCGCCGATCTGCCGCTCCACCCGGCCCAGTTCCACCGACACCTGCAGCGGTACGTCCAGCAGCCCCTCAAGTTCCCCGACCAATCCAGGTTCAGGAGGGGGAAGGGGCGGGAAGACCGCCGGAAGCGGACCGAGCGCGTCCAGACAGCGCTGCAGCAACGGGCCGCTGACGAGCAACCACAGGTTCTCGTCGTTCCGCGCGTATGCCAGGGGGGTGCGCGGCCCGTCCAGAGGAGGCGCCCCGGGTGCGGGCCCATCGGGCACCAGAGCCGCCACGATGCCCGCCCCGATCAATTCCCCCACCGATTCGGCCACCCCCTGCAGCCACGCCGCCCGCTCCTCAGCGGAGGCGGCGCCGGCAGCCGCGACCCAGCCCGCCGCCTCGCCGTCGGACTCCAGCGTCGCCGCCACCCAGTCGAGATCGTCCCCGGAGTCGGTCTGCCCCAGGAACCGCACCGCCGCCCCCGCGTCGAAACGCCCCTCGGCCACATGGGCGAACACCTCGGCCACAGCCGCCAGACCCTCCGCCGCCCCCGCCACCGTCAACGCCCCCCCGCCCATGGACCCAGCACCTGAACCGCGAGCCGGCCGCCGTTGGTCCCCACCCGCCCTCGAAACTTCGGCCGCCCGCGCACGAGCACCCGCGCGGGTTGGGAGACCGTACCGATCGGCAGCAGGTCCCCCTGGGCGAGCCCGAGCACGCGCCCGAGCGGCAGGCGGACGCGGCCGACCTCCACCGCCACCGGCACCGGGGCCCAGGCGAGTTCGCGCCGCAATTCGGCCGCCTTCGTGCCGGGCACCTGGCCGTTGGTGGCGATCCACTGGCGTGCCACCAACCGCGACAGAAGGGGCTCGATCATGGTCTGGGGAAAGCAGAAGCGCAGCCGTCCCTCTCGCCGCCCAACCGCACAGGTCAACGACACCGCCAGGACAATCTCGTTGGGACCCAGTAGCTGCGCGAAAAGCGGGTTGGTCTCCACGCCCAGGACGCGCAACTGCATCGGCTGCACATGGGCCCAGGCATCGCGCCAGTGGTCCAATGCGGTGTGCAACACGCGCTGGATCACCGTCAACTCGATCTCCGTCACGGGCCGGGGGGGGCCGGCCGCCTCGCCGGTGCCCCCGAGCAACCGGTCCAGAATGGGGAACGCGACCACCGGGTCGAGTTCGAGCAGGGCGTTGCCGTGCAAGGGCTGGGCCGTGAAAACGGCAAGGATGGCCGGGTCCGACGCCTCGGCGACAAACTCCTGATAGGTGCGCTGCTCCGCCACCGCGTCCTCCACCCGAACCGTGGAGCGTAACTGAGCCGACAGCGACGTCGTCAGCGTGCGGGCCATGCCCTCGTGCAGATGGTGCACCTGGCGCAGCGTGTCCTTGGGGAACTTGTCCGGCACACGAAAGTCATACCGCCGCACCGGGGCCGCGTGCCCCCGCACCGGATCCCCCATCGGCCGCACCCCCATCCCGCCGACATCCCGAGTCCGTCGGGCCGCACCCGCCGAAGCGACGCCCCCGGAAACCCCGTGGCCCCTCGTCGTTCGTCATGATTCATCCTCAAGAAACGAGAAGACACGAGAAGACACGAGCCGCAGGATCCGCACACCGTCACTGGACGATGAACGTCGTGAAATACACCGCCCGGACATCGCCTTTCGCACCGAGCACCGTGTCCAAGGAGCCCCGTACCACCCGACCCAGCTGCACCATCCCTTTGGATCCGTCCAACTGGGCCAGCGTCTGGGCCCGGATGTCTCCGATGATCGCGTCCTGCACCTGGGGCAGACGGACGTGGCAGAGCGCGGCGACTTTGGGACCGGCCACGGCGACCGTCAACGCCACCTGGGCGAAGTGCTGCCCGCCCGAACCGGCGAGGTTCGTCGTGATCATCGGAATGGCCACGCTGACCGCCGGCGCCGCAGACGCCGGCACCGACCGCTTCGCGGCGCCCGGGAGGTGCACCACCCCGGTCAGCCACAACCCGGCCACCACCCCGCCGACGGCGAGTACCCCCGCCGCCGGCACCACCCACCGACGCACCCCGACCCCTCCCGGCGAACCCGTCGACTAGAGCGTGACCAGGCTTTGCAGCATCTGGTTGACCGTGGTGATCACCTGGGCGTTCGCCTGAAAGCCTCGCTGCGCGGTGATCATCTGCGTGAAGGCCGAAGCGAGGTCGACATTGGATCCCTCCAGGCTTCCGGCCGAGATCGACCCGGAGCCGCCGGTGCCGGCGACCACGACATTGGCCCGTCCCGAGTTGTTGCCGGCCGTGTAAATGGACTGGCCCTGTTGCACCAGACCCTGCGGGTTGGCGAAGGTGGCCACCGCCACCTGACCGAGCACCTGCGTCAGGCCGTTGCTGAACGTCCCGGTAATTGTGCCGCTCTTATCCACCGCCAGGCTCTGCAAGGACCCCGCGGCGTACCCGTTCTGTTTGCCCGGGTTGGCCGTGGTCGCCCCGGAAAACTGGGTGATCGCGCTGAAGTTCGGCGTGATGCTTGAGCTTGCGGCCCCGGACGGTTGAATGCCGAATGGGCCGCCTGTGGATCCGGTCTCCGCGCCGGTGCTGGAACTGAAGGTGATCGTGCCGCTGGTGCTACCCGACAGGCCCGCCGACCCGGACGGATCGGAGACCGCCCAATTCCACGTGTCTGAGCCCGCCGGCGTCAGGGTGCACAGCAGGTTCACCGGTTGACCCAGGCTGTCATACACCTTCATCGGCACCTGCACCGGGTTGGACGCCGCCGTCTGGGAGTCGAGGTTGCCTTGAAACGCGAAGTTGCTGGTGGCCTGCGGCGCCTTGGCCGTCCCCGACGGGATGACGATGGGCTGTAAGTTGGCGGAATTCTGCGCCGGCAGGGTTCCGGAGGCGTTGGCCATCCAGCCCAGCACCTTGAAACCGGTGGTCTGCTCGACCAGGTTGCCGCTGGAGTCGAAGCTGAAATCGCCAACGCGCGTGTAGCCGGTGCCCTGGCCGTTTTGGGAGAGCATGAAGTAACCGCTCCCCTGCAGCGCCAGGTTCGTCGGAATACCCGTCTGCTGCAGCGCACCCTGGGACAGGTTCTGGGCGATGTTGCCCAGGCCCACCCCCAGTCCGAGTTGGGCGGGGTTGGTGCCGCCGCTGGTCGCGGTGGGACGGGCCCCGGCGGTCAACGTCTGCGCGAACAGCGGCGCGAACGTCATCGTGCTCTCCTTGAATCCCGGGGTGCTCACATTGGCAATGTTGTTTCCGACCACGTCCATCCACTGTTGGTGCATCTGCAATCCGGAAACGGCATCCTGAAGGGAGCGCAGCATCCGGGTCACCCCTTTCCATCCGGCACGTCCACCCGGACGATCATCCGCCCATCCCTGGATCCGCCGCGGGCAGCCGACGCACCGCCGTACTACCCGCCGCTGGTCGTCGGGGTCGCACTTGAGGTGCTCGAGGCCGACGTCGACGTGCCCGGCGTAGCCGCGGCGATGTGGTCCAGATCCGTCTTGATCTGTTGCAATACCGAGAGCATCTGGAACTGGGCCAACTGGGTCACGAACTGGGTGTTGCTCACCGGCTGCATCGGATTTTGATACTTGAGTTGGGCGACCAACAGTTGCAGAAACGCATTTTGGCCGAGCTTCTGACCTCCGCTCGCCGATGTCGGCGCGATCCCGGACCCGCTGCCGCCCACCGTGGTCAGGCCAGCGGCACCGACCGTGGACATCCGTCCGTCCCCCTCCCAGAGCCCCTCTTCAACCGCGCAGGTCCAATCCGCCGGACCCGGGGTACCCTCCGGGCACCGTGCCGCCCACGCCGGCGGCGGGCGGCGCTGGACCACCGGCCGCCCCTGGCCGATCGCGCGCCCGCCCCTGCCACCCCGGCGCCCCCTGCTGGCCACCCGCCTCCCCGCGCAACCCGACCCCGAATCCAACCAGGCCGAGTCCGTGGCGCCCAAGCGCGGCATGCAGTTCCGGAGCGGCCAAGGTCAAGGCCTGGGCGGCCGACGCCTGATCGACAGTGAGCGCGGCGCGCACCTGCCCCCGCTGAACGTGAACCCGCACGTCCACGGGTGCCGATCCCGGCGGCGTGACCTGCAAGTGCACG
Organism: Bacillota bacterium; assembly: GCA_021806565.1. Classification (GTDB taxonomy): domain Bacteria; phylum Bacillota; class Sulfobacillia; order RBS10-35; family JAJYVN01; genus JAJZXK01. Next base: position 623 of record JAJZXK010000072.1, on the reverse strand, counting down.
CTCGTGATCGGCGGTTGCCAGCCTGGAACCGTCGCCTGGGCTCCCCCGGTGCCGGGGGAGCCCGAGGCGGACGGCGCGGCGGGGTGTCCACCGCCGCCTCCGGCGCTGGCGGCCACCGGCATCGCCGCCACGGCGGGCACCGGTGCCGGACCGTGGGCAGCGGATCCCTCCCCGGCCGGCACCGCGACGCGCCCCTTACCCGCGGAGACCGTCCGTAGCGGCCGGGAAGCGGGACGCACACCGCTTGCATGCCCTCCCGGCCGACCGGGCGGCGCGGCCGCAGCCGACGCCACGAGCGGCGCGCTGGCGGGGGCGGCGGACCGCGCGCTCCCAACCTTGAAAGGCGGGGGCGGGAGTTCCGGCGCCGGAACCGCCCGGCCCACTGCCGCCGCCGTACGCGGCGGATCGACGGCCGGCGCCGCGGCCACCGTCGGCATGGTCTGCCGGGAGGGCGAAACATGGACCTCCGGGGCGTCCGGCACCGCAGGAGCCGGGGCATGGGCGCCGCGTCCCGTTCCGGCCGCCGCCGCGGCCTGCCGGAGCGCCGGTGCCATCGCCACGTCCGACCGCGGTGCCGGCTGACCGGGACCCGCCCCCCCACGCCGGGGCCGCGCGGCGATCTC
>JAJZXK010000071.1 GCA_021806565.1 Bacillota bacterium | reverse complement strand
CCGTCCCAGCACCCCAGCCCCAGATGGACCTACCCCCACCGGCTCGCGATGGCCTTCGGCGAACCCGCCACCTTGGCGCAGTTTCCAGGTACTGCCTCGCGTCGAAAAGATGTGGGGAACGATGAGGCTTTAGCCGTGGGGTCATGACGTACTCGCCCTGGACGGCGGATCGCCGATCGCCTCGTGGGACACTCCAGAGGAAGCGGTGGAACGCTGATGGTGTCTTGGGCCGTGTGGGCGACGCCCGCGGGCGGGTGGGCCGTTCCGGTGGCGCGCGGGCCGGATCGCGGTTACGTCCCGGGGGGCTGGCCGCCGCGCTCATGGCATGGGTGGCCATGTCCGCCTTCTCTTGCCGGCGTCGCCGGATCGGCGGTGCGGCGGGAGGGGCCCGGGGAGGCCGTTTGGCCCCCCCGGCCCGCGACCTTATAACCCTGGTTGGACAACCGCGAAATCGTGGCCGTTGGCCGTGGGGTAGTGTTTGCTGATGGCGGCCTGGACCTTGGCCTGTTTCTGCAGGGTGCTGGCCGCGTTCTTTTCGAAGGCGGTGACCTGCTTGGCGATGAGGGGGTAACCCAGAGCCGGGTCGAGCTGGTGGTTCCACATCTTCTGCAGGGTCGGAGACATGAGACCAAGGGCCACGTTGGGCTCGTTGGCGAAGAACTCGTGGCCGTACCCGTAGCCCTGCTGGGCGGCGATCCGCCACCATTTGAGCTGCTTGTTGCGCGTCAGCGGGGCCGCGGCGCGGACCAGGACCTCCCATTCGTCCCACATGGAGATGAGATTCGGGAAACTCAGGGTGGCCTTGATCAGGAAGCGGTTGGTTTCCTGGGTCGCGGCGACGAACTTGAACAACTCCCAGGCGAGTTCCTGGTTCTTGAAGTGGGCGTTGATGCCGTAGTAGTCCACCTGAACGTTGGTTGCCCGGCGGACGGGCCACTTCGGCATGGGCAGCACGTCCCACTTGAAGCTGTTTCCCAGGACCTCCACGGCCTCAAAGAGCATGTTGCCCGCGGACTGATACATGACCGCGTGGTTGTGCGCCAAGCCCTGCGCACCGCTCATGCCCAGACCGCCGCGGTTGATCATCACCTTGTCCCAGATCAGGGGGTAGATCCACTTGGCCGCGTTGATGCTGCCGGGTTGGTCGAAGAGGCACACCGTCTTGCTGGCGTCCATCTCCTCGCCGCCGAACCCCTTGAGCAGGAAGACCGAGCCGTCGAAGTTGTTGGGATACCACTGGAAGGTGGTCGCGTAGCGGTGCTTGCCGCCCTGGGTGCCGACCAGTTGGCGCCAGATGCTCTCGGCGTCCTTGTACGTCCATGCCGGATCGGGGTATTGCATGCCCAACTGATCGAAGATGTCCTGACGGTAGATCAGGGGCTGGCATGCGGTGTACGCGGGCACTCCGTAGAGACCGCTCGGCATCTGGTAGGTGAGTAGCTGGCCGGCGGACCAAAGGGACGTGCTCAGATTGTCCCGGCGCAGCAGCGGGTCCAGCGGGGCCAGCATCGGTTGTGCGACGGCGAAGTCCCCGCAACAGGAACTGACGACCGCCGGTGCCTGTGAACTCCCCGCCAGCACCTCGGTCAGGATGCCGGAGGCGTTGCCCCAGGACTGGGGTACGGCGCGAATGCCCTTGTGCTTGCTGTTGAACGCCGAATCCGTGTAGTCCTGGACCATGCGCTGGGCGCTTTGGTTCCACGACTGTTGCCAGTTGACTTGGAAGGCGACGGTCTCCACGGGTTGCTGGGCGGTTGGCGCCGCTTGGCCGGTGGGGCGAATGCCGCAGCCGGCCAAGAGCGGGGCGCCGGCCAAGACTGCGGCCGCCGCGGCCCCCACGCCGGTGCAGTCTCGCAGGAACTGCCGTCGTCCGCCCCCCGTACCGGCGGCTGCGTTGTATCGCATGGGCGGGCTCACCTTCCTTCTACCTCGGGACACCCCTGCGGGGTGGCCCGACTACTGGACTCCGGTTCCGCCACTGCGCCCGCGTTGACGCGCGGGCCGAAGGTCGCGAATGTCCGAGTCGCCTGCCGTAACGGTATGAACGAAGTCCGGTGATAAGAGGGCCGCGGCCAGGGGCGATGCCTTGGGTCCGGTTCCGGTCCGCATCTACCAGTTGGAGGGGATGGAGGTTTGCCGGATGGCACTGTAGTGGGACGGTTTGAAGCTCACGTCGTTGAAGCCCGCGAGTCCCTGCAGGTTGGGGGCGTGCGAGGACGCCGCCAGTCCGACCAGGTACTTGGCGCCGAGGACGCCCTTCAGCGGACCGGCCAGGGTGTTGCCCCATTTCTTCCCGTCGTTGGAGTCCTGCACGGTGAAGACATCGCCTTTCTTCTGAAGACGGAGGTAGATCGGCGCGGCTGCCGCCCCGTCGAACCCCTTGTCCTGGCACGGTTGGTCCTTGGCCGGCCGCCATTGGACGTGGGCGCCGTTGCTCGCGCTGATGCAACAGAAACACATGGCGGACCCCGGATCGGTGCCGTCGCGCAGCATGATGCCCGCCTTGGCCCACCCGTTGGTGTTGGCCAGCATGGCGACCTTGCAACTCCAGACACCGTCGCCCTTGGCCTGGGTGTAGTAGAAGGCGCAGTCATCATGCTTGTTCCAGACGTCGCGGCCGAAGGTGACCAGTTCGATGCGCGGGCCCCTTGACCCATACATGCTCCAGGCGGCGGTCGGTTGGGCCGTTGCGACGTTGACGGGCCAGGTCGCCGTACCGGTGGTCGGAAGGTGCTTGACCGCCGGCGCGGACGTGGCCGCCTTGCTGGTCGAAGAGGCCTTCGCCGGAGCCGCCACCGGGCGGCCGCAGCCGGCCAGAACGGAGGTCGTCACAAGACCGGCGGCTGTTCCGAATGCGGTGTGCAGTGCGGACCTTCGTCCCATCTTCGGCACCTGCGGACTGGAGATCCCGCCCAAGGGTACACCCCTCCTTCGTCTTGGCAAATGGAGGTGGGGCTGAACCGCCACGGACTGCTGCGCGGTCCGTGGGCCATCGGTGTCGCGGCGGTCTGCCGCAGCCGCCAGGCGGGTGCGCGTCTGCGGTGGCCGGCCGGTCGGCATCCCCTCCTTTCGTGCCGTCGTGGCGGTGTAGGTGTTGTTGGGAACCTTGTGCGGATTGCTGGGCGTCGTTCTTGACCGCGACGGCAGATCCTACGCGGTTTGTATGAACCGTCTGCCTTCCAGCGCTCGCATGGACGGGCGGACATAGCGCAAGGCGGTCGCTGAGGCGCGTGGCCGGGACGCGCCCGCGGGTGGCCTCTCCCGCGGCCTTGGACTGACTCCGATCGATCCGCGTGAGTTATAGGCCGCCAGTGCCTGCGCCTCAGACGCGAAGAGTCGACCCGGCCCCGCCAACCAGCTGAGGACCTTCCATGCTTCGGCTGGATGCTTGGTGGTCTGCATGATGGCGTACCCGTCCGTCCGGCATCCGCACCACCACTGGCGCCGGACCCGCACCGGCGTACCGCGATGGCAGGCCCGGTCGGCGGCGGTTTCCTGCGGCGGTGGGTGTGCGGGTCGGTATCAGAGCTCCTCCGAGGCGAGATCGCGCGGCGGCTCGTAGCGGCCCATCAGTCCGGCAAAGAGGGCAACGTAGGCGAGTTGGAGTGTCGCGCCCAGAAACAGCGGCAGGTCGACGGCGCCGAGGGCGAGCAGGCGTCCGGCGATGGCCGGGCCGAGCGCGGACGGCAGGCGCATCGAAAGTCCGTTGAGGCTTGCCGCGAACCCGCGCCGTTCGTCGCGGACCAGGCCGGCGCCGAACGCTTGTCGCGCGCCATTGGAGCCACGATTCAACACCGAGCGCACCACGTAGAGCGCCGCAGCCCAGCCGAAGCTTGGCATCAACGGCAGCGCGGCCAGCAGCACGACGCCAAGCAGGCGGATCCAGACCACGGTCCGCACCAAACCATGGCGCGCGGCGGCCTCTCCGGCGGCGATGGCCGAAATCCCGGTCAGCAGGAAGGTGAAGCCAAAAACCGGCCCGATCGCGCCCGGGCCGACACCGTACCGCACCGAGAGCCAGTACGGTAGGAGCGGGCCGAAGAGGCCGACGCCCAACGCGTTGACCGAATTGACTCCGGCCAGGAGAGCCAGGGCACGGTTTTCCCGGTGCCGCGCCGTGTCGGTCTCGATGGGTGGAGCGGAGGGCTCCGGTTCCTTGACGGCCGGCATGGCGCGCAGCCGGGGCGGCTCGCGCAGGCGCGCGATCTGCACGGTGTTGATGACGGCGACGACCAGGGCGAGGACAAAAAGCGGGCGGTAGGCGGCGGCCGTTTGTCCATGCACCAACGCCGCCCCGAGCAGCGCCCCGCAGCCCATGCCCCATGAGGTCACCGCCTGGTTGAGGCTGAAAACCCGCCCCCGCTGCGCCGCGGGGACGCTCTGGGCGAGCCAGGCCTGTTCGGCGGGACCGAACGGGCCCGCCGAACCGTTGGCCCCGCGGCCGAAGCCGAGGGTCACCGCCACGGCGGTCAGCACCCAGGCGGCGGGATGCAAGAGCACCGCTGCGGTGCCGACGACCATCGCCGTCTGATAGAAAAGCAGTACCGGGCGCCGTCCGATTCGGTCACTGCCGATGCCGGACACCAGGACGATGGCCGCACCGGCCACCCCGATGGCGGTCAGCAGGCCGCCGATGGCCGTGGCCGTCCAGCCGACGGTCCGCAGGTACAAAAGGAAGTCGACCACCAACGCCCCTTGGGCCACGCTGCGGACGAAGCGGGCGATGATGAGGCCGCGGGCGACCGGCGGTAGCGCCCGCCAACCCGCAGGCGTATACGGGGCGGGACCTGGGCCGACGGGTCCGCCCGCCCGCGCGCTTGCCGCAGTTTGTATCTCCACGTCTTGGAGTATACGGCTTGGGCGTCGGTCGGTCACTGGCCGGGTGTGCCGGGTGTAAGGAGGGCGGCGGCGCGCCGGTCCGGGCGTAGCGCGACGACGCCGGTCGCGTTCAGCGGGAGGCTGTCGGGCGCGGTATGATGGAACCGCTGGGCTGGCGGCGGGGCCGCCCGGGAAGGGACGGGTTTACGGTGCCCTACCGCAGCCGTTTCGCCGATGCCGCGACGGATCGCCTCTTCGAGGCCATCCTGCAGTTGCGGTCGGCGGACGAGTGCTACCGCTTCTTCGAGGATCTCTGCACCGTGGGGGAGGTTCATGCCTTGGCGCAACGGCTGCAGGTGGCCGAACTGCTGCGCGCCGGCGAAACCTATGAACATATCTCGGCCCGCACCGGGATGTCCTCGGCGACCATCAGCCGCATCAATCGTTTCCTGCAGTTCGGCGCGGACGGCTACCGCCTGGTTCTGGATCGACTCGATCCGACGCCGCCCCCGCACTCGGACTGAATCGCCGGGCCGGCCCTGGATGCGCCCCGCAGCCTCGATGCGCACGCCAATGTTCCGCAACGGCGTTTGACCGCCTGCCACGCGGCGTGCTAAAGTACACCGAGTCTACAATAGCATACCGGAAGCAGAAGCCATTCGCTTCTCACCCGTCGGCTGAGGCTAGGCGCGGTTCTTCGACGGAAGTTCTGTCTGACCGTCGGCGGATGGTTGTATGCCGCCGACGGTCATGTTTTTGGGGGGATAAGCGCATCAGCAGGGACTTGCGAGTGAACCAGGAGATCCGAGCCCGCGAAGTGCGGCTGGTGGATGACGAGGGTCGGCAGCTTGGCGTGTTGGTTACACGCGAGGCGTTGCGGCTGGCCGTGGAGCGTGGGTTGGATCTGGTGGAGGTCGCTCCGACGGCTTCGCCCGTGGTTTGCCGCATTATGGACTACGGCCGGTTCAAGTATGAGCAGGACAAGCGCGAGCGTGAGGCTCGCCGCAAGCAGCACGTGACCGAGGTCAAAGAGCTCGTCATCAAGACGATGAACATCGACGAGCACGACCTCGGCATCCTCGCGCGCAAGGCCGAGCGGTTCCTGCGCGATGGCGACAAGGTCAAGGTCACCCTCCGTTTCAAGGGGCGGGAGATCGTGCACGCGGACATCGGCCGCCAGGTGCTGCGCCGGTTCGTGAAGACGGTCGAGACGTCCGGCCAGGTTGAGATGGAAGGTCGGCTGGAAGGTCGCAACCTGAACCTGGTCTTGGCGCCGCGGCCCGAGGTGCTGGCGGCCTTGCGCCAGCGCATCGCGACCCAGCAGCCGGCGCGCGAGCCGGTTGTGACCAAGTCCGGGACGACGCAAGCTCCGAAGAGTGCGGAGTCCGAAGGCGCGTCGGAGGCGCCATCGGCGACCGCCGGTTCCTAGGTCCCGCTGGGAGGGGAGATCTGGATGCCCAAGATGAAGACCCACAGCGGTGCGAAAAAGCGCATGCGCTACACGGGCGGCGGTCGGGTGCGTCGTGCCCATGCCTTCCACCAGCACAACTTTCGTCACAAGTCGAACCGCCAGAACCGGCAGTTGCGCGGTCCGGCACTGGTCAACGATGCCGATGTTGCGCGCGTCAAGCGCTTGCTTCCGTACGGCTGAGGGATGGCCAGTGCCGCGCTGGAAGGGGAATGACTGAGCGATGCCTCGCGTGAAAAGGGGCGTGACGGCCCGGCGCCGTCACAAGAGGATGTTGCGTCTGACCCGTGGCTTTTGGGGCGGACGGCATCGGTTGTACAAGACGGCCCGTGAGGCGGTTTTGCACTCCCTGTCGTACAGCTACCGGGACCGGCGGCGGCGGAAGGGCGACTTCCGCAAGCTGTGGATCACCCGCATCAACGCCGGGGCGCGTTTGGGCGGGCTCTCGTACAGCCGGTTCATGAACGGCCTGAAGCGTTCGGGCATGACCGTAAACCGCAAGATGCTCGCGGACATCGCGGTGCGGGACGCCGACGCTTTCGCGGAACTGGTGTCGTTGGCCCGTGCCCACCTTTCCTGACGCGGGCCGGTCGGTTCCAGTCGGCCGCAAACACCCGGATATTCAACTCGCTTTATCCCTGCAGAGTCCGGGGGCGCGCCGCGCCGCCGGACTCTGCCAGTTGGAGGGGCCCCACCTGGTGGATGCGGCCCTTGATGCGGGGCTCTCGCCGGTCGCGGCTTTTGTCACCGCCTCCGTGGCGTCCAGTGGCGCCGTCTCGCTCAGGCGCCTCCAAACAGCACTCGCGGCGGCCGATCGTCCCGACCACCTGCACACCGTCGGTGAGCGACTCTGCGGCCAGCTCGCGAACACGCGCACCCCGCAGGGCTGGATCGCCCTCTTCCGACTGCCGCCTGCGATGGGTGGTCTGATGCCGCTCGCCGTGGCCCTCGACGGGGTGCAGGATCCAGGCAACGTCGGGGCGATCGCACGCTGCCTGCTCGCGTTCGGAGGCGCCGGCTCGCTGCTCCTCACGGGGCCGGGGACGGCCGACCCATGGAGCGACAAGGCACTGCGTGCTTCGGCCGGAGCGGTCCTCCGTCTGACCCACCGCGCTGAGGACGATCTGGCTGCGGCCCTGGACCCCGGCCGTACCTGGTGGGCCTTGCAACCACGGGAGGGTATCCGCTTGGGCCCTGGCCTGCTGCGGGCCCCCTTGGGGCTGGTGGTCGGATCCGAGGGGGCCGGGGTGTCTGCTGCCGTCGCACGGCGCTGCCGCGGGCTCACCCTGGCGATGCCGGGCCCGGTCGAATCGCTCAACGCCGCCGTCGCCGCCGGGATCGCGCTGCACGCGGTGACGCCGCCTTCCTCCGGGTCATAGGGTGATCCGCGGGCGTCGTGGCGCCCGGCGGAGGGGGCGGGCGCGTGGCGTCGCAGGGACGGAGCGGGATCACGCCGCACCTGACGGTGGTGGTCCCCACCCGGGACCGGCTGCCCCTGTTGCGCTATTGCTTACGGAGTCTGGAACATCAGCGGCCGTCCGAGGGCTTCGACGTGGTGCTGGTCGACGACGGCTCCCGCGACGGCACCGCGGCCTGGCTGGCCGAGTACCATCCGCCCTACGCGCTACGGTGCATCCGCTCGCAGGAGCCCCGCGGGCGTGCCGCGGCCCGCAACGCGGGGTTGGCGGCGGCCGCGGGCGACGCGGTCCTGTTCGTGGACGGGGATGCGCTCGCACCACCCCGGCTGGTCGACACGCACCGGCGCCTGCACGCGGGGGGTGAACCACTGTGTGCCAGTGGCCACCCGTGGTTATGGCGGTCGGTCTATACTTGGCGCTTCGGCGACTTTACCCCGGAGCAGCGCCGACATGCCGGTGAAGGATCTCCGGGACCGCTGCTCGATGAGCAACTACTCGGAAGTTGGGAGCAGTTCGAACGCTGGGCCGGCGGACCGCTGGCGCCGCCACATACTCCATTACGGGTGGCGGCGCCGGACGCCGCGCCCTTTTTGTGGTGTGTGACGCGTTCCGTGTCCGTCCCGCGGCGGCTGGCGGAAGATGTGGGCGGGTTTTGCGACGACTTCCGGGGGTATGGTCTGGAGGACTGGGAGTTCGGGTACAGGCTCGCGCGTGCCGGCGCCCGGTTTGTCGCCCACCCGGGGGCGGCGGTGTGGCACCAGGAGCACCCGCCTCGCGAGCGCCATCCGGCGGATTTGCGGCGCAACTACGCGGTCTTCCTGGATCGCCATCCCGACTTCGAGGTCGGATACATGGCCGTGTGCCCACCGTGGCAGGAGCCGGATCGCTATGTGCGCGCTTGTCGCGCCTACGCCCGTCTGCGGCAGGTGGCCCCGGCGGTCGCGGCCGCCCTGCGGGATGCGGCGGTGGCACGGGGCCGGGCCTGGGCGGCTGGTGGCGGGCGCGCCACCCCGCCGGATGGCTGGTCAGTCTGGTGTGATCGTTGGGGCGCCGAGCGCACCGCCCACTTGCTGCAGGAGCAGACGCAGGTGCTGGCGGACCCGCAGGCCCGGGCGGGGGTGGTGCTGCTGCAGCGGTTGACGGGCCTCAGCGCCGGGTGAGTGAAGCTGGAAGCGGTCGCGGCTGGTCCGGCTTGGCAACAGAGTGCTATGCTCACGTCATCGGCCTCGCGCCGAGAATCGTTTTTCACCAACCCGGGCAGAGATGACACAGAGGGCGGTGGCGGTGCATGGCGCGCGGAGGCGGAGCGGACCGGGGGACTGGACCGCGGTTGGCCGGGGCGGCCGCGAGTGGCGACGCCGCGATGCTGGTGCAGGACCTCGAGCCCGAGCCTGCGGCCCACTTCCCCTTGCAACCCCAAGCGATGGACGGGCCCGTGGCCTTTGGGGCGCCGGGCGTGGAACCGCGTTGGGCGCCGGGTGCCAAGGAGGCGGTGGGCACCTGCCTGAACGCCGAAAGCCCGGTGTGGTTCACCCTGGCGCAGGGCGTGATCACGGAGGTGTATTACCCGCGGGTGGATTTGGCCAACACCCGCGATTTGCAGTTCCTCCTTGCGGGGCCGGAGGAGTTCTTCGAGGAACGGCGCGACTGCGACGTGACCACCGAACTGGCCGACCCGCGCGCGCTGTTGTGGAAGGTCACGACCGCCGAGCGCGGCGGCCGCTTCCGCATCGAAAAGACGGTGATCACCGACCCGGAGCGTCCCTCGCTGGTCATCCGCGCGGCCATCCATGACGGCAAGGGTGGCGGCGCCCCTGCGGGCCTGCGGGCCTATGCCCTCTTGGCGCCGCATGTCGCGGACCACGGCGGCGGCAACACCGTGCGGCGGATGCAGGTGGAGGGCCGGGAGGTGTTGGTGGCCCACCGGCGCGACACCTTTGTGGCCATGGTCGCGTCGCGTCCGTTTGTGCGCTGCTCCTGCGGCTACGTCGGCGCGTCCGACGGTTGGACGGACCTTTCCGACCACCACCACCTGACATGGGAGCACGCGATCGCCTCGGAGGGCAACGTGGCGGCGATCGCAGAGTTGGACGGGGACCTCGCTCAGCCCTTCTTGCTCGTTCTGGGCTTCGGGCGCAGCGCGGCCGAGGCGGTCTCCAACGCCTGTGCGTCCGCCGACGCCGACTTTGAGCGGATGGCGCAGCGCTACGTTCAGGGGTGGCACGAATACTGCGCCACACTGCGGGACCTCTCGCGGGTCTCCGGCGACGGCGGCCGGCTGTATTACCTGTCAGCCATGACGCTGCGTGCCCACGAGGACCGCGAAAACCCCGGCGCGCACATCGCGTCGCTCGCCATCCCGTGGGGGGAGGCTCAGGGGGATACCAATCGTGCCGGCTACCATCTGGTGTGGCCGCGGGATCTCTACCACGCGGCGACGGCCCGCCTGGCGGCCGGCGATGCGGCCGGGGCGTTGCGGGCGCTGCACTACCTGGAACGCACCCAGCGCGAGGACGGTTCCTGGCCCCAGAACTTCTGGGTCTTCGGCGAACCGTACTGGCGCGGGCTGCAGTTGGACGAGATCGCATTCCCGGTGCTCTTGGCGTGGCAGTTGAAGCGCGCTGGCGCCCTGGACTGGAATCCGTACCCGTCGTTGATCGCCCCCGCGGCCTACCGCATCGCGCGGGTCGGTCCGGTCACCCAGCAGGAGCGTTGGGAGGAGAACAGCGGCTATTCCCCCTCCACGCTTTCGGCTTCGATCGCGGCCCTGATCGTGGCGGCGGAGTTCGCCGACGCCGACCGCGACCCCCAGGCCGCGCGCTACTTCCGCGAGGTCGCCGACTACTGGGCGCGGCACCTGGAGGATTGGACCTTCACCCATTGCGGCGGCGCGAACGGGACCACCGAATACTACGAGCGGATCGCGGGGGCGCTGGCCGACAGCCCCGGTGACGTGGGGCGCGTCTTCTTGCCGGTGGCCAACCTGCCCGCCGGCGTGGGTAGCTTCGAAGAGTGCGCCGTGATCGACGGTGGCTTTCTGGAGCTGGTGCGGTACGGGGTGCGAGCCCCCGAAGACGCCCACGTGCTGCAGACCCTTGGTGTCTATGACGAAACCTGCCGCGTGGAAACGCCCTTGGGGCCCTGCTGGCACCGCTACACCCATGACGGCTATGGCCAGAAGGCGGACGGCGCCCCGTACGACGGCACCGGGGTCGGGCGCGCCTGGCCGCTGCTCACCGGGGAGCGTGCCCACTACGAACTGGCGGCCGGACGTAAGCCCAGCGAGTTGCGCAAGGCTATGGAGCATTTCACCACGGGTGGGGGCATGATCCCCGAGCAGGTCTGGGACGGCCCGGACATCCCCGAACGCGGCATGTTCCTGGGGCGGCCGACGGGGTCCGCCGCGCCCCTGGTGTGGGCGCATGCGGAATACATCAAGCTGCTGCGCAGCCTGGCGGACGGAGCGGTCTTCGATTGTCCGCCGCCGGTCCGCGACCGGTACGCGGCCGGCGGGGGAAAGACGCCGCGGGTCGTCATCTGGAAGCACAACCACAAGATCCGCGCCGCCTCGGATGACGAGGTGCTGCGGGTGGAGGTCTATGCGCCGGCGGCGCTGCACTGGACGCGCGACTCCTGGCGCAACGTGCAGCACGAGCCGATGCAGCCGTACGGCCACGGGGTTTGGGTGCACGACTTCGCGCCGGGCAATTTCCGCCGCGGCCGCACGTTGGAGTTCACCTTCTACTGGAACGAGCGGGGTGAATGGGAGGGCAGCAACTATGTGATCGCGGTCGGCTGAATCCGGGCGCGCGTCCGGAGGGCCGCCGGGGCGTCCCGCGAACTCCGCCCCGGGGGGGTGGGTGCCGGTGGGCGCGGAGCCGGTGATCGACGGGGTGCGGGAGACGGACGCGGGTGCCGTGGATCCGAAGTGGGCCTGGGGGCTGTCCGGGTCGCTGCGGGACGACCCGCAGCGCAGGGTGATGGCGAACGCCGTCCGCAAGCACGGTATCCAGGCGGTGGCCCTGGACCGGGACGCGGTCCGGGCGCAGCAGCACACCTTCTCGCTGGAGTTGGACGCGGGGGCGGTGACCAACCAGCGCGCCAGCGGGCGCTGTTGGTTGTTCGCCGGATTGAACACGCTGCGCATCCGGGCCAAGGAACGCTTGGGCCTGAAGGATTTCGAGTTCTCTCAGGCCTTTTTGATGTTCTGGGACAAGTTTGAGCGCGCCAACCACTTCTTGGAGAACATCCTGGAAACGCTGGGGGAACCGACGGACGGCCGGCTGGTGTCCTTCCTGCTGGCCGGACCGTTGGGCGATGGCGGTCAGTGGGACATGTTCGTGAGTCTGGTGGAGAAATACGGGTTGGTGCCGAAGTATGCGATGCCCGAGAGCTACCACAGCGGTTCTTCCGCGGGGATGAACCGCGTCCTGGTGGCCAAGCTGCGCGAGGATGCCGCCCGGTTGCGCCTCGCCTACCGAGGCGCGCCCGACGCCCTGCCGGCGGCCCGGCGCGAAAAGGAAGGCATGCTCGCGGAGGTCCATCGGATGCTCGTCCACTTCCTTGGGCAGCCGCCAGCGCACTTCGACCTGGAGTACCGGGACCGGGACAACGCCTTCCGCCGCGTGGCCGATCTGACGCCGACCGCCTTCTATGAGGCCTATGTCGGGGTCGATCTTGGGGATTACGTCAGCCTGATCCACGCCCCGACCGCCGACAAGCCGCTGCACCGCACCTACACCGTCCGCTTTCTGGGAAACGTGCGCGGTGGGCGTCCGGTCCGCTACCTCAACGCGGAGATCGGGACGCTCAAGCGGGCGGCCTTGGGGCAGTTGGAAGCCGGCGAGCCGGTGTGGTTCGGCTGCGACGTCGGCAAGATGTCCGACCGCGAGTCGGGGGTGATGGCCGCCGGGTTGTTCGACTATGCGGGCGCGCTCGGTGTCCCCCTTCAACTCGACAAGGCGGCGCGTCTGGACTACGGGGAGAGCCGGATGACCCACGCCATGGTCCTGACGGGCGCCCACCTGGTGGACGGCCGGCCGGCGCGTTGGAAGGTGCAGAACTCCTGGGGCAAGGATCCCGGCCAGGACGGCTATTATGTGATGTCCGACGACTGGTTCGACGAGTATCTCTATCAGGTGGTGGTGCACCGCAGGCACCTGTCACCGCAGTTGCAGGCGGCGCTGGCCGAACCGCCGACGGTCCTGGATCCCTGGGACCCGATGGGCGCCCTGGCCGGCGGATAGGGCGCGGCCGCCGGTCCGGTCGGCGCCGCACTCAGGTGTGGCTGCCGTCGTCCACCGCTCCGCGCAGGCGCACATCGGGCAGTCCCGCAAGCCGCTGGCGCACCGCCGCGTCGCACTGGGCCACCTCGGCGTCGGTCAGCGTCCGGTCCGGGGCCTGCCAGGTGAAGGAGAAGGCCAGAAAGCGGCTGCCCGCGGGCGCCCTTTCCCCCTCGTACACGTCAAAGAGGCGGAGGTCGGCCAGGAGGGGGCCCGCCGCCTCGCGCATCACGGCGCTGAGTTCCGCCGTCGGCCGGTGCCGTGGGGCGATGAGCGCGATGTCGCGGCGCGATGCGGGGTGGCGCGGCAGGGCCCGCACCGCGCGGAGCGGCTGGGCGGCCGCGGCGCATGCCTCAAGGTCGAGTTCGCCGAGCGCGGCGGCGCAGGGCAATTGCCAGGTGTCGATGACCTCAGGGTGGGTCTCGCAGGCCCATCCGACGGCCAGACCACCGAGCCAGGCTTCGGCCGCCCGCCCCGGATGTGCCAGCGGCAGGCCGGCGGCGGGCCTCCAGGTGAGGTGGTCTTCCAGGCCGAGTCGGGCGGCCAGGGCTTCGAAAAGTCCCTTGATGCACCAGAAATCGACCGGATCCGCCGGCCCGTGCCAGTCGCTGGGCCGCAGGCGGCCATAGCCCGCCACGCCCAAGCGCACGGGCTCGGCGGGCCTAGCGCCCCCGCTTGCCACGTAGACCGGCCCGACCTCGAAGACGGCGGCATCGGTCCGGTGCTGGCGAGCGTTCACCTCCAGGGTGCGCAGCAGCCCGACGGCGAGGGTGGTACGCAGCAGGCGTTGGTCTTCGCCCATCGGATTGCCGATCGCAACCGCGTCTCGCCAGGGATGATCCGCCGGCAGGCGCAGGCGGTCGAAGTCGGCCGGGGCGTGGAAGCTGTATGGGGTGATCTCGCTGAAACCGCCGGCGAGCGACAGGGTGCGTGCGCTCGCCGCGGCGGTCGCGAGCGCCCCCTCGGCCGGACCCGGGGTCTGCGTTTCGCTGGCGCCGGGAGGCAGGGCGCTTCGCAGGCGGTCGTAACCGTAGGCCCGGGCGACCTCTTCGACGAGGTCGACCTCCTCCGCCACGTCTCCGCGCCAACTGGGTACGGTCGCCCGGAGCCGGCCGCGCCCGGCGGCGGCGACCGAAAAGCCGAGGCTGCGCAGGGTGCGGGTGCAGACGGCCGCTCCCAGTCCTGGCCCGAGCAGGGTGCGGACGCGGGCGGTGCGCAACGGGATCAGGCGGGGTGGCACACCGGGTCCGGCATCGGTGGTGGCGGTCGCGGTGGCGCCCGTCACCAGGGCCAGCAGTTGAACAGCCCTGGCCGCGGCAGGGCGGCAGGCCTCCGGATCGGCGCCGCGGCCGAAGCGCCCGGAGGCCTCAGACGGCAACGCCAGCCGGCGTGCCGTCCGGGCCACGGAGTCGGCGCCGAAGTGCGCCGACTCCAGCAGCAGGTTGGTGGTGTGCGCCCGGACCTCCGTGCGGCCGCCGCCCATGACCCCGGCGATGGCGACCGGCCCGTCCCGGTCGGCGATGACGAGGTCGCCGGCCGCGAGGTCGCGCTCTCGATCGTCGAGGGTGAGGATCCGCTCGTCCGCCGCTGCCGCGCGGACGTGGATGGCTCCGCGCAGCCTGGAGCGGTCGAAGGTATGGAGCGGCTGGCCCAACTCCAGCATGACGTAGTTGGCCACGTCGACCACCGGCTGGAGCGGGCGCATGCCGCAGGCCTGCAGCCGCCGGGCGAGCCACACCGGGGTCGTGGCGGGGCGGCAGCCGTCGATGGTCACCGCGACGTAGCGGGGGCAGAGGTCGGGCACCTGGATCTCCACGGCCACGGAGGCTGCACCGGCCGGCGGCAGTTCCGGGACCGGCAGTGGGTGGAGCTCCCGGTCGAACGCCGCCGCCACTTCGCGGGCCACCCCGAGAATCGATTGACAATGGGCGGCGTAGTTCGGGGTGAGCTCCAAGACCAGCACGGGGTCGTCCAGTTCCAGGGCGGCGACCAGGTCGTCGCCTGGTGCCAGGCGTTTTCCGCCCACCGCCTGCGGGCCCTTCAGATCGAGCAGGCCGCCGTGGCCGCCGGGCAGGGCCAGTTCGGCGGCGGAGCAGAGCATGCCCTGGGACGCCACCCCGTGCATTTCCCGCACGGCGATGGGCCGGCCCCCGGGCAGGCGCGCGCCGGGCGGAGCCCAGGGGACGAGTTGGCCCGCCGCCACGCCGGGGGCGCCGCAGACCACCGTCGCGGCGCGCCGGCCGGCGCGCACTTCGCAGATGGACAAGCGCGACGTGTCCGCCAGCGGCTGCGCGGAGACGATCTCGGCGGCGACCAGGCCCTGGACGCCGGCGCCAGGGCGCTCGACGGCTTCCACGGCCACGCCGCGCCCGGTCAGCCTTTCGGCCAGGATCTGCGGATCCTCCGGGCAATCGACGCGCTCGCGCAGCCAGCCGAGCGGGACGCGCATGGTGGTGACCCCTTTCCGTCGCATGCCGGGCGCGGCCGCGTGCCGCCGCTCAGAACTGCTGCAGTAACCGCAGGTCTCCCTCGTACAGCAGCCGCATGTCGGGGATGCGGTAGCGCAGCATCGCGACCCGTTCCAAGCCGATCCCGAAGGCGAACCCTGACACCGCCTCCGGGTCGTAGCCGCCGGCGGACAGCACCCGCGGGTGGACCAACCCGGCTCCGAGGATCTCGATCCAACCGCTGTCCTTGCAGGTGCGGCAGCCGCCACCTCCGCAGAATACGCAGGAGACATCCACCTCGGCGGATGGCTCGGTGAAGGGGAAGTAGCTGGGGCGCAGGCGGATGCGGGCCGCCGGTCCCCACATTTGGCGGGCGAAGGCGGCGAGGGTTCCCTTCAGGTGCGGCATGCCCAGGTCGCGATCGACGGCCAGACCCTCGATCTGGTGGAACATCGGCGAGTGGGTGGCGTCGTCGTCCCGCCGGTAGACGCGCCCGGGCGCCTGCATCCGCACCGGCAGCCGTCCCCGCATCGCCTGCAGGTGGCGCATCTGTACCGGCGAGGTGTGGGTGCGCAGCAGCCAGCGGCCCTCCGGACCGGGCGGCAGATCGAGGTAGAAGCTGTCGTGCATCGCCCGCGCCGGATGGTCCGCCGGGATGTTGAGGGCCTCGAAGTTGTACCATTCGCTTTCCACCTCGGGTCCTTCGACCGTGGCAAACCCGAGGCGGCCGAGCACGTCTTCGATCTCGGCGCGCAGTTGCCGCAGCGGGTGGGCGTGGCCGAGGACAGGCCGGCGGCCGGGCAGCGTCACATCCACGGCCTCGGCGGCCAGCCGTCGCTCCAGGACGCCGGCCGCCAACGCCGCGCGGCGGGCCTCGAGGGCGGTGGAGACCCGGTCGCGCGCCGCGTTGCCCAACTGTCCGGCGGCCGGGCGTTGCTGGGCGGGCAGGCGGCCGACGTCCCGCAGGGCCTGGGTGAGGAGCCCGCTGCGGCCCAGGTAGTGGACGCGGGCGGATTCCAGGTCGTCGGGCTGGTCGGCGGCCGCGATGCGTTCCAGCGCTTCGGCGACCAGGGCTTCCCACGGCCCTTCTCGCGGCGTGTCCAACTGCGCTCCCTCCCAAATGCAAAGCCCCCTGCCCGGTGGGCAGGGGGCGTGGTCGCGGTACCACCCCGGCATCGCCCCGGCGTCTACCGGGGCCTCTGGCGCCGGCCGGGTGTCACGCCGTCCGGCTGCCCCCGGTAACGCGGGGGGCGTAGCGCCCCCGTACCACCCCAGGCCTCGGCGGCCGGGGCTTCCGGAGGGGGCTCGGGAGGGAAAGCCCCGGGCGGGCGTGCCCGCGGGGGTCACAGCCGGCGCCTCGCGCCGCCCCCGCGTCTCTGTCGGGCCACGTGGTCCGCCGGGACGGCTCCGTCTTCGCCCGCGCCACCGGTGGCTCCGCCCTCAGGCCCCATGGGTCTGGCGGCGGCCGCGCACCGTGCACCGCATTCTAGCAGCCGCCGCTTGCGGCGGTCAAAGGCGGCGCGCGGGCTGGTGGTCGGGACGTGGGCGTTGGCGGGCGTCGGAAGGAGCCTCGCCGCGGACGGGCGAAGCCTGGTC
This sequence comes from Bacillota bacterium, assembly GCA_021806565.1. Lineage (GTDB taxonomy): Bacteria > Bacillota > Sulfobacillia > RBS10-35 > JAJYVN01 > JAJZXK01. Next base: position 2,595 of record JAJZXK010000071.1, on the reverse strand, counting down.
CGCGCCCAGGAGCCCAGGGGGGGCGGTGGCGCGGGACGGGGGATGGCGGTGGCGGTGACGGCGCTTGTGGCCATCGATCTCGGGGCGGCCGGACGGGACCGCCTGCGGGCGGAGTTCCCGGAGGTCGCGTTCACGTTTGCCGCTTCTTCGGCCGAGGTGGTTGCGGCGGCGCCAGGGGCGGAGGTGATGCTCGCCCACTCGTTGCCGCGCGAGGCGGCGGAACCTGCCGTGCGGCTGCGCTGGCTGCAGGCCGGGACTTCGGGGGTCTCCCACCTGCTGTATTCGGAGTTTCGGGATCGCGGCGTGGTGCTGACCAACGCGCGGGCCCAGGGGCTGCCGATGGCGGAGTTGGTGCTGGCGATGATGTTCGCCTTCGCCACCCGCCTGCCGTTGTTGATTCAGGCGCGCGAGGCCCGGGAACCGGCCGGTCTGCACGTCGCGCGGGAGAAGTTTGAGTTGGAAGGCCAGACCTTGGTCATCCTGGGACTGGGGGATGTGGGGGGCACACTCTGCCGCAAGGCCGTGGCCATCGGTATGCGCGTGCTGGGTGTGCGGCGGCGCCCAGACATCCTGTGTCCAGGTGCCGAGCGGGTGGTGGGGGTGGATCGGCTGCGCGAGGTGTTGCCGCAGGCGGACCACCTGGCGGTGACCCTGCCGCTGAGCCAAGGCACGCGCGGCTTCATCGGCGCGGCAGAGATCGCGCTACTGCGACCCGGCACCTATATCTACAACGTCGGCGGCGGGCCAACCGTCGACCGCGCGGCCTTGTTGGCGGGCCTGCGCGAGGGCCGCATCGGCGGGGCCGGCCTGGATGTTACGGACCCGGACCCGCTGCCGCCGGACGATCCGCTGTGGCGGGAGGCGAACGTGCTGTTGACCCAGCACACCTCCGGGGCCAGCCCCCGCAACCATGAGCGGATCGCCGCGATCTTCGCGGACAACCTGCGCCGCTATCTGCGCGGAGAGCCGCTGCAGTATGTGGTGGACCAGTCGATCGGCATCTGATGCGGCGCCCCATCTCGCGGCGGTCGCGCGGATGCCGATGGTGAGCGTGGGTGGGGGTGCGTCGGTCCGGCGCGGGGGGCCGAATTTGGCCCGGGCCGCGGCGATGGAGCGTCCGCCCGCCGCCGCTGGATCTGGGTGGGGCCACTCCAAGGCTGAAAGGGGTGAGGGCCTGGTTGGGTGGAGGTGTGGAGGGTCGTGGAATCGGCCGGTACACACGGGTCGAACCAGGCGCGCACGGTGGACGGTGGCGGACCGGGCGGTTGGCCGCGGGCGATGGGTTTCCTGCGCGCGGCCCGTGTGGCGGTCTTTCTCCTGCTGGTCGCGGCCCTGCTCTGGGCCGCCGTCGGTTTTGTCGCGTACGTGGTGGGGTCGGGGCTGGCGCCGGCGTCGTTCTACGCCCACTTCCGCAGTGTGCTGGACGGCGCCCTGCTGCTGTTGATCGCACTGGAGCTGTTGCATCTGGTCGGGAACCCCGCGCCGGCCAACGTGGTCCAGTTGCTGGTCGTGATGATCACCCGCGAGATGTTGCTGCACCAGCACAGCGGTGTCTACGATCTGTTCGGCGTCGCGGCCGTCGCCGGGCTATTCGCCGTCCGCCGCTACCTGCTGGCCGACGGCGAGGAGGGCCGCGGGAACCCATCCTGATGCCGCAGGCGGTCCTCCAGGGCGGCGGCGGCGGGGGCGTAGGGGGGGTGGGACGGCTGCTCCCGCGCATGCAGGGGGCGGGGAGGCAGTCCGAAGTAACGGCTGACCATGTCGCAGACGTTTTCGGTCCAGTTCAGGTCGGGCCGCTTGCGCCGGATCCAGACGGCCAGCGGGTGGGCCGCTTCCGGCGCGTCCAGGTCCGCCAGGAAGGCGTCCAGCGGGTCCACTTCGGGCGTGGCGGCGCGGTCGGCGAGGAAGAGCTTGGTCAGCAGCCGGTCCGCCACGGTATCCACCCGCATCGTCAGTATCCCCCCCGCACCTGGGCCACACCGATGCCGCGCCGGGCCGCCTCACCATGGCGGCGCCAAAGGTCGGCCCGCGCCTCCTCGTCGCCGCCGTATCCGAGCATCTCGCGCAGGAACGGCACGAAGTCCGGGTCGCGACCGCGCAGGTATTCGTATTGCAGGTAGGGGACGGTGTCCGTGTCGCCCGGCGTGAGCAGCCACTGCAGGCAGTCGTCGGCCGTTTTGCGGTGCTTGCCGCCATCCCAACTGTCCAGGTGAAGGTAGTGGGCGAACAGAAGTTTCTCATACACTTGCCGCTCTGGAAGATCCCGCCCCTGTGTGTCCGTGGCCGTCGCCTCCCATTCGCGGGTGTCGCCCTAGGAGGGCTCTGCAAAAGTGCCTTTTGAAGCCCGCGCCTTCGAACGCACGTGCGGGGCGGGTTGCGGGGAGATGGTGGAATATGGCATTTCGGACCCACCATCCACCATTACAGACCCCATGTACAGCCATTCAAGGGCCTGCAATGCCCCTCAACTCGCCTGCCCCCGCCCTCTATGCCGTTATGGGCAGACTAACCCCTTGGCAGAGGACCCCAAGTCGCTTCAGATTCGCTGCCGCCGCTGTGAACAGGAGTTGCAACTGCGTCTTGGCCAGCCCGATG